>NZ_AP027270.1:2804915-3142398 GCF_036322705.1 Maricaulis maris
CAACGTCCCGGATACGGTCGGCTATTCCGAGCCGGGCGAAATCCAGGCCGTCTTCGAGCGTCTGATCGCCAAGGTCGCGCGCCCGGAGCATGTGATTTTCTCGGCCCATTGCCACAATGACCTCGGCCTGGCGGTCGCCAATTCCCTGGCCGCCGTGAAGGGCGGGGCGCGTCAGGTCGAATGCGCGATCAACGGGATCGGCGAGCGGGCGGGCAATTGTTCGCTGGAAGAAATCGTGATGGCGCTGCAGGTCCGGGCCGACATCTTCCCGGCGGTCAGCCATGTCGATGCGACCAAGATCTGGAATGCCAGCCAGCGGCTGCAACGGGTGACCGGCGCGGCCGTCGCTCCCAACAAGGCGATCGTCGGCAAGAATGCCTTTGCCCACGAGGCCGGTATCCACCAGCACGGCATGATCTCGGACCGGCGCACCTATGAAATCATGACCCCGGAGAGCGTTGGCGCGCCCGGATCGGCCCTGGTCCTGGGCAAGCACTCCGGCAAGCATGCCCTGATCCAGCGTCTGGCCAAGCTCGGCTACAAGCCCGACACCGAGAAGCTGAACCAGGTCTTCATCGACTTCAAACACCTGGCCGACGAGCTGGGCGAAGTGAATGACGCCGACCTGGTCGCCATGATGGAGGGCTTCTCGCCGAGCGGATCGCGCTGGACGGTGCTGCGGACCGAGCTGCGCACCACCGCCGGCCGCCAACCCAAGCAGTTCGCCCGTATCGAGCTGGAGCACCCGTCCCGGGGTCGCGTTTCCGACATTGCCTCGGGCGATGGCCCGATGGCGGCGGCCTTCGCGGCGGTTCAGCGGATTACCGGAACCGATGCGACCATCATCGCTCTCGAGACGCGGATGCGGTCAACCTCAACCGGGCGGGAGTTCGTGGCCGACATCAGCGTCGACATTGATGGTAACACTTTCTCTGGCCGCGCCCGCGGTCCCGACGTTCTCACAGCCGCGATCGACTCGCTGCTCTTCACACTCGACCGCGGCGAGGCCTATGGCCGGGCCGATATCACCGAACAACAAGCGGCCGCGGCCGTCTGACAGGAATTGAGACAATGGCTATCCAGGAAACCGACTTCATCTGGCGCAATGGCGAACTGATCGACTGGCATGAAGCCCAGACGCATGTTCTCTCCCACGCCCTGCATTATGGCTCCTCCGTCTTCGAAGGAATCCGCTGCTACAACACACCAACCGGCCCCCAGATCTTCCGGCTGAGCGATCACATCAAGCGCCTGTTCAACAGCGCCCGCGTTTATCACATGCCGATCAATCACACCCAGGAGGAGGTCGAGGCCGCCTGCCGGATGGTCATTCGTGCGAACCACCTCAAGGACGCCTATATCCGGCCGCTGGCTTATTTCGGCTATGGCGGGATCGGCGTCCTGCCCGGCGCCGATACCAAGTCGGAAATCTGCATCGCCGCCTTCCCCTGGGGCGCCTATCTCGGCGAGGAGGCCCTGACCAAGGGGGTGGATTGCTGCATCTCCTCGTGGAGCCGGCCCGCCCCGAACACCATTCCGACCGGCGCCAAGGCCGGCGGCAATTATCTCTCGTCAATGCTGATCAGCCATGAAGCCCATTCGCGCGGCTTTGATGAAGGCATTGGCCTCGACGTCAACGGGCTGGTTTCCGAAGGCGCCGGCGAGAACATCTTCGTGGTCTCGGACGGTATTATCCGCACCCCGCCGAGCTCCTCCTCCATCCTGTCCGGCCTGACCCGGGACGCCGTGATGAAGCTGGCCGAGGCGGAGGGCTTTGACGTCCGCGAGCAGACCATGTCCCGCGAGAGCCTGTATTTCGCCGACGAGATCTTCTTCACCGGCACCGCCGCCGAGATCACGCCGGTGCGTTCCGTCGATGGCCATGTCGTTCGCGCCGGTGGCCGCGGACCGGTCGCCGAGCTGATGCAGGCGCGCTTCTTCGGCCTGTTCTCCGGCGAGACACCGGACCGTCATGGCTGGCTGCAGCCGGTTCACGACAATGCGATGGAGGTCCAGCATGTCGCCTGAGACTGAGCGCGCGGGCCACGCCCCGCGCTCGATGTTCGACAAGGTCTGGGACGCCCACCAGGTCCGCGCCGAAACGGCCGAGACCCCGGGCCTGCTCTATGTCGACCTCCATCTCGTCCATGAAGTGACCTCGCCGCAGGCTTTCTCCGTGCTGGCCGAACGCGGGCTGACCGTGCGGCGACCGGACCGGACGCTGGCGACGATTGACCACGCCACCCCGACGCTCGACTTCGCGCCCGGCGAGACCCCGCCCTACGCCACACCGGCCGCCCAAAACCAGGTCGAGACCCTGCAGGCCAATACGGCCCGGCACGGCATTACCCTGCACGGCTGGGGTAGCGGGCATCGCGGTGTGGTCCACGTCATCGGACCGGAGCTCGGCGCGACCCGTCCGGGCATGACAATTGTCTGCGGCGACAGCCATACCGCGACCCATGGCGCCTTTGGAGCGCTGGCGTTCGGCATCGGTACGACCGAGGTCGGTCACGTCCTGGCCTCGCAATGCCTGCTGCAACGCAAGCCGAAATCCATGCGGATCACGGTCGATGGCGAGACCGCACCGGGTATTTCAGCCAAGGATATCATTCTCGCCATCATCGCCGAGATCGGCGTCGATGGCGGGACCGGTTGCGTCATCGAATACGCCGGCAGCGCCATCGCGGCGCTCGACATGGAAGGTCGGATGACGGTCTGCAACATGTCGATCGAGGCCGGGGCACGGGCCGGCATGATCGCGCCGGACGCAACGACATTCGCCTGGCTTGAAGGCCGCGCGCATTGCCCGCACGGCGCGGACTGGGACCAGGCCATCGAACGCTGGCGTCAGCTGCCCAGTGATCCCGGCGCCCGGTTCGACCACGAGATCAGGATCGATGCCGCAAGCATCCGCCCGATGGTCACCTGGGGCACGGCGCCGGATACCGGCATCGCGGTCAACGCGCCCATCCCGGCACCGCGCACCGCGTCCCAGAAAAAGGCCCTCGCCTATATGGGTCTGGAGGCCGGAAAGCCGGTGGCCGGCGCCCGGGTCGATCAGGTCTTTATCGGCTCCTGCACCAATTCTCGGATCACGGATTTGCGCGAGGCGGCGGCCATCATGAGCGGCCGACGGGTGGCTGACGGCATCCGCGCCCTCGTCGTGCCCGGCTCGGTCGCGGTCCGGGCCCAGGCCGAGGCAGAAGGGCTGGACCGGATCTTCATCGCGGCCGGCGCCGAGTGGCGTCAGCCGGGCTGTTCCATGTGCATTGCCATGAATGGCGATCGCGGCGAGCCGGGCCAGCTGGTGGTCTCGACCTCGAACCGCAATTTCGAAGGCCGCCAGGGTCCGGGCGTCCGCACGGTCCTCGCCAGTCCCGCCACCGCTGCGGCGGCGGCCATAGCCGGACATGTCATCGACCCGGCCGAGCTGATGGAGCCCGCCCATGCCTGAGATCCCTGCCCCCGGGGCCAAGGACGATATCCGCCGGATCGACAGCCGGACCTTTGTGATCGACCAGGAAGACATTGATACCGACCAGATCATCCCGGCCCGCTTCCTGACCACGACCAGTCGGGACGGGCTTGGCAAGCTGGCCTTCCATGACTGGCGGTATGATGGCGAGGGCAAGCCGCTGGAGGCGGTCTCGCTCAACAGCCTCGACACGGCACAATGCCGGGTGCTTGTCGCCGGCCGAAATTTCGGCTGCGGCTCGTCGCGCGAGCACGCGCCCTGGGCGCTGCATGATTTCGGTTTCCGGGCCGTCATCTCGAGCGAGTTCGCCGATATCTTCCGCTCCAATGCGGCCCGCAACGGGTTGCTGCCGATCATTGCGCCGGAAGCGGCCCATAACTGGCTGCTGGCCAATCCGGGCGTGGCGATCCGGATCGACCTTGCCAGCCAGCATGTCGATCTGGGCAATGGACCCAGCTTCGACTTTGCCATCGAACCCTTCGCCAAGCACTGTCTGATGGAAGGCACCGACCCGCTCGGCTTCCTGATGAACCATGCCGACGCCATCGACGCCTATGAGGCCGACCACGCATGACCTACCGCATCACCCTTCTGCCCGGCGACGGGATCGGACCGGAAATCACCGCAGTCGCGCGCGCCGTGCTCGAGCATGTTGCCGCCGTGGACGGTTTCCGGGTCAGTTTTGAAACCTGCGCTTTCGGGGGCGCCTCGATCGATGAATTCGGCGAGCCCCTGACCGAAGCCACGCTGAAAACCTGCCAGACGGCCGACGCCGTCTTTCTCGGAGCCGTTGGCGGGCCGAAATGGGATCGCGCCGACGTCCGCCCGGAGGCCGGCCTTCTGGCCCTGCGCAAGGCGCTGGGCGTCTACGCCAATCTGCGGCCGGCGGCGGTACATCCGGCCCTGGCCGGCAAATCCCCGCTGCGGGCAGACCTGGTGGCCGGGACCGATCTCCTGATCGTGCGCGAGCTGACCGGCGGGATTTATTTCGGGACGCGCGAACGCAGCGCCGACAGTGCCAGCGACACCTGCACCTATTCGCGCGGCGAGATCGAACGGGTGGCCCGTATCGCCTTCCAGCAGGCGCGCCTGCGGCGCGGCAAGCTGACCTCGGTCGACAAGGCCAATGTGCTGGAAACCAGCCGCCTGTGGCGCGATGTCGTCTCCGAGATGGGCGCGCGCGACTTCCCCGATATCGAACTCGACCACATGTATGTCGACGCCGCCGCCATGCACCTGCTGCGCGCGCCGGCGAGCTTTGACGTCATCGTCACCGAGAACATGTTCGGCGACATCCTGTCCGACGAAGCCTCCATGCTGCCCGGCTCGATCGGCCTTCTGGGCTCGGCCTCGCTGGGCGACCAGAAACCGGGCCTCTTCGAACCCATCCACGGCTCGGCCCCCGACATCGCCGGCCAGGACAAGGCCAACCCGTTCGGCGCGATCGAGGCGGCCGCTCAACTACTGGAAAGCTTGGGCGAGACGGGGGCCGCGGGCCGGATCCGCGACGCCGTTGATGCCATGCATCAGGCAGGGGAGTGGACCGGCGATCTGGGTGGTTCGCTGAGTTGTTCGCAGGCCGGGGTGAAGCTGGTGGAGCACCTGGAGGCGGAGGCTGTGGCGGCGGAGTAGGTGCGCGGGGGTGCCGAATGTCGGCGTGTGGGTGGACGACGTGCGCTTTGGTGCGGATGGGGGCGTCGCGATGCGCACGGGTCTAGGGTTTAGCGATACCGCTCAATCCTGAGACAGAACGCCATGCGGCCAAGTGGATACAGGACGTTGTTCAGCGGCGTCACTGGGGCAAGATCTATTGAATCCCCAAGGTGCGCAGCAGGTGTGCTAGGCCTCTGACCGGGAGGAACGGGATCATGCAACTGCCGAATCCAACGATGATGGAGCTACTCGCGACGCTCTATGAGCCCTGTCGAAACTTCGGTGTCTGTCCCCAAGCGCGTTGGGACCCACAGGCAGGTCATGTGCCGAGGGGCTTCCTCGGCGCCACAGGCGTCCTTGAAGAAGTCGAGATGGTGTTGGTGTTCGCCGAACCGGGCGCGCCGCACGACGGAGAGGCATACTCCGCCTGCCAGACTAGCGACGACTTCATCGAAGCAGTGATCAGCCACGCATACTCGGCCTTCGCGTACGGGCAGGACCTGATGCATCGCAACACCCGCGAGCTGATCGACATGGCGTTCCCCGGCATGGCGTTTGATGATCAGCTGCGGAAGGTCTGGCTGACTGAGAGCCGGCTCTGCTCGCTCGATGAGGAACTGGGTTCATGCTCTGATCGGACTTGTGCGGAGACCCACCTATCAGCTCAGCTGGAACTACTGCCTAGGGCGCGGGTGATCACGCTCGGAGGGAAGGCGGCTCAACGCAGTCGCCATGCCGCACCCGGCCAGTTCAAGGCATATGCGGTGGCCCCACCGGGAGCCAACCACAGACCGGCTCGGCCAAGCTGGGAAGCTGCGGCTAGCTGGGTTCGCGAGATTGAGTAAGGGGGTGCGGGGGAAGACGGAACACGCGTATATGATTATAAGTGCTCGGATTTTTGAAACAAAACCGAACCGCCTACTAAGGTGCCGCCCGTAGCTTAAGCCGTTGGTGGAGGCGGTGGGATTTGAACCCACGAAACCCCGAGGGGTCTACCGGATTATTCGTCACTACGGGCGGCGTATCAGGCCGGCGCAATCGACCGCTCTGCCACGCCTCCAAGGGAGTAAAGATGGGGGGATCTCAGACGCGGGTGCAAGTGACGAGACGTCTTCATGCACAAAGTTTCCATCCAGAGCCATTGCACCCAGCGTTTTTCTAGACCTTAACATGCTGATATAATTGCGCTATTAAGACCGTCTCGAACGCGGCGCTATCCTCTCCTGGGCACCATATTTTCGATATCGCCGAAAGCCCCCTCCGGGATCAAGCCGACCCCACAACCCACCCCCTACCCCGGCAAATTCTCCAGAAAGAACCGGATCGTATTCTCCCCCATGACCTGGCGGATCTCGCTTTCGCTCAGGCCCGCGGCCAGCAGGCGGTCGGTGAGGACGGCGTATTCGGAGGCGTCGAAGGTGGTGGTGACGGTGCCGTCATAGTCCGAGCCGAGGGCGACATGGTCGATGCCGACCAGGTCGATGGCGGCCAGCAGGGTGGCGGCGACGCCTTCGGGGCTGTCGTCACAGGTCACATCGGCCCAGAAACCGATGCCGATCAGCCCGCCGCCGGCGGCGATGCGCTGCATCAGCGCGTCGGGGATGTTGCGCTTGACCTCGCAATGGCCGTGCACGCCGGTGTGGGAGACCACCAGCGGACTGTCGGTCATGGCCAGCACGTCCTCGACGACCTGCGGCGAGGAATGGGCGACGTCGATGATCAGGCCGCGTTCGTCCATGCGGCGGATCACGTCGCGACCGAAATCGGTCAGGCCGGCATTCGACACGCCGTGCAGCGAGCCTCCGAGCGCATTGTCGAAAAAGTGCTGAAGACCCAGCATCCGGTAGCCGGCATCCCAGAGCGCATCGACATTGCCGATCTCGCCCTCGAGCGGATGCGCGCCCTCGGTCTCGAGCAGGCCGGCCATCGCGGTGGGGTCGGTCTCGCGCGCAGCCAGCACGGCCTCCAGGTCGCCCCGGGTCCGGACGACCGTGAAACTGTCATCACGCGCCGCCAGCCGGTTCAGGCGCTCGGCATGATAGAGCGCGCGTTCAAGGATCGAGTCCCAGGTCCGCATCGGCCAGCGCTGAACGATCGCGAGCGCGGTAATATCGTCGCTGTCGGCGGTATTGCTGTCATAATTCTGGCCGGACGGGGTCTTGGTTACACTCGAGAAGACCTGGAGCGCGACACCCCCGGCCCGCAGGCGCGGCAGATCGGTATGGCCGCGATCATTCCAGCGCGTCGGGTCGCGCATCCACAGAAGCATGTCGGAGTGCAGATCGGAGACCCGCAGCGTTGTATGAAGGGCTTCGGCCTCCTCGCTGATCACATAGGGCTCGTGCGGGGTGACCAGGTTCATCCCGGCATCAATCCGGGCCGGCAGGATGACGAAGACGAAGCCGATGATCCCGACAATGATCAGCGCGATGATACCCAGTGAGATACGCATGATGAACCCGTCCGTTTCTGACCGCCGACTCCTTAAACCGGAACGGCCCATGGCAAAAGGGCGGCCGGTGGAAACCGGCCGCCCTTGCTGTGCCCTCGAGCGCGCGATTACTCGCTGTAGAGCTCGGAGATCGACAGTGACGCCTGGGCGTTCTGACCCTGGCTGTAGGAGCCGATCCAGATGTCGTAGGTGCCGGATGTCGGATTGCCGAAGGTCAGCGACGGGTTGAGCCCGGCATTGCCGCCATCATCATTGCAATACCAGTTGCCGTTCGGGTCATTGACGAGGATCGTCGTGTCAGAACTGGACGCCGCCGACAGGATGAGCGGCAGGGAGCCCGCCGTGAAGTTCAGCTCGAAATCAGGCGCACCCGAGACCCAGCCGGCGCAGTCGCCACGGACGCTGGACGCCCGGTAGCTGCCACCGGACACGATGCTGACGCGATACGGATCCGGCGTGAAGCCACCGCGCAGGTTGGCAGATCCGTAGTTCGCCGGGAGCGACCAGTCGATGCCGCCGCCATATCCACCGGAGGGCTGGCCACCGGCCATCCCAAGCTCGGAGATGGACAGCGTCGCCTGGGCGTAATCGCCCTCTGAATAGGATCCGACCCAGATGTCGTAGCGACCGGACTGCGGGTTGGAGAAGGTCAGGCTCGGATTGAGGCCTTCGCCGCTGTCATCATCGCAATACCAGTTGCCGTAGGGACCGTTGACGACCAGCGTCGTGTCCGAGCTGGCGACCGAGCCGATGGTCAGGTCGAACATGTTGCCGGCCTCGTAATAGACCGAAAAATCAGGCGCATTGGCGATCCAGCCGCGGCACGAGCTGGAGATGTTGCTGGCCCGGATCTGACCGCCAGAGGTCAGCGTCACATTGTATGGATCAGGCGTGAAACCGGAGCTCAGGTTCACGGAGCCATAGCTCGCCGGTGCCGAGATGTCCTGGGCTGTTGCTGTGCCGGCCAAGAGCGCAACGGCGCAGACACTCATGAAGATTTGGGTTTTCATAACATTCCCCTCCCCCCAGACAGTGGGAAACGCCCCTGCGTTCCGGTAATCACCTCTGGTCTGGACCAGATTAACGGGTTTCGCGGGTGAACCAAGGCTGAACGCACAAATATTCGAAGTCTGCCGCGAACGAACAGCTGGCAGCCAAAGCTAACAGCCAGCCGGACGAGGCGCGGGATCAATTCGGACCGCGCCAGCTCTCCATGAGGAGACGCGCCGCCTCCCGGGACTGTTCAGCGTTCAGGTCCGGAGCCCGCACACGGCGCTGATTGGACCGGGTAAAGCCGTGCTCGGAAAAAGCCAGCCTCGCGTCTGCATAGTCGCCCTGACGATAAGATCCGATCCAGATCGAATAGCGGCCCGAGGGCGGGTTGGCGATCACGACCTGGGGGTTCAGACCCTCGCCGCTGTCATCATCACACGACCACCCCGCCGGTGAATGTACGACGAGGGTCGTATCAGCCTCCGAGATGGCACTGATGGTGACATCCCAGATAGCGGCGCTGGAAAAATAGATCGCATAGTCCGGCTTGTCGGCAATCCATCCCTGGCAAGCGGGTGATATCGTGCTGGCCTGGATCGGCCCGCCTGACTGGATATCGACCAGAAAGGGATCCATTTCCCACGCCGTCCTGATTTCCACGGCGCCGAAATGTGGCGGAAGATTGGGATCCTGCGCATAGCCACCACCAGTAAAGGCGATCGCCGCACAAATACTCATCACTGCTCTGGACATTAATCCCACCCTCCAGCGCCACAGCGCACAGGCACATCGCCTGATTCAACACCACAGCTCAAATCAGGGGTAACGCGAGACTTTCTCTAGTCAAGAAAAAACGGTCCGGCCGACCTTAATTGACTGAGGCGTTCTCGGCGTCAATCAGGATGGTCGCCTCTACAAGATTGCCGGCTCCGTGATAGGTCAGCGAGGTAAAGGACAGGTCCCGGGCCATGGTTATACCGCGTCCGCGATAGCCTTCGGTCGGTGCGTTCGATGCGAGGTGACCGGCATGATCAAACCCGGCCCCTTCATCCTGGACCGTCATCGAGATGATGCGCTCGCTGCGCTGGAAGGTGACGATCACAACACGGTCTGAATACTCCGGATCCCGCAGGCGGGCCTCAATCTCGTCGCGCCAGCGGCCGGCCATGAGAAGCTCCTGCTTCATGGCGGCGTCGATCTCGAGATTTCCGTGCTCGACAGCATTGATCAGCAGCTCCTGGAGCCCGATCGCCACCAGATCGGAATTCGGACAGGCCAGCGCGATCATGGTTGCCAGATTGCGGGCCTCATCAAGCGTGCGCAGGACGAACTGGCCGGTCATGATGGTGCCGATCGCCGACTTCCGGCGTGCGACCTCGGCCTTCAGCGTCATGACCTGGTCGTGAAACTCCTTGGCCGCCCGGAGAACGGATCTGACCGACCCGATATCGACATCTGCCGGCAGGACAAAATCAGCCCGCGAGTCGGTCGAGGTGTCAGCGGTAAAATGAATGACCTGCAGGGCGCCGGCATTGTGGGCTGTGGCGCGGACCAGGTGGTCGCGATGTTCATCGTCGACAATGACCAGCCCGAGCGTGGTCTCGTCCGGAAGCGTTGCAGAGGTAACGATGGCGTCCTGAAATGTCTCGGCCAGATAGGCGTGAACAGCCTCGGCCAATGGACCTTTGGCGAGACGGATCCATATCCCGTCCTTGACCACTTTCTGCGGACGCTCGCTAGCCATCTCCGGGCACCTCCAGAAGCATCAGGGTGAGATCATCGCGGCGCTGCGCCGCCTCATCCTCAAACACTCGGTCGACGAGGGCTTGATGGAAAGCGGCCCCGGACACCGATTGCAGGACGGAGCGGGCCAGTTCCGCGAGATCGGACTGCTGCAGGGACTGGGCGGGATCGTCGAAGTTCTCATAGAGCGCGTCGCTGTACAGCAGGATGCGGTCACCCGGAACAATCCCTTTCTGATAGGTCTCGTATTGGATGCCGGCGACGCAGCCGAGCAGCAACCCGCCACCATCGAGGGCGCGCCAGCCACCGTCCGCTTCCAGGACGATCGGAGGCGGCGAGCCTGCGGCGGCGTATTCGACGCGACCATTGGCAATATCGACCACGGCGTAGAAGGCCGTCGCGAAATGCTCGACCGGCAGCATCTGGTAAAGATGGTCATTGAGGGCCGCCAGCCAACGGCCGGGAGCGGATCGATGCTGATCAAGCGTTTCGGCAAGCAGGTGCAGCCGGAAGGCATTGATCGCTGCGGCGACCCCGTGGCCGGACAGATCAACCATGAAGAGGCCGAAGCGGCTCGCATCGATCTCGAAGACCTGCCACAGGTCGCCCCCCAGCTGGTTCGATGCCTGATAGAAGGTTGTCAGGCTCGCGCCCCGCGGCTCGGCAATCTCCGCGACCGCTTCGGGCGATTTGAGAAGCGACATCTGCATCGCCTCGGCGGCCCGCAACTCCTCTTCCATCCGCCGTTGATAGAGTTGCAAACGGTCGATCATGCGCCGTCGTTCGAGGTGCAGGCGCACCCGCGAGACAATCTCGTGCGCATGGATGGGCTTCGAGACGATGTCGGATGCGCCGGCATCGAAGGCCGTGGCCCGCTCATCGGCATCCTCGAGACCGGACTGGATCAGGATCGGGACATCGAGACCCAGCCGGCCGCGGACCTGCCGGCAGACCTCGAACCCGTCCATGCGCGGCATCATGATATCGAGCACGATCATGTCAACCGGGGTCGCCTCGATGAGGGCGATCGCCTCGACCCCGTCAGCGGCAAAGATGATGTTGTGAAAGCCTGCGGCCTTGAGAATGCCGCCGATCAACAGGCGCAGCGCCGCAACGTCATCAACGACCAGGATCGTCGCCGGGTCGATCGCCACGACTTGTCGTGCTTGCGCCGCGAGATCAGTCATCGCGATCAATCAATCTGGATGAGCTGGTCGATCCGTGCCAGCTCCACCACTTTGGCGACATGCCCCTTGAGCCCGGACAAGCGGAGCGTCTTGCCCGCCTTGCCAGCCTTGTCATTGGCGAGCAGGAGCATGCCGATCCCGGCCGAGTCGATCATCTTGGCACCCGTCAGTGACAGCTCGACGGTGTCGGGCGTGCAGGCCACGATCTCGGCGATGACCTGTCGAAAGGCGTCATAGTCGTCGAAAGTGAGCACCCCCCCGATCGTGACCACATAACGGTCGCCCCGCGTCTCGCTGCTGTATTCCATAGGGGTCCTCCTGTCGGATCCTGTCAGCGCCGTTTCAGGCTGCGACCATGCGGTCGCGCCTCATGAAGCGGCCACCAAGTGCGCAATCGACTCGTCGAGGATGATATCGAGATCACGGCCCGGATCTGTCGGGTCTTTTTCAAGCGCTGACGCGATCATGCTGAGCCGGACCAGGCCGATATTGCCGGCCGCGCCCTTGAGGCCATGGGCTGCCGCCCGCGCCTCGTCCGTATCGGACCGGGCGTAAGCAGCCTTGTAGGCCACGACGAGGTTTTTCAGATCATCGACGAATTGTCCGCGCATGCCATCGAACGCATCGACGCCGACCGCGTTCACCAGGGTGCGCACCATGGGCAGGTCGATCGCCGGATGGTCTTGCCAGCTATTCAATTTACATCTCCCCGGTCGCCGACCGTGGTTCAAGACCCGTCCGGACAGCTTTGCTTCAACGCGACTATTTGCGTCTGGCCACTAATTTTCCCTAAACCGCTGGCGCGGCGGATGAGTCCCGGATGATGATCTCGGATCGGATTTCGTGACGGGCCCCGGCCTCGGTATCGCCATCAAGATGGCTGGCCAGCAGGTCGATCGCGGCACTCGACATGTCAGAGATCGGCTGCCTGACGGTGGTCAGTTGCGGCCAGATCGCCGTCGCGGTCTGGGTATCATCAAAGCCGACAACCGTCAGATCACGCGGGACATCGAGCGCATGCTTGTGGGCCAGCGCGATCACCGCCACCGCCATGTCGTCATTGGAAGCAAAGATCGCCGTCGGTCGCGTCGGCAGCGAGAGCAGCGTCTCTGCCGCGTCGAGACCGGACCGGTAGGTAAAGGCACCGGGCACAATGAGGGCCGGATCGGCCGTCAGGCCGTGCGCTTGAAGGCCCTCGAGGAAACCCGCTTGCCGCTCGCGGCTCGCCCCGTGCGCTTCGGGACCGAGAATAAAGCCGATACGGGTATGCCCGAGAGCGATGAGATATTCGGTCATGCGGCGCGCCGCGGCGCGGTCATCGGTCAGGATGCAAGGCGCACGATCCGGATCTGTGTCAGGCGAAATCCGCACATAGGGAATACCTGCCGCCGTGACTGCATCCAGGACCTCGGGAAGGTCGCAGACCGGTGGCGGCATGATGATTCCGTCAAAATTCGAGGTCTGCAGCATCGCGGCGATCTGGCTGGCCCAGTCCTCGCCAGCGGCCCCACAGCTTTCCAGCACCAGATGGTAGCCCGAGGCACGGCACCGGTTCAGCGCCCCGATCAGGAGCTCGCTGATATAGCCGGCGCTCGGATTATCATAGAGCAGCCCGATGAAATAGGCATTCGCCCGGGCCAGGTTTCGGGCCGAGAGATTGGGGCGGTAATTGAGGTCCCGAATGGCGGCCTGTACCCGCTCGCGCGTGGCCGGACGCACATTCGGCTCGGCGTTCAGAACCCGCGAGACCGTCATCGCGGACACGCCAGCTGCGCTGGCAACATCCTTGATCGTTGCACCGGACTGTTTGTTCGCCCGTGTCTTCACACTCATGCTGACGGTCACCCCGGCACCTGCGCAAACCCCGTGATCCGTGATGGTAGCGCAAACGCACTTCGCCCGCACCCGCCTTCGTCATTCAGCGCGTTTCGCGGATGCCCGGGTCAGGACGAGATCAAAGACCGGTGAAGACCTGAAAGGCCCGCAGCAGTGGGTCGTCGAAGCGAAGCTTGCCCTGGGTCAGTGCGAGGCAGACGCAGACGCCATTCTCGCCGATCCGGATATCATGCTCGATATCGGGATGCGCTTCCTCGACATCGCCGCGGCGATATTCCTGGTCGCCATCCCAGAAGCTGCCCTTGAGCACCAAGGTCAGCTCGGATCCCTTGTGACCATGATGCGGAATGGAAACACCCGGCTCGGCCTTGAGCAACCAAAGGCGGGTATCATCCTCGCCACGCCACAGGATCGCCTTGCGCAGTCCCGGGCCGAGAAACTCCCACTTCACCTTGACGCCGGTGCGCATCAGATAGCTCGCGAGGGCTGGTGGCAGGTCGACGCCATCCAGCGCACGGGGCAGCGCCGCCACATCATCGCGGGTTTCGACATCGGCATCGACATCCGTGTCGGCCAGGGCCAGAAGCTCGTCAGCGCTGAACGGCAGCGGCTCACCAACCGGCAGCTGATCCAGCAAGGCACCGCCAATCGTGTCGAGGCGGGCAATCCGGTCCTCGGCTTCCGTGTTCAGTTCAATATGTGAACGTACCAGCACACGCTCAGCCTCGCTCACCAGCGAACCGGCGGCGTAATCCAGATACCAAGCGTCGTCGAGTACGTGACCGCGTTGGGTCATGCCATGTCTCCAAGGGTAGTTTTCAGCTTGCCCATGGCGAGCCGTATGCGTGATTTGACAGTACCGAGCGGCAATTCAAGTCGCTCGGCGATTTCGCTGTGGGAGAGGCCTTCTGTGAAAGCCATATCCACCACCTGACGCTGGTCAGGTGAAAGGGTTTGCAGCGCCAGCCCGACCGTGTCGGCGGCCTCGGCCTGCTCGAACAGATCGTCCGCAGCCGGCGTCGGCACGGGCTGCAGGGACGGATCTGTCTCGTCCATCCGGCTGGCCCGCTGGACCTTGCGGAAATGGTCGATGTGCTGATTGCGCGCAATGGTGTAGATCCATGTCGACGCGCCGGCCTTCGCGGGATCGTAGCCACTTGCCCGACGCCAGATCGCCAGCATGACGTCCTGGGTGAGATCATCGGCCAGCGCCGGTGTGAGCCGGCGGTTCAACAGGAAGGCCCGGATCCGCGGCGCAAAATGGTCGAACAGCACGCGGAACGCCGCGCGGTCACGCGACTGCCCCACCTGCACGAGCAGATCAGACAATTTCCGGCTTTCGACCGAAGCGATCGGCCGGTCAGTCAGATCCGTCATGCGCCCCTTCCCCGGGTGGTTTGCCCGGGCCTGAGCCGGACGAATGGATATCTGGGCTGCAGCGTACATGCTTTGCCATACGAAGACAGGTGGCCAGCGGATCACTTCGCTGTCGAGACCGGCAAACAGGCACCTCTGACTTTATGTACTGCGCGCGTACGTCTGTGATCCGTCGGTGTCTGCGATGCGTACCTGTGTTCACGAGACGCCGGAATTTCAGACGCGAGACCCTGCATGTCCAATGAGACCCATCGCCGCATCGCCATCATCGGTTCCGGCATAGCCGGCCTGAGCGCCGCGTGGCGCCTGTCGCAGAACCATGAAGTGACACTCTTCGAGGCCGCTGACCGTCTCGGTGGTCACGCCAACACGGCCCGGATCACCCTCGAGGGAACGGAATTCGGCGTCGACACGGGTTTCATCGTCTATAACCCGAAAAACTATCCGAACTTCATTGAAATGCTGGACCAGCTAGGCGTCGAGACCGCGGAGAGCGACATGTCGTTCGCGGCCTCCATCGGCAATGGCGGATTCGAATACTCCTCCAACCCGTCCGGCCTGTTCGCACAGCGCCGCAACCTGCTACGCCCGCGCATGTGGCGCATGATCGCCGACATCCTGCGCCTCAACCGCCATGCCCGCGAACCCGACAGCGCCGAGACCACCCTGACGCTCGACGAGTTCCTTCAGCAGAAAGGCTATTCGCGGGCCTTCCGCGAGGACCACATCCTGCCGATGTGCGCAGCCATCTGGTCGTCCCCGGTTGACCAGATGCGCGGCTTCCCGGCCGGTGCCTTTTTCCGCTTCTTCCTCAATCACGGCCTTTTGCAACTCACCGACCGGCCGCTCTGGCGGACCATTGCCGGAGGCAGCCAGTCCTATGTCCGTGCCCTGGCCGACGCGATCAAGGGCACGATCGCGCTGAACGCGCCGGTCCGCGCCATCACCCGAACCGCCGATGGCGTGTCGCTGACACTTGGCGATGGCAGCACGGCGGTTTTCGACGACGTCGTGATGGCCTGTCATTCCGACCAGGCCCTGGCCATGGTCGCCGACGCCGATGCCGAGGAGACGGCGCTGCTATCCGCCATCCGCTACCGGCCCAATACGGCTGTCCTTCATACGGATACCCGGCTTATGCCGCGGCGGCGCTCGGCCTGGGCGAGCTGGAACTATCTCGAGCGTCGTCGTGGCGACACCAATGAGATCAGCCTGACCTACTGGATGAATCGCCTGCAGCCGCTGCCGGTCGAGACCCCGGTCCTGGTCACCCTCAATCCCCAGACCGAAATCGATCCGGAGCGTATCCTGCGTACCGACCAGTATGACCATCCAGTCTTCGACCGGGCCGCGATCGACGCCCAGTCCGCGATCGGTGCCATTCAGGGTCGTGGCGGTTTGTGGTATTGTGGCGCTTGGCTCGGATCAGGCTTCCACGAAGACGGTTTGCAGTCCGGCCTGCTGGTCGCTGAAGCGCTTGGCGCCCCGGCGCGAGGCTGGTCACACGCGGAGATGAATGCCCGCATCGCCTGGCCCGAGCACAAGGGCGCTGGCGCAACGGAACAGGTCGCAGTCGCCGCAGAATGAAACCTTGCCCCGCCTCCCTCCTTGTCGGCCAGGTCGGACACACCCGACGCACGCCCCGGCATCACAGCCTGCGCTATCGAATGGCCTCCGTGCTGCTCGATATCGACGGGCCGGAGGCACCGCCATCACGCGGCTGGGTGTTCGGCTTCAATCGACCGGCCCTGGTAAGCCTGCAAACCCGGGACTACGGGCCGGGCGACAGACCGTTGCGCGAGTGGGTCGAGACGCGCCTCAGGGAGGCCGGCCTGAACGAGCCGGTCGGACGCATCCAGCTCCTGGCGGCACCACGCATTCTCGGCCTGGCCTTCAATCCCGTCTCGGTGTTTTTCGCCCATGCGCCGAGCGGCAAGTTGATCGGCCTCATCTTCGAGGTCAGCAATTTTCACAATGGCCGCTGTGCCTATGCCTTCCCGGTTGGCGCGCAGGGCGACGCAGATGAAGCCGTGCGCTTCCAGACGTCCAAGCGGTTCTTTGTTTCACCCTTCAACCCGGTGGACGGCGAGTACCAGTTCCGTCTGGGCCGGGACCAGGACAGTTATCGACTGGGCATCCAGTTCATCCGCGAGGGCGAGGTCGTCCTGAGTGCCGTTCACACGGCCCGGATGGAGCCGCTCGAGCCCGCCGCCCTGCGGCACGCGGCCGGACTTGTCGCGACCAATACGGCTCGCATTTTTTTTGGTATCCTGTGGGAAGCGCTCAGATTGCGCCTGAAAGGGCTGACGATGTTTGCGCCTCGTCGCGGGACCATTGACACCATGCCGGGGAGGCATTGATGGACGCGTACAGTAACAAGAGTGAGGCCCGAGCGGGTCAACCGTCATACCTGCAGGCCTTTGCGGCGAAGCAGATCACGAACGCGTTGTCCGGCCTGACATCCTTCCGTCTGCGCGTGGAGTTGCCGGGTGGCTATCGCTTCATGGTCGGGCCGGAGCAGGCCGAGACTGCCGCCGACTGGACAATCCATCGCTGGAATGCCTTGCTGCGGATCGCGGCGAGTGGCGTTCTCGGCTTCTCGGAAGGCTTCGTGAATGACGAGTGGCGGACCACCAATCTGCCCGCGCTGCTGACCGCGCTCGCCCAGGAACTCGACAAGGTTTCAGCAGCGCGCGGCAATCGCGGCCCGAGCCGGTTGCTCGCCCGGGTGCAGCACTGGATGAACGCCAATACGCGTCGGGGTAGTCGCCGCAATATTTCCTTCCACTATGATCTTGGTAACGCCTTCTATCAGCAGTGGCTGGATGAAAGCATGACCTACTCCTCGGCGATCTATGAAGCCGATGATGAGAGCCTTGCCGACGCCCAGGCCCGCAAATATCGCCGGATCTGTGAGAGCCTGCAGCTCAAGCCCGGCGACCGGATTCTCGAAATCGGGTGCGGCTGGGGCGGATTTGCCGAGGTCGCCATCCGCGACTTCGGGTGCCACGTCACGGGGCTCACCCTGTCGAAGGAGCAACTCGATTTCGCACAGGCCCGGCTCGAGGCCGCGGGGCTGTCGGACCAGGCTGATCTGCGGCTTCAGGACTACCGGGATGTCGACGAGCACTTCGATGCGATCGCCTCGATCGAGATGTTTGAAGCCGTCGGGGAAGCCCACTGGCCGGTCTATTTCCGCCAGCTTCAGGCCTGTCTCAAGCCGGGAGGCCGCGCCGCGCTGCAGGTCATCACCATCCGCGAGAGCGATTTCGAGGACTACAAGTCATCGGTCGACTTCATCCAGAAATACGTCTTCCCCGGCGGCATGCTGCCACCCGTTCCGCACCTTGAAGCCCTGGCCGTCGAGGCCGGCCTGGCTCCGATCGACAGCAAGATGTTCGCCGACGGCTATGCCCGAACCCTGTCCGCCTGGCATCGGGCCTATCGCGCGAGCTGGCCGGATATCGAGGCGATGGGCTTCGACGACCGCTTTGACCGGATCTGGCAATTCTACCTCGCCTATTGCGAGGCCGGATTCCGGACCGGTCGCATCGATGTCGGGCAATTTGTCTATGCCAAGCCGGAGCATGACGCCGTCTAGAGGCGTCAGAGAAACCGGGATCATGCATGAAATATGATCAATTGCTCGCTCATTAGCTGCAATTTTGCTCAAATTCCGCGACCCGGCTGACGATAGTTTTACCTGTTCCCGCCATCATCCTCCATCCAACACGACCGACAGGTGGACTGGATGGTACGGACACTCGACAGCACTTTGGGGCGCTACATCAATGTGGCGACGCTGGTGAGTCTGATTGCCTCCGTCCTGACGATCTATTTCTTCGTCGGTGCCCTGAACCGCAATGCGGCGCAGAATGACCGCCAGCTGCTGACCGCAGGCATCGAGGCGGCCTCCCGCCAGAACGAGGCGTGGGTCGCTGACTATGGCTGGTGGGGCGAGCTGCGCGACTTCTGGGACGGCGAACGCAAGGACATACTGACCAACAGTCTGGCCTCGGCCTTCTCCGATCACAGCGCCTTTGACTTTGTGGCGATCGTCGGTACCGACGACTTGCGGAGCATGGCCTGGCATCGCGAATCCGGTGAACGGGTCCGGACCGATCTTCTGACCCACGAAGCCGTCAGCGGCCTGCGCACCGACCTTGAGCACGGCTATGACGAGAACCGCTTCATCGCCACCCATTTTCTGAAAGTCGACGGGCAGGCCTACCTCGCCTCGGTGTCGGTCATTGGCGAATTCGATGACCGCACGGCCCTGACAGACCCGGCCCGCGACCCGATCATGATTATCGGCACTGCAATCGACGAGACCTTCCTGGCGGAGCTGGAAGACGTCTTTCTGGTCTCACAGGTCAGCCTCCATGACGCCGCCATGCCCCGAAACGCCAATGGCCTCGAGGTTCGGGATGATAACGGCCATTTGATCGGATGGCTGGATTGGCAAGCCTCCCGCCCCGGGCTGGACACCTTGCGTCTCGCCTTCGTGCCGCTGCTCGCCTACATCCTCGCCTTCTTTGCCGGCGCGCAGCTGATCGCCTTCAAGGCCCGGGCGCTGGCGCGCCATGCCTCCAGCAATGAGAAGCGCGCCATCATCGCGGCCGGTACAGACAATCTGAGCGGACTGCCGAACCGGCTCGGCTTCACCAGTTTCATCGAGAGCGAGGCTGCGACGCGGGCCGCCCAGCGCGGCGATGCCGCGGTAATCTATATTGATCTGAACGGCTTCAAGGCCGTCAATGACAAGGCCGGGCACCGGGCCGGCGATGATGTCATTCGCCGTGTGGCGCACCGCTTCCGCGGAGCCGTGGCTGACGACATTCACATTGCGCGGATCGGGGGCGATGAATTTGCCTGCGCCCTGATTGGTGAAGACAAGGCCGGCGCGGCCCTGGAGATCGCCAGCAGCCTGGGCGACAGTCTCGCCACCCCGTTCGAGATCGACGGTCGGCAGTTCGAGATTGGCGCGGCCATCGGGATTGCCCACTGCGAAGGCGGAGACCCCAAGCCGTTCAGCCAACTCATCCATGACGCCGACCTGGCCATGTATCGCGCGAAATCCGACCAGCTCGACAAGCCGCTGGTCTTCAACGCCAGCCTTGGCCTCGAGGCCGATGCACGGCGGGCCCTTGAAGCGGACATCGAAGCCGGGCTGGATCGCAACGAATTCTTCGTCGTCTATCAACCGATCGCACGCGCCTGCGATGGCAGCACAGCGTCGGTCGAGGCCCTGCTCCGCTGGGAGCATCCGACCCGTGGCGCGGTGCCGCCCGATGTTTTCATCCCGGTGGCCGAGGATTCCAAGCTGATCCGCCGGCTCGGGGATTTCGTCGTCCGCGCGGTCTGCGAGGAGATCGGCCCCGGCGCCCCCTACACCGTCTCGATCAACCTCTCCCCGGCGCAGCTCAATGACAGCCGTCTCTGCGAACGCTACCTGCGTGAACTGCAGGCCCACGGCATGACGTCGGCCAGTGTCGAGTTCGAGCTGACGGAGACGGTTCTGGTTGAGGATTTTGATCAGGCACAGGCGCGGCTCATGGAGCTCCATGACGCCGGTTTCCGGGTCAATCTGGACGACTTCGGCACCGGCTTTGCCTCAATGGGCTATCTCCACATGTTGCCCTTCTCGAAGATCAAGATCGACAAGTCCTTCGTCCAGACCATCGGCCGCGGCGAAGGTCCCAACAAGATGCTGCAGGCCCTCGCTCTGCTCGGCGACGCCCTGTCGCTCGACATGGTCGCCGAAGGGGTCGAGACCGAGGGGCAGGCCGCCATGCTGCGCCTGCTCGGCTTCGAATACCTGCAAGGCTGGCATTTCGGCCATCCACTGCGCGCAGAGCAGCTGAGAACCCGCAAGTCGAGCGCCGCAGCCTGATGGCTGTCGCGGGAGCCCGGTCATCCGGCCCCGTCAGCTGATCGCGTTCTCGGCGGCCGTTGCCCGCGCACGCCGCTGATTGCGCTTGGTCAGGCTGGCGTGCAGACGCGCATGCCGGAAGGGTGTCAGCGGATAACTCCAGATCAGCGGCACCGACAGGGCGTAGAGCGCGATCGGGCCGACGCAATAAACCAGCCGGAGCGACAACACCCCGATATCGGTCGAGGCATCGACACCACCCGAAGCATGATAGCCAAGCAGACCCACGATATTCAGTGCGAGACCGGTAAAGATCGCGGCGGCCAGCTTCTCCGACAGGCCCAGTACGGCAAAATAGGTTCCGGCCCGGCGTCCGCCCGAGCGCGCGCTGTCGATGTCGACGACGTCAGCCAGCATGGCCAATGGCAGGAATTGCAGGCCACCAAAGGCGAAGCCCTTGAGCAGGAAGAGGCAGAAGAAAGCGAAATAATCGCCGCGACCGAGGAGCAGGTTGCAGGCGCTGACAACGCTGACAAATCCCAGCGTCACCATGAAGGCGCGGTGCTTGCCGATCTTCCTGCCCAGCCAGAGCCAGAACGG
Organism: Maricaulis maris; assembly: GCF_036322705.1. NCBI lineage: Bacteria > Pseudomonadati > Pseudomonadota > Alphaproteobacteria > Maricaulales > Maricaulaceae > Maricaulis > Maricaulis maris. The sequence goes on from NZ_AP027270.1 coordinate 2,826,107, forward strand.
GATCGCCGCGATCCCCGAGATGAAATACAGGAAATAGGCCGCGCCGATGGTCGGAATGCCGATGATGTCGCGGATGAAGAAGAGCGACACCGCATTGCGCAGGCTCTCGCCGGCGATCACCAGGAAAGCGATGATCAGCACCCGGCGCATCGGACCATTGCGCCAGAGATGGCGGAAACCCTCGATCATCGGAACGCGCTCACGCAGGGCGGGCGGCGGTTCCTTGACGGTGGTCAGGATCAAGAGTGTGAGGATCGGGACCGCAACGATCATCGCATAGGCCAGCCCCATCAGGACGGGGCCGGTCAGGGCGGCCCGGCTGGTCGGCGTCCGGGTCATCAGCTCACCGGTGAAGGCCCCGGTCACGTCACGCCAGATCGCCGCGAAGATCTCGGTCACGGCCCCGCCATCGGCGAAGATCTCGATGATCATGGGGACGGCAGCGGCCAGCAGCAGGCCCGTCAGATAGTAGAATTCCCGCGCCGCCGTGACCTGGCTGCGGACATGGTAATTGCCGGACAGTTCCGCCCCCCAGGCCCGGAAGGGGATCTGGATCATGGTGGCGCTGGCAAAGAACAGGGTCAGCCAGACCAGGAAATAGACGAGGCCGGCCCCCTCCGGCGGGACAAAGAGAAACCAGGTCGAGACCATCAGCGCCGGTGCGCCGAGGGCGATGTAGGGCTTGCGGCGACCGAAGCGTGTCCGGCCGCGGTCAGAGATTTCACCCATCAACGGATCGGTGAACACATCGGTGAAGCGGGCAATCATGATGATCAGGCCGATCACCGACAGGGAGATGCCGAGATGACCGGCATAGTGGGCCGGCAGCCAGATCGCGAGCGGATAGCTGTAGATCGCCAGCGGCAACGCCAAAGACCCATGCAGGAAAATCGTAGAGCGCTTGACCTCGGGCACACCGTTTTCGTCGGTCGCAACAGATGGCGTCGCGGCCGGTTCGGCCGTCGCGTCTGCGCTCATAATTTTCCTCCCAGTACCCTCGGTCGTATTTGTTTTATTGATCAATCAACCGATTTTCCAAATTTGAGTATGCTGAGCCGTCGCTGTCAAATGAATCAGGAAAAAATCCACAGCCTGCGCTTCCGGCACTCATGGGAGGAGCAGCCTGCGCCGACGATTTCCCGCCAAGCGACAGACCGGACAGCTTTGATCCTTGCCGTTTCGGGCCGGGCTGGCGCAGATAGGCACACGCCCTTCGCTGCCCGGACGATGCCGTGACCGACGCCCCGATCTATCTCGACCGCCACGACCACTACGCCGACCTTGTCCTGAACCGGCCCGAGCGCCGCAATGCGCTCAATGCGGCCATGTGGACCGCACTTCCCAAGCTGCTGGATGAGGCGGCGGCCGACCCGGCGATCAAGCTTTTGCTCGTGCGGGGGACGGGCGGTGCCTTCACCGCGGGTGCCGATATCAGCGAATTCGAGACGATCTACGCCACACCCGACAGCGCTCGCGCCAATACGCGCGCCATCGCCGAAGGGCTGGACGCCCTGGCCCATTTCCCCAAGCCGACATTGGCCGTGATCCGGGGTGCCTGTGTCGGCGGCGGCTGCGGGCTCGCCCTGTCCTGCGATCTGCGCTTTGCCGCATCTGATGGACGTTTCGGCATCACCCCGGCCAAGCTGGGGCTCGGCTATACACTCAATGACACCAAGCGCCTGATTGACGCGGTCGGGGTCTCGGTGGCCAAGGACCTGCTGTACTCGGCCCGTCTTGTGGACGCTGCGGAAGCGCTGGATATCGGCCTGATCAATCGCTGCTTCGAGCCGGACGCGCTGGAAGCGGAAGTGCGGGCCTATGTCGATCTGATGCTGTCACGCTCGACCGGGTCGGCACGGATCACCAAGCGCGTAATCCATCTCATCCGGTCCGGCGTCGACCAGGACACCGACGAAACCCGCCAGCTCTTCCTGGATGCGTTCAGCAGTGAGGACTTCCAGGAAGGCTATCGGGCCTTCCTGGAAAAGCGGGCACCGGACTTCACCGGCACGTCCTAGCCAGCGCCTATTCGGCGGGCACTTCGATCATGTCGTCACCAGCTTCGCGGGCTTCCTGTTCAAGCTTGCGGGACACCCAGTTGGGCGTCTTGGTGAACCGCCCCAGCACGCCATAGGCAACCGGGATGACGAAGAGGGTGAAGAGGGTCGCGACCGTCACGCCGGCAAAGATCACAACACCGATGGTGATCCGGCTTTCCGAACCCGGTCCGGACCCGATCACCAGCGGGAAGGCCCCGATCGCGGTCGAGATACCGGTCATCAGGATGGGACGGAAACGGGTTTCCGCGGCATCAAGCGTCGCCGTGCGCAGATCACGACCGGTCTCACGCAGCTGGTTGGCGAACTCGACAATGAGGATGCCGTTCTTGGCGGCCAGGCCAATCAGAATGACCAGACCGATCTGCGAGTAGATATTCAGGCTGGAGCCAACCAGTTCGAGTCCGAACAGGCCACCGGCGACAGCCAGCGGCACGGTCAGCATGATCACCAGCGGCTGGATCAGGCTCTCGAACTGGGCCGCGAGCACCAGGAAGACGATCAACAGGGCCATGCCGAAGGCAAACAGGATGGCCGAGTTGGCATCAAGGAATTCCTTCGCGCCACCCAGATAGGTCGTGCTCATTTCCGGCGGCAGATCGCTCTGGGCCCAGGCATCGAGCCAGCCGACCGCCTCACCCAGCGTGTAGCCTTCGGCCAGGGTGGCTGAAATGGTGATGGCGCGCTGGCGATCCACGCGGTTGCGCGACGAGGCCTCACCGACCTCACGCAAGGAAACAAGGTTGGAGAGCGGGATCAGCTGACCGCCACGACCCGACACATACAGCGTTTCCAGATCCTGGGCGCTTGAGCGTTCCTCGCGCCGGTTCTCCATGATGACGTTATAGGCCTCGCCGCGGTCAATGAACTGACCGACCCGGCGCGAGCCGAGATGGGTTTGCAGGGTCTGGCCAATGTCGGAGACGGAAACACCGAGATCGGCGGCCCGCTCACGATCGATATCGACGATGAGGCGCGGACTGGTCGGCTCGTAATTCTTGCGTGCCCGCAGCAGGCCCGGATTACCGGCCCGTATGGCCGACATCAGACGCTCCGCCTGAAGGTCCAGACCGGCATAATCCGGTCCCTGGAGCACAAACTGGACATCATCGCCACCGCCACCGCCGCCAAGCGAGGAGCGCATGGAGGCGAAAGCCTGGACACCGGTCAACCCGCCAAGCCGGCCGTTGAGCTCACGCATGATCTCGCTGCCCGGACGCCGCTCGTCCCAATCGGTCATCGTGCCGATCACAAAACCCGAATTGAAGCCGCTGCCGCCCCAGCCCGGCGAGATCACCAGAACCCGGCGCAGTTCGCCCGCATTCACATAATCCATGGCGATGGCTTCAACCTGGTCGGCCTGCTCGGACATGTAATCGAAGCTGGCGCCCTCCGGTCCGGCAAAACGCCCGAAGAAGGAGCCGCGGTCTTCCGGCGGGGTCAGCTCGGCCGGGAGACGGTCGAGCAGAAAGGCAGAGCCGCCCATCGCCACCGCGACCAGCGGGATCATGAGGAGCGGCATTTTCAGCGCGACCTCGAGGCTGCTCCGATAGGCAGACCGGGCCGACATCACAAGAGTATTGACCCATTTTGCCAGCCCCTTGGCCTCACCGCTCGGACGCAGGAGTTTGGACGCCATCATGGGCGACAAGGTCAGAGCCACGAAGCTGGACAGGATCACGGCGCCCGCGATGGTCAGGGCCAGTTCGGTGAAGATACGCCCTATGAAGCCGGGCAGGAAGATCAGCGGCACGAAGACAGCGACCAGAACGGCCGTGGTCGCAATAACGGCGAAGAAGACCTGGCGGCCGCCGCGCAGCGACGCCAGGGCCGGCGGCTCCCCCATGTCGACGCGGCGCTGGATATTCTCGAGAACCACAATCGAATCGTCGACCACCAGGCCAATGGCCAGGACGAGCGCCAGCAGGGTCAGGATATTGATCGAGAACCCGGCAATCGCGAGGATGGCGAAGACGCCGATCAAACAAACCGGTACCACGGCCGCCGGGATGACCGCAGCGCGAAGGCTGCCCAGGAAAAGATAGATCACCATAACGACCAGGGTCGCAGCGATTACCAGGGTCCGCCAGACTTCCTTGATCGACTCTTCGATGAAGACGGTATCGTCAGACGCGGAGATCAGCTCCATGCCTTCGGGCAGATTCAGCCGAACGCGCTCGGCCTCGACCTCGATTGCATCGGCAACCTCCACGGAATTCGCCTGGCTTTGACGAACGAAGCCCAGACCAATCATGTTCTGGCCATTGCCCCTGAACAGGGTCCGCGGTTCCTCGGCTGCCAGTTCGACATCGGCGACTTCGGCGAGGCGGACAACATGACCCTCACCCGTTCGGGAAATCGGCAAGCGGGCGAAGGCCTCTGGATCGGCGAACAGGCGCTCGACCCGGACCACGATCTGGGTATCCGGCGTTTCAACCGAGCCGCCGGGCACTTCGACATTCTGGGTCCGCAGGGCGCCGTCAATGTCGGCAACGGTGACACCGCGTGCGGCCATGGCCTGGGGATCCAGCCAGATCCGCATGGAATAACGACGCTGGCCGCCGATGCGCACGCGGGCAACGCCATCAATCACCGAAAACCGGTCGAGAAGCGTGCGCTCGGCATAGTCGGTGAGCTCTTCCGACGTCATCCGGTCGGATAGGAGATTGTACCAGACAAACGGGCGTGCATCGCTGTCCTGCTTGCTCACCTCGACCTGCTCCACGTCCTGCGGCAGGCGATCGATAATCCGCGAGACACTATCGCGGACATCGTTGGCGGCGGCCTCGATATTGCGATCAAGGGCAAAGGTGATCGTGACCCGCGAGGAACTGTCTCGCGAGGACGAAGTGATGGTCTCGACCCCGTCGATACCGGACAGCTGATCCTCGATGATCTGCGTCACGCGGTTCTCGACGACCTCGGCATTGGCGCCGGGATAGTCCGCCGAGACCGAGACCACGGGGCGATCGACATCCGGCAATTCGCGCAGCGGAAGGCCGCGCAGACCCAGTACGCCAAAAACGACGATCAGGGCCGAGAAGACGAAAGCCAGTACCGGTCGACGAACAGCAATATCCGAGAGGGTCATTGGGCCGCACCATTGCCGACAGCGGCTGACCCCGCCATCACACCACTGGCGTTGAGGCGAACCTCGCGGGCAATCTCGATCGCCGCGCCATCGCGGATCCGGTGCACGCCTTCAGAGACGATGCGGTCGCCGGCCTGCAGACCGTCGAGCACTTCCACCATCGTGCCGGCACGACGACCGAGCTGGATCGGGGTTTGCCGGGCGAACACACCGTCTGCGGTTTCCTCGACGACATAAACGAAGGTCTGGTCAAGATAGCGGGTCAGGGCGGCGCCAGGCACGGCCGGGCGGCTGCGCACATCCCGGCGCACTTCGACCGTCATCAACTGACCCGGCAGAAGGCGTCCATCCTCGTTCTCGATCTGGGCGCGGACGATGACGCTTCGGGTCACCGGGTCAACCCGGCTGTCGATCTGTGCGATCGAACCTTCGAAGACTTCATCGGGATAGGCAGACGAATGTGCCGTTATCGCCATGCCCGCCTCCAGCACCGACAGGAAACGTTCCGGGACGGTGAAGTCGAGCTTGATCAGGCTGGTATCATCGAGACGGGCTATCGCGTCGCCGGGACGCACAAGACCCCCCAGGCTCACTTCGCGCAGCCCGACAATTCCGGCGAAGGGCGCGCGGACAATCCGGTCTGCCAGCTGGGCCTCGATCGAGGCTACGCGGGCCCGGGCGCGCTGGACGGCGGCCGTTGCCTCATCGAGACGCGACTGGGGCACCACACCGCGGGTGATCAGGTCGCTGGTCCGGTCAAACTCGCGCTGCGCCTCGCCCAGGGTGGAGCGGGCTTCGGTCAGACCGGCAGCCTCTTCGGTATCGGTCAGCTCGACCAGGATCGCGCCGGCGGCAACCCGCTGCCCGGACTCGAAATTGATCCGCGAGATCGTATCCGTGACGCGGGCCGTGATCGTCACGGTTTCATTGGCCCGCGCCGTACCGAGAGCCTCGACCACATCGGCGAACTCGATATTCGGGACGCTGGCGACCGCGACCGGCATGACGCGCTCCCCGCGCGCGAATTCGGCGTTATCGCCGGGCAGAAAAGCCCGAACAGCCACGATGGCGGTCATCGCCACGAAGGCGATAAGAACGATGATCAAAAAGCTGGCACGACGCATGGCAATCTCCTGACCGCATAAATGGCCTGCGCCCGCACAAAGGCAAGTATTGATATACGTTGCGTTCAGTTCCCGCCGCCCATTGCCGAAAACCGGTCGCGGATAGCCACCACATTCAGGCGCACAACGCCCGGGCCGGGTTCTTGGCGATCCGAAACACGTCGCGTGTCAGACCTCTGCGGCGGCCCGCTCAACGGCGCGGCGGATACCCGCCGCAATGCGGTCGTAGAGACCGGGCGGGATGTCGTGACCCATGCCGTCAATAATTTCCAACCCGGCACCGGGAATGGCACGCGCGGTATCCTCGCCACCCTCGACCGGAACCAGCGGATCATCGCGACCGTGAATGACTTCGACCGGTCGACGGATTGTCGCCAGCTTCTCGCGCCGGTCGCCGGCACACAGAATGGCGGCATACTGACGGGCAAACCCGAGCGGCGTGTAGGCACGCTGGGCATCCGCCGCCGCTTTCTTGCGGACAAGGTCGGGGTCAACCGGATAACCGGGACTCCCGATCACCTGGCTGGACTGGACCGCCCGATCGAGGAAGCCCTCGAGGTCTGTTGCCGGATCGGGTGCAGGCGTCATCAGGACTTTCTGGGCAGCATCGGTGGCCCGGGGTAGCGCCCGATTGCCCGTGGTCGACATGATGGAGGTGAAGGACAGCACCCGGTCCGGATAATCCGCCGTCACCAGCTGGCCGATCATGCCCCCCATCGAGACGCCGACAAGGTGCGCGCGCTCTATGGCCAGCGCATCGAGCAGGCCGACGGCATCGGCCGCCATGTCGTCGAGCGTGTAGGCCAGCTGTGGGGTCTTGCCGGCGCCCAGATCGGCGAGAAGCGCGCCGAAGTTCGGCGCACCGGCATGGTCGAAGCGCGACGACAGGCCGACATCGCGATTGTCGAACCGGATGACCCGGTGCCCGGCCTCGGACAGCAGATCAAGAAAGGGCGCCGGCCAGCGGGTCATTTGCGAGCCAAGGCCCATTATCAGAAGTATCGGCACGCCCGAACCGGGACCTTGCTCGTCATACTCCAGCGTGATGCCGTTGGCTTCGATCTGCGCCATGTCTGCGCCCCTTTGAAACGGAGGATCCCCTTATTGGTTGAGTATGCACAGTCACCCCGTCAGGAAAACCTCTTTTACGACGTGGGGCAGGACAGACTTGCCGCGTCGCCCGCCTGCTACCGCCTGGTCGATCCCGATCCGGTTTTGAGGTCAGGGTACGGTCAGAACCGCGGATCGCGACGCCTGCCACAGGAGTCCCACCGGGCAGAGTAACGCCTTCACCCGCGCGCCCCGGCGGCCTAATCTCCCCGGCGACATTCAGGAGCCCGAAGGACAGACATGCCGGACTTGCAGCACGCCCCCGCTATCTGGGGCACAATGAGAGCGCGGCAGGGGCGCGACACGGCGGACGCAAACGGGTTTGCCCGCATGCTGGAGGCCTGTCTCGATCTCGGCGTTTACTGGATCGACCATGCCGACATCTATGATGACGGGGCGGTCGAGATCCTGCACGGCGAAGCCGCACAGGCGCTGGCCCCCGGAGCCCGCGCGCAGCTGCGCCTGATCACCAAATGCGGGGTCCGCTTCGCGGCACCGCGTCAGCCCGGTGTTCGCCTGCATCATTACCGCTCAGATGCCGCCTACCTGACCCGGCAGGCCGAGACCTCGCTGCAACGCCTCGGGGTCGAGCAGATCGACCTCTACCTCCTGCACCGGCCGGACTATCTCATGCAGGCGGAGGAGACCGCCAAGGCCATGGAAGCCCTGGTCGAGAGCGGCAAGGTCGCCCGCTTCGGCGTCTCGAACTTCTCGACCTTCCAGGTCGATGCGCTGGCGGCGCGGACCGATCTCGCACTCGCCGCCAACCAGGTCGAGCTCTCGCCCTTCCACACGGCACCGCTCGACAATGGCCAGCTCCACCAGGCACGCGCCCGGGACATGGCCCTTCTGGCCTGGTCACCGCTGGGTGGACGGCGCTTTCTGGACGGTGAGGACGAGACCGCCCGGCGCCTGCGCCACACGCTCGAGGCCATGGCGGCCCGCTGCGGCGGCGAGCCCGGCCTCGATTCCCTGGCGCTGGCCTGGCTGCGCACCATTGGGGCCATCCCGATCCTCGGCACGGGCCGGATTGACCGCCTGCAGCGACAGGTCCGCGAGATGACGGCCCTGACCCTGGATGCCCAGGACTGGTACGAGATCCTCGAGGCCGCCCGCGGCGCGCGGGTGCCCTGACACAGGTGCGTCGGCGGCTAGCGCAGCGGCGCTGTGGTGAAGAGGCGCACCTTGATCCCGCCATGGTCGACCGGGCGACCGGGCGGGCCAAACGGCAGACGCGTGGCCCGTGCCAGGGCCGGGTCCGTCGTGACCATCGCGACACGCCAACCCGAGAATCGCAGGCGCATCGCGTCGCCGAAGGCACCATAAACCGGATAGATGCCCTTCTTGTTGCCGATGCGGGCGCCATAAGGAGGATTGACGATCACCAGACCGGGCGGGCCGTCCGGTCGCGCCACGGCCTCGACCGTCGAACCCGCAAATGAGGTGATACTGGCCACACCCGACCGCTCGGCATTGGTCGAACTCATGCGGACAGCCCCCGCATCCCGGTCCGAGCCGATATAGCGCGATGCCGGCTTCATGGTTGCGGCCCGCGCGGCCGCTTGCACTTTCATTGTCGACCAGGCCCCGGCATTGAACCCGGCCAGTTGTTCAAAGGCGAAAGCGCGGGCTCGGCCCGGCGCCAGGCCGGCGGCCATTTCCGCGGCCTCGATCACGAAGGTGCCGGAGCCGCACATCGGATCGAGCACGGGCTCCTCGCCGTCAAAACCGGCCGCACGCAGGAAGAGCGCCGCCAGGGTCTCGCGCATTGGCGCCTTGTTGACCTCAGCCTTGAAACCGCGCCGGTGCAACAACTCCCCGGACGTATCAACGCTCAGCGTGCAAAGATTGTCCTCGATGCGGACCCGTACACAGACCGCCGCATCATCCCTGACCGGCGCGCCCAGACTCGCCTCGATTGCCGTGGCTATTCGCTCCGCCGCCGCGCCGGCATGGTAGATTTTCGAGCGCTTGCAGTTGGCTTCCACACGCACTGGGACGTCGGAACGCAGCACACTGGCCCAGTCGAAGCGCCGCGCGCTCTTGTCGAGCTGCGACAGGTGGACGACCCGGAACGAGCCGATCCGCGCGAGGATGCGGCTGGCCCCGCGGATCTCCAGATTGGCGCGCCAGACATCCGGCCAGCCCCCGACAATCGTCACGCCGCCGGGCTCGGGTCTCGGGTCGGCGAACCCTTTCTCGGCGAGCTCGGCGCACAGCATCGGCTCGAGCCCGGGCGCCACGGCCAGGAAAATGTCGAAATGCGGATCGTCTGTCATGCCGGTGCTCTAGCCGAGAACCGGGCCGGAAGCGACCACGCCGCGCGTTCAGCCCGAGCCGACATCGCCCGCCTCGATCGCGAAGGATTTGACGATCGCATGGCAGGTCGCACCTTCGATCAGATCGAGCGCCGCAATCGAGCGATGCGTAATCCGCGCCAGAAGCACGCCGGCCGGCGTACGGATGCGGACCAGAGCGCCCGCGGGTCCGCCCGCTTCGATACGCACGACCTCACCGGGCAGGATGTTCAGCGCTGACAGCCCGCAAGGCACCTCGCGGGACAGGATCACATCGCTGGCCGCAACACGCAGGCGAACCAGCCCCGCCTCCCGGCTTTCGAGGTCCGCCAGAAAGAGCGGGACACCACCGGCTGACAACTCCGTCAGGCCGTCATCATGGCGGGTCACGATCTGTGCGCTGAGCACCGCGCTGGCGCCGCCTTCACCGGCCGGAACAAGATCCGGATCGGCGAGGATGGCCTCCGGCGGGCCGGACGCTGTCACCCGGCCCTGATCGACCGCCACGACCGTCGTTGCCAGGCGGGCGACTTCGGAGACCGAATGGCTGACATAGAGGATCGGAATCTCGACCTCATCCCGCAGCCGCTCCAGATAGGGCAAAATCTCGGCCTTGCGGCGAACATCAAGCGCGGCCAGGGGCTCGTCGGCCAGGATCATGCGGGGCTTGGACAACAGGGCCCGCCCGATGGCGACACGCTGTTTCTCGCCGCCGGAAAGCGCGCCGATCCGCCGCTCAAGCAGATTGCCAATGCCCAGCAAGTCGACCACGGGATCAAGCTCGCGCATGGCCGATCGGCCGCCGGCAAACCAGTGCCCGTAGAGCAGGTTCTGGCGCACATCGAGATGCGGGAAGAGACGATCGGACTGGAAGACGCAGCCCATGCGGCGGCGGTGCGCGGGCACGAAAATCCGAGCCTCGGTGTCAACCAGGGTGACGTCGTCGACAACAATGCGGGCGTTCTGCGGACGCAGCAGACCCGCCACGGCATGGACAAGGCTCGACTTGCCCGCGCCGGAGGGTCCGAACAGGACAGTGACGCCGGGCGGGGCTTCAAAGCGCGCATCGAGGCTGAAAGCGCCAAAATCATGCTGGATGGCAACAGACAGGCTCATGCGCCGGCCACCCGCCGGGACACCCGCCGCGCCAGCAGCTCGGAGACGACCAGGGCCGAGACCGAGATCACGACCGAAATGACAACCAGCCGCATGGCCGAGGCCTCGCCACCGGGAAGCTGGAGGAAGGCATGGATCGCGGTCGGCAGGGTCTGGGTCTGTCCGGGAATGTTGGCAACGAAGGTGATGGTAGCGCCAAACTCCCCCATCGCCTTGGCGAAGGCGAGAATGATGCCGGCAATGATGCCGGGCAGTGCCAGCGGCAAGGTGACCGTCAGGAAGACCCAGATCGGGCTGGCGCCCAGCGTCGCGCCAGCCTGTTCGAGCCCGGGATCAACCGCCTCGATCGACAGCCGGATTGCGCGCACCATCAGCGGGAAGGCCATCACGGCAGCGGCGAGGACCGCCCCGGTCCAGCGAAAGGCGAGCACCAGGCCCATATCCTCCAGCAGCCCCCCGACCGGGCCTTCCCGGCCGAAGGCGAGCAGCAGAAGATAGCCGGTCACGACCGGCGGCAGGATCAACGGGAGATGGACCACGGCATTGAGGACCGAACGCCCCGGGAACCGGCCGCGCGCCAGAAGATGGGCGACCCAGATCCCGGCCGGGAGGCTCAGCACGGTCGCCCAGGCCGCGACCTTCAGCGACAGGGCCACGGCTTGCCATTCCTGCGGACTTAGCGCGTCCATGCGTGAACACCCCTACGGCACATCGACCAGAAACCCGTTTCTTTCCAGCGCCGCACGGGCGACCGGGCCGCGGAGATAGTCAAGAAAGGCCCGGCTGGCCGGATCCGAACGGCCCGCCAGGATCGCAACCGGATAGCGGATCGGCGCGTGCGTCTCCTCGGGGAACGTATAAAGCACGGAGACCGCCGCAGCCGCCCGCGCTTCGCTCTGATAGACGATGCCCAGTGGCGCTTCACCGAGGACCACCAGAGCCAAGGCCGCGCGGACATTGTCCACCTGTACGATACGGCTGGAAACCGCCTCCCAGAACCCCAGCGATTGCAGCGCGGACCTGCCATAGAGGCCGGCCGGTACGGCGTCGACCAATGCCATCGCAAGCGGCCGATCACCGAGCGCATCAATCAGCACGTCTCGCGACAGCTCAGGCCAGGCCAGGCGTCCGGCGCCGTGGCCGATCAGGACAAGCCGGTTGCCGGCAAGGTCAAAGCGCGTCTCGCGCTCCAGCGCCCCCTGCCCGTCCAGCCAGTCCATCCAGTCCGCATTGGCCGAGATAAACACATCGGCCGGCGCCCCCAGCGTGATCTGCCGGGCAAGCGCCGAGGAGCCACCGTGTGCAAGGGTCAGGCGGTGACCGGTCTCTGCCTCGAACCCGTCACCGATCGCCTCCATAACCGTTCGCAGGCTGGAGGCGGCAAAGACGGTGACATCCTCCGCCTGTGCCGGCCGGGGCCAGATCGCCAACACCAGCATCACCGCCAGGGCGCCGACCAGAGCCGCAGGCCGGAGCCCGGGTGTCGCACGCCTGGCCTGACGGCCTGAACGGCAGGAGGGATCAGGGGCGCGGGTCAGGATCAGACACGGCCCGTCACTGGCAGCAGGGCGCCCGTGATTGCCCGGGCCTCCTCACTGGCGAGGAACAGCATGGCCGCCGCGAGATCGTCCGGCGCCACCCAGTCAGACGGATCGGCATCGGGCATGTCGGCACGATTGGTCGGCGTATCGATGACCGATGGCAGCACGGCATTGACCGTCACCTTGCCAAGAAGTTCGCGCGACAGGCTTTCGGTCAGGCGGGCGACACCGGCCTTGGATGCCGCATAGGCCCCCATGCCCATATCGGACTTGAGCGCACCGGCTGCACCCACATTCACGATCCGGCCGGCATCGCTCTTCATCAGCCAGGGCAGTGCCGCCTTGCTGGCAACCACGGCCGTTCGCAAATTGATCGCGAACATGCGCTCCCAGCTATCGACAGACCCGTCATCGAGGGTCTCCCAGACGAAGCCGCCGGCGATGTTCAGAAGCGCGTCGATGCCGCCACACATTTCGGCGATGCCCGCAAAGGCATCCGCCGCTGACTGCGGGTCGGTCAGGTCGACGTCGCCCACGCGCACATCGCCTGCGAGCTCGATCTGATCGGTGATCGGTGCCCGATCCACCAGGACAACCTGGTCGCCCCGGTCCATGGCCCGACGGGCGACGGCCTGGCCCAGAATGCCTGCGCCGCCTGTAATCACGATGGTCCGCTTGCTCATCATCATCCTCGATTGTGTGCTGTCATGTTCCGGCCCCATGCTCCACGCTCTGGCGATCTCGCACAAGCCGCTGTTCCAGACACCGGGTCAGGGGCCCGCACGCCATCGGGTCTTTTCGCATTGGCTTGAACGGCACGCCAATCCACGACAGCATGCAACACGGGCGGGTCCGCTCCGGGACCGGCAGCACAACCAGAAACCATGGGGGCCCAGATGGCCGTTTCCGACCAAGTCCCGACCCAGTCAGGCTTTCACGCCAAGTCCAGCGGCGCAGAGGTGGTCTCCGCGATCGACCTTGCCGGCAAGACTGCGGTCGTAACGGGCGGCTATAGCGGCATCGGGCTGGAAACCGTGCGCTGCCTTGCCAGCCGCGGCGCCTCTGTCATTGTCCCGGTGCGCTCACCGGAGAAGGCGGCCGACGCCCTCGCCGGGATCAAGGGTGATGTCGTCACCGCCCCGATGGACCTGGCCGATCCCGCCTCGGTGAGGCGCTTTGCGGAGGGCCTGGTTGAACGCCTGACGCGTCTTGACCTCCTGATCAACAATGCGGGGATCATGGCCTGCCCGGAGACCCGGGTCGGACCGGGCTGGGAGTCCCAGTTCGGGGTCAACCATCTGGGGCATTTCGCGCTGGGTCAGGCTTTGATGCCGCTGTTGAAAGCCACGCCCGGAACGCGGGTCGTGGCGCTGTCCTCAACCGCCCACAAGATGTCCGACATCATCTGGGACGACATCCAGTTCGAAAAATCCGGCTACGACAAATGGCGCGCCTATGGCCAGGCCAAGACGGCCAACGCGCTCTATGCCAATGCCCTGTCGAGGCGCCTCAAGGATACCGGCGGCCTGGCCTTTGCCGTGCATCCCGGCGGTATTTTCACACCGCTTCAGCGACACCTGCCGCGGGAGGAAATGGTGGCTCTGGGCTGGATGGATGAGAACGGGGAACCGTCCGAGCTGGCCAGACAGGGTTTCAAGACACCGGAGCAGGGCTGTTCCACGACCCTTTGGGCCGCGACGTCGGCCGCTTTGACCGACACGCCGGGCGTCTATTGCGAGAATTGTGATATCGCCGCCCCGACAGACACGGATGGGGCGATGGCCCGCTATGTCGGTGTTGACGCTCATGCCTGCAGCGATGAGTCCGCCGAACGCCTGTGGGAGGTCAGCGAGACCTTGCTAAAGGCCGCCTAGGGTCGCGAAACCCCGATTGAGCGGACAGCCTGTCAGCCCGCCTCTGCGCTGACCCGCTCGATCGTCCTGAAGCCGATATGCGAGGCCGAGAAGTCCCATTCCTGCGGCTGCCGCGCGGCCGGTCGGAAGCGGGCGCAATAGCTCGGCGCGCACAGATAGGACCCGCCCCGGATCGTGCCGGTATTGCTGCCGGTATCAAAGGGGGTGGAGGTCCACTCCCAGACATTGCCGGCCATGTCATAAAGGCCATAGCCGTTCGGCTCATAGCAGCCCACCGGCGCCAGCCCTTGATGCCCGTCCTCACCGATATCAATCGCCGGGAACGGTCCCTGCCAGGTGTTGGCGCGCCATTCACCGCCGGGCCGGAATTCATCCCCCCAGGTATATTCGGCCCCCTCGAGACCACCGCGCGCCGCGATTTCCCACTCGGTCTCAGTCGGCAGATCGGTCTGCGACCAGTGCGCATAGGCGAGCGCATCCTCATAGGCGACATGGACAACCGGGTGCCGGTCCAGCCCGTCAATCGAGCTGCCGGGCCCGTAGGGCGCCCGCCAGGACGCGCCGGGCACGAAACGCCACCAGAAACCGCCACGCTCGAGGCTGACCCCGAAGACGGCCGAACCCGGCACCAGAAGGGCCGGGTCAATCTCCGGATAGTCAGCCGGGTCGGGAGTTCGCTCCGCCACCGTCACATAGCCGGTATCTGCCACGAAGTCGGCGAACTGGGCGTTGGTAACCTCATGGCTGTCGATCGCAAATCCGTCAGTCGCCACACGGCGAGGCGGACCTTCCTCGCCGCGACGGGCATTGGTACCGACCCGATAGTCACCGGCCGGAACGCTTGACTGCCCGGTCGGGATCGCTGCGCATTCGACTTGGGAGACCGGTTCTCCCGAAACGGCCTGCCGGTCGGCGCTTCCACGGGAAGCGGCACCGTCCTGGCCATCGGGAGAGCAGGCGGTTAGCGCGAGAAGCGCACCCAGTGTCAGCCTCGGAACATCCATGTTTCCACCTTCACGTGGTCAGAGTCCCGCTCAAGCACAACAGCATCCCCGTCGCTGGCGATATGAATCGGTCCGGAGAACCGCTCCGGCGCCCCGCCGAGAAAGGCCGCATGCAGCAGACCGGATGGCAGGGCCGGCACGATATGGGTCAACACCAGCATGTCCGATCCCGCGGCCCGGGCGGCATCGGCGGCTTCCTCCGGAGTCGTGTGATAGTCGAGAATGTCCCGGGCGACCTTGGCCAGGTTTTCGGCACCGATCGCAGCGGCCTGAGCCTCGATCAGCCCGGTCATGGCCGGCTGGAGGGCCTCCACAACCAGCAGGTCGGCGCCGGCCGCCAAGGCCGTAAAGCCCGGCGAGACCTCGGCATCGAGATCACCACTGATGACCAGGGAGCGGCCGCCATAATCGAAACGGTAGGCAAGCGCCGGCGAGACCGGGGTGTGATCAACCGCAACAGCGCGGATCAGCACGCCGCCCTCATCGAGCACGGTGAACGGCTCGCGCGATGCACCGATCGGACGGGCCACAAGCCCGGCACCGCTGGAGGGCAGGACCGCTTCGCCGTGGTGGGCGGTGCGGTAGCCATGGTCCAGACCGTAGGCCAGGTTGAACCCGGCCACGACCTGTTCCACACCGTCCGGCCCGATGACAGGCAGGGGCTCGCGTCGTGCCCCGCCAACCCAGCGCTGCAGGGCCATATCAGCAAGATCGCTGATATGGTCAGAGTGGAAATGCGTCAGGAACAACGCTTCGGCGTCACCGACCGGAACGCCCATCAGGAGGAGGTTGGCGGTCGAACCCGAACCGGCATCGACGATGAAGACACGTTCGCCAGCAATCACCACGGCACAGGACGCAGCCCGTGTCGGGTCCGGCAAGGGTGAGCCGGTTCCGCAAAACCCGATATGGAGGCCATCGGGAAGCTGGTCCCGACGATCAAGCCCGAGGCGCGCCTCGACCTGGTGTCGATACAGACCCATCCCGATCGGGCCAGCGAACAAGCGCAACCCGCCAACCGCCAGCAAGGCCATGACCCCGAGTGTCAGGGCAATCCGCAGCAGCCATTTCATGGCGTCTCTCCTCAGGGGCCGTGGCCCGTCAGCAAACCGAATGCACAAAGGCGCGCGCGACCCTGGCTCGCCCAGGGCCTATCTGGACCAGAGCCTAATTGGACCAGAGAACATAGGTATCGTCCGCGTCCCGCTCCTCGAGGGCGTGGGTATCGACATAGACCGGTGCGGAGACGAGACTCGGCCATAGCGGCGCACTTTGCTCGGCATTGAGGGCGTCGAGGCGGGCCCGCATCTGCGCCAGACGCGCCGGCTCGGTGGCCGCAAGGTCGACCTGCTCGGTCGGGTCCGCGTCGAGATTGAAGAGCCAGCTCCGGTCGGGATATTCGGAGACCTGCAGCTTCCATCCGCCCTCGAGCAGCACGCGATAATGGTCGGAGCGCCAGAACAGGGCGCGTTCCGGGACCGTATCCGGGGAGTCGATCATCGCCATCATGTCGAGCCCGTCCATCACGCGATCGGTCGGCATCTCGCCCCCCGCAGCAGCAGCCGCGGTCGCAAACAGGTCGACGTGAGCCACGGGGTCGTCGATCACGGTGCCCGGCGCGATGCGGGCCGGCCATTCGACCAGCATCGGCACGTGGATGCCGCCCTCGAAGAAATTCGCCTTCCAGCCGCGATAGGGCGCATTGAGGTCATCGAACCCGATATAACTCGGTGCGCCATTATCGCTGGAGAAGACGATCAGCGTGTCATCCGCAATGCCCTGGGCCTCGAGGGCCTCGCGGACGCGTCCGACCGCCCGGTCGACGGCGCGGATCATCGCGGCATAGACCCGTACCCGCTCGTCCTCGATATAGGACAGCGCCTCGACATCCGACCGCAGCGCCTGGATCGGCGTGTGCGGGGCGTTCAGGGACAGATACATGAAGAAGGGTCGATTGGCATTGGCCTCGATGGCGGCCACCGCCTCATCGGCGAAATAATCGGTCATGTAGCCGTCCGGATGGAACCGGTCAGACCCGTTCCAGCGCACCGCATAGGCCAGGTTGGGCCACAGGAAGCGATCAACCGGATCAAATTCCTGCCGGAGATTGACCACGTCCGGATCATTGATCGGCATGAAGAGCGCCGCCCCCGGATAGAAGCCGACCCACTCGTCAAAGCCCTGGTTCTGGGGCTGGAATTGTTCCGACGCACCAAGATGCCACTTGCCCAAAAAGAGGGTCTGGTAGTCCTGCGCCTGAAGCATCTCCGCGATGGTGATCTCCGATGGCGGCAGGCCCTGGTCTTCCAGGGGAATGGTCTGGCTGACGCGGTCCTCATGCCACATCGCTTCATGCGGCCCGTAGTCGAAGGAGCCGAGCAGGCGATGGAAGGCAACCGGCGCGGGGGTGAACTCGAAGCCGAACCGGGTCGCAAACCGGCCCGTCATGATCGCCGCCCGGGACGGCGCACAGGTCGCGTTGCCGGCATAACCGTTGGAGAAAATGGCACCATTGCGGGCGAGGGCGTCAATATTCGGCGTCGGCATCATCCCGCCCGCCACACCGCCCCCGAAGGCGGAGATGTCGTTGATACCCAGATCATCCACCAGGATGATGATCATGTTGGGCAGCCGCTCGCCGGCTGTCATCGGCGCCGCCTCCGGGTCCCGGCTCCAGACCACGTCCCGGTTAGGACCGATCGGGTCCTGGATCCGGTTGATCAGGCCCGGCAGGGCGATGCGGTGGGGCCAGGCGAGCGCCAGCGCGCCCGACAGAACGGCAATGATCGCCCCGATGATGATGAGAATGCGCATCCTGTCAGCCCTCTGCCTTTCCGGTCGTCATGATCATCTGCGCCTGTTCGGCAAGCGCGTCGGCCGTCATCAATTCGATGCTGTGCGTCGTGCAAGGCAAGTCCGGCACGACCGGCATGACCGTGGCTGCCCAGCCATTCGGCGTCGGTGCTGTGTACAGGCCTGTCATCTCCCGCCCTCCCTTTTGCGCACCCGAGGCGCACGTGATTGTTGACCTGACGGTATGTTGTGGCAGTGTCTACGTCAATTGTTCAGATGACGTGGACTCAAGGACGGGATTTGACACCCATGAAACAGCTTGCCCTGCGCGTGATGGCCAGTCTGGCCGCGCTCGGACTGACCACGATCGGGCTCTTTGCCCTGCTGGCTCCCCAGGAACTGATGAGCCAGACCGGCCTGGCCTCGGTCGGTGCACTGGGCTTCAATTTCGTGCGCGGTGACGTCGCGGCCTCCATGCTGGTCGTCGCCTTTCTGGCCGGTCGCGCCGTGATGCGCGGTGATGGCCGGGGACTTGCCATGCCGCTGCTCTGGGCCATCCTCGTAATTGCGGGTCGCGGTTTGGGACTGTTCGCCGATGCCGACGGTTTCAGTGCCGCGCGGGCGCTGGTCCCCGGTCTCGTCCTCGCCCTCCTGCTGGCACCGCCCTTCTTCCTCATGCGGCCGAGCGGCACACGCTGACATGCAAACGGCACCGAATCCTGACGGCCGCACCGCGCGGCGCAATGCCAATCGCGAGAAGATCGTTTCGGCTTTTCTCGAAATGGTTAGGGAAGGCACATACCAGCCCAGCGCGCATCAGGTCGCGCATCAGGCCGGCGTCAGCCCGCGCACCGTGTTCCGCTGCTTCCAGGATATGGAATCGCTCTATCGCGAGCTTGCCATGGCGCTGCAGAAGGAGTTCCTCCCGCGCGTCCTGACCCGGTTCGACACGACAGATCGAAGCCGGCGCCTCAGCCTGCTCATCGAGAACCGGGCATCGGTTTTTGGCGATATGGAGCCGTTTCGTTTCGCTGCCGAAACGCATCGCGCCGCCCACCCCTCACTGGCCGACGAGCATCGCCTGCTGATCCAGGTGGAGCGCCAGCGACTGACCCATGCGATCAACCCCGACGGGGTGCTGGACGCGGATACGTTTGAAGCGCTCAACGCGGTGACCAGCTTCGACTTCTGGCGCCGGCTGCGCGTCGACCAGGCGCTCACACGGTCCGTCGCCGCGCGCACCATGGCGCTCGCAGCGACCGGCATCTACACCGCACGGCCCGACCCCGGTCCGGTTACCGAACCCAAGACCGGCGAACGTCCGAACGTGGCATCCGACTAAAGCGGACAGGTCTCGAAAGTCGGCGCTCGCATGGCTTTAGGCCATAAGCAACTCGCGCCATTCGATGCGAGCGGCATTGCGAAGGCCTCTAAATCAGGAACGGCGTTTGAGGGATCGGTCAGCGGCGCCGACCGATGACGTCATAGCCATAGCTGATGGTCTGGCCGGACTGGACGATCCCGGCAAGACGATTGCGCGTGTCGTGAATGAAGGATCGCGTGCCATCGCCCGACAGATTGTCGGAAGTGTCGTAGCTCAAGGTGTAGTTGGTCGTTGAGCTTCCGGTGGTGGATACCGGACCATACTGGTTTTGCGCATTGAAACGCCGCGGGGATTACACGGCGCACTTTTATCTAATTATTTCAAGAAGATAAATGGCGGAGAGAGAGGGATTCGAACCCTCGGAACGCTTGCGCGCTCAACGGTTTTCGAGACCGCCCCGATCGACCACTCCGGCACCTCTCCGCGGGGAAGCGGGGTTGTGACTGAGCAGGCTGACAAAATCAAGGGGGCGATGCGGTGAAATCGCTGTTTTCGGCGGCGCTCCCTCTCGACCCCGCAAAATCCCTTTGCGCCAGCCACTGCCTTCTACTAGCGTTCCCGCCAAATGTTATCAGGGGTAGTGTGAATATCATGACCATCAAATCGCGCCAGTTTCTCATCGGCCTGCTGGGTGTCGCCAGCCTGGTTTCCGTGGCCGCCTGCGCCACGACCTCGGACGAGGATGCCGCCAATGCGATGCCCGATGAGGGCGTCACCGCCGAGGGCGAGGCCTTTACCTGCCGCTATATCCAGGTCACCGGCACGCGCCAGCGCGAGCGGGTCTGCCTGTCCAATGCGGATCGGGACGCCCAGGCCGAACGTGTTCGTCAGGGCGTCGACTCAACCCGGGACGGCAATCGCGGCGAGGCCCGCCCGGCCGACTTCGGCGGCCCGGGCCGGTAAAGCCCGCCTGTCAGCAGGTTCGACTGATTGACTCTTGAGCGGGCATGCGTATAACGCCCGCTCCTGCTCGCGCGGCCAGCCGTTGCGGGCCCATAAATGATGAACAACGCTCCGGGCATACGGGGTGAAGAAAAAGGAGCCGCCGGGCCTCAAGGATCAAAGAGATCCAGACCCGGACGGATCGCAAAAAAGGATACACACGATCATGTTTGCTGTGATCAAGACCGGCGGTAAGCAATACCGCGTTGCCGCTGGCGACGAAATTCGCATCGAGAAGCTCGAGGGCGCCGCTGGCGACACGCTCGACCTCGGTGACGTCCTGATGCTCGGCTCTGACGCCGGCATCACGGTCGGCTCGCCGACCGTTGATGGTGCCCAGGTGATCGGCGAGCTGCTGGACACCAACCGCGCCCGCAAGATTATCGTCTTCAAGAAGCGCCGCCGTCAGAATTACCGCCGCACGAAGGGCCACCGTCAGTGGGGCACCGTCGTTCGCATCGCGGAAATCGTCGCACCGGGCGAGAAGGCCAAGACCGCGCTGAAGTCGACCACGGCTGCGCCGAAGGCTGCCGAAGCACCGAAGGCGGCTGCCAAGGCTGCCCCGAAAGCCGAGAAGGCTGCGGCCCCCAAGGCTGCCAAGGCTGCGGCTCCCAAGGCCGCAGCGGCTGACGCCCTGACCGAGCTGACCGGTGTCGGTCCGGCCCTTGCCACGAAGCTGAATGAAGCCGGCATCACCACGTTTGCGCAAGTCGCAGCCTGGACCGAAGCCGATCTGGACGCCCTGAGCGAGACCATCACCGGTCTCAAGGCCAAGGCAGAGAAAAACGACTGGATCAACGCCGCCAAGGCGCTGGCCAAGTAATCGGAGGACTGATCAATGGCTCACAAAAAAGCAGGCGGTTCATCCCGTAACGGTCGCGACTCAGCCGGTCGCCGCCTTGGTGTGAAGAAGTTCGGTGGCCAGGAAGTCATTCCGGGCAACATCATCATCCGTCAACGCGGCACCAAGGTGAATCCGGGCGCCAATGTCGGCATGGGCAAGGACCACACCCTGTTCGCGCTTACCGAAGGCCGCGTGGTCTTCGCGAAGAAATCCGGCGGCAAGTCTTTCGTCTCTGTCGAGCCGATTGCCAAAGCAGCGGAATAAGCGGTTCGCACATATTCGGACCGTGTCTTGAACAGGCAGGGTCCGACAGCGCCAGACGCGTAAAGGGGAGACGGACCACCGCCTCCCCTTTTGTTTTGTTCCCCCGCCGAGGAGAGGGTCATGGGCCCGCGGATCGAAACCGAACGCCTGGTGATGCGGCTTCCCGTCCTGGAAGACGCGTCCAATATCGCCACCTATCTGGGTGATTACGACGTCGCCAAGAATACCGCCCGCGTGCCACATCCCTATCCTGAACTGGCGGCGGAGATGTGGGTGCTGATGACACGGGCCGGCTGGCAGCCCGGCGGCAATCTCTCGCTGACCGTGGAGATGGCTGGCGAAGCGATTGGCGGTGGTGGCGTGTTCAAGCGCAAGGCCGATGCCGATTGGGAGATCGGCTACTGGATTGGCAAGCCTTGGTGGGGCCAGGGTCTGGCGACCGAGCTGGGACGCGGCCTGGTGGACTATGCCCGCAACACACTCGGCACCCGCCGCCTGATCGCGGGCTATTACAAGGATAATCCCGCCTCGGGCCGCGTTCTGGAGAAGCTCGGCTTCACCCATATCGGCGAGGGTGTTCGCGCCTTCTCGATGGCCCGCATGGGCCCCGCCGACATGCATGAACTCTCGCTGGCCCTGTAGAGCGGTCAAATGAGACGGCTAGTAGCCGCTGGTTGCAACAAACTCGGCGAAGGAGATTTGACCATTCGCGTCCAGATCCCGGGATGCCACCATTCCCGCTGCTGAATTGGGCCGAAGTCGCCCATCTTCGCGCGTCGCTGCGGAGAAGAAATCATCTGGGGACGTCGGGGCACTTGCCTGGGCCCAAACGCGCTCGGTCGCACATGCAGTCTCAGGTAAGTGAAACGATTGGGAACGCATCGACACATTCCCCTGTCCACCCGTCTCCGAGGCGGCACGATTTGCGTCATCTCGGGCTTGCCATATCGACGGGTCGAAGTCGGCGATTGCAATTGCGCCGTCGCCATCAGCATCCTGGAGCTGAAACGACTGCCGTATTGTCGCCAGCGTCGCGTCCGAGAATTCCCGCGCGGTCACCCGCCCATTCTGATCTGCATCCCAGCTTTCAAAGCGGCGCCGCAATCTTGCATAGCGAACATCATCCATTGCTGCCCAACACCCGTCTGTCACTCGCTCCATATTTTCGCGAAACAGTGCGGGATCGAGATTGGCTGGAATGAAGAGTTGCCCGAAAATGGCGCCGCTGCGCTCACCGATGGTCGTCCGATCCTGTGCGGGGATCGCATCCGGGTCGGTTTGACTCAGCACCATTTGTTCAAAAGTCGACTGAACGGAACCGGAGCGCTCTAGATACTCGGCAAGCGTCAGCTCATGATCGTAGAAATCGGAAACGGCATAGCTGTTGAATAATGACATACCGTAAAGCCGGTCTTGCTCACCGGGTTCGGTACCCTGTACGGCGCTCAAAAGAAGAAGGGCACCAATACTGGCGCCCGCGAATGCGGAAACGATCATTGTGGGACTCCCCGGCAGGCGTGCCATCGGACCAAATTGGCTGTAGCCGCGCATGGCATCTCTCAACACAGCACTCGCCGTCCGGCCCGCCCGCTGACACGCGTCAAGAAAGGCCGACTTTTCCTCTGGAGAGAGCCGGATCTCGAGCGCTTCCGTCTTCTTTGACGGACGTTTGCGTGGGCGGTTGGTCTGGGTCATGCGTTCACCGGTTTTTCCCATCCAGGCGCAGGCTTCCAATCATTTCGTGCCCGGGCACCCCAAAATGTTGTCCGGGCATCTTCCATTTAACATTGCCACACGTCGGATCACCGCAAAAACGCACTGATCTCAAATGGTTTTGCCTGTATAGACGGATTGATACGCCCAAAGAGCCCAGAAAGCCTGATTCATGAAATTCCTCGACCAAGCCAAAGTCTATGTCCGCTCCGGGAATGGTGGCGGCGGCTGCGTGTCGTTCCGACGCGAGGCCTATGTCGAATATGGCGGACCCGATGGCGGTGATGGCGGCAAGGGCGGCGATGTCTGGGTCGAGGCGGTCGACGGGCTGAACACGCTGATCGATTACCGCTACAAGCAGCACTTCAAAGCCGATACCGGGGGCCACGGCATGGGTCGTCAGCGCACCGGGGCCGGCGGCGAGGACTCCGTCCTGCAGGTCCCGGTCGGGACCCAGATCCTCGATGAGGACAAGGAAGAAATCCTCGCCGACCTGACCGAGATCGGCCAGCGCGTCCTGCTGGCGCGTGGCGGTGACGGCGGCAAGGGCAATGTCCACTTCAAGACCTCGACCAACCAGGCGCCGCGCAAGACCATTCCAGGCTGGCCCGGCGAGGAGCGCTGGGTGTGGCTGCGCCTGAAACTGATCGCCGATGTCGGCCTGGTCGGCCTGCCCAATGCGGGCAAGTCGACTTTCCTGTCGGTGGTCAGCCGCGCCAATCCGAAGATCGCCGCATACCCCTTCACCACGCTTTACCCCAATCTCGGCGTTGTCGATCTGGGCCCAAGCTCGCGCTTTATCGTCGCCGACATTCCCGGCCTGATCGAGGGTGCCCATGAGGGCGCCGGCATCGGTGACCGTTTCCTGGGCCATATCGAGCGCTGCGCCTCGCTGATCCATTTGATCGACGGCACGCAGGACGATGTCGTCGGCGCCTACAAGACCGTGCGCGGTGAGCTGGAAGCCTATGGCGACGGCCTGCCGGAGAAGCGGGAAATTCTCGCCCTCAACAAGACCGACGCCATGGATGACGAGATGGTGGCCGAAAAGGTCGCCGCCCTCGAGGCCGCCAGCGGCAAGACCGTGATGACGCTGTCCGGTGTCTCGGGCGACGGCGTCAAGGAGTTGTGCGGCAGCGCCTGGGAAATCGTGCTCGACGCCCGCCGCGCCGAGAAGGATGCCGCCGAAGCGGCGCTCGCGGCCGAGAATGGCGAGGATGGCTGGGCGCCCTCATGATACGGGCTGACTTCGACGCGGCGCGCTGTGTCGTGGTCAAGGCCGGCTCCAGCCTGCTGCAAGCCGGCGACACGGTGATTGCCGCCATCGTTGCCGACATCATGACCCTGCGGGCCCGCGCCGCCCGGGTCATTATCGTATCCTCCGGCGCTGTGGCGCTGGGTCGTGACCGGCTCGGCCTGCCTGTCGGCAGTCTCAGCCTCGAGCAGAAACAGGCCGCCGCTGCGGCGGGCCAGCCTCGCCTGCTGCAGCTCTGGGAGCGCGCTTTCGCCGTGCACGGGGTGGTCACCGCGCAGGCGCTTTTGACCCTCGACGTGACCGAAAGCCGGCGAAGCTGGCTCAATGCCCGGGCGACCCTGTCGACCCTGCTCGATCTCGGGGCCGTCCCGATTGTGAACGAGAATGACACCATCGCCACCGACGAGATTCGCTATGGCGACAATGATCGGCTGGCCGCCCGCGTCGCCCAGCTCGCCGGCGCTGACCTGCTGGTGCTCCTCAGCGACATCGAGGCGCTCCATGATGCCGATCCGCGCCGATCGGCGGACGCCCGGCCCATCCATGACGTCCCCGCGATCACGGCGCAGATCCACGCCATGGCCGGCGAGGCCAATTCCGGGGCCGGCGTCGGCACAGGCGGCATGCGGACCAAAATTCTCGCGGCCGAACTGGCCGGCGCCTCCGGCTGTGCGACCGCCATCGCGCTCGGCACCGCGGCGAACCCGTTGCTCAGCCTGGCCCGACCCGATCATGGCACCTGGTTTCAGCCGTCCGGCACCCCTGCCAGTGCCCGTGAGCGCTGGATATCCGGGGTCGTCAGCCGCCATGGCGCGGTCCGCATCGATGCCGGCGCGGCGCAGGCGCTGAAAGCCGGCAAGTCACTGCTGCCGGTGGGCGTGACCCAGATCGAGGGGCAGTTCGAGCGCGGCGAAACCATCCGCATCCTCGGTCCAGACGGGCACGTGATCGCCCGCGGTGTGACGGCCTATAATGCCGCCGATGCCCGCCGGGTCGCCGGGTGTCGCAGTGACGAGACCGAGACCCGGCTGGGCTATCGCCGGGCCGCCGCCCTGATCCATACCGATGATATTGTCCGGGTCGGGCAGATGGAGCGGGATTCATGAGCCGCAACGGGGCCTTGCGCGGTGACGGGCTGAGCCGGGGCATGCGGGTCGGCCTGTTCGGGGGGAGTTTCGATCCACCGCATGCCGGCCATCTGCACGTCGCGCAGACCGCCATGCGGCGGCTCGGCCTCGATCAGGTCTGGTGGCTGGTCTCCCCCCAGAACCCGCTCAAGGCGACGCCCGCCGGCGATTTTGATCGCCGGTTTGACGCCGTCCGCCAGATTGCGGCCCGGCCAGGCATGCGCATCACCGACATCGAAACCCGGCTCGGCACAACACGCACGATCGACCTGCTCAACCACCTCCGGCAACGCCATCCCGATGTTCATTTCGTCTGGCTGATGGGCGCAGACAATCTGGCCGGCATTCACCGCTGGGCCAATTGGACGCAAATTTTCCAGAGCGTCCCGGTCGCCGTCATCGCACGGCCACAGGATGCGGTGCGGGCCCGGCTGTCACATGCCGCGCGGCAGTATGCGCGTTCACGCATTCGTGAGAGCGAAGCGGTGGCACTGCCCCTCCTGCAGGCACCGGCATGGACCTATCTGACAGAGCGGTTACACTCTCATTCCTCGACTGCGCTGCGCGCGCGCCCCTGATTTTCCAGCCGACGCCGACAGGACAGAGCCATGCACGACCGGATGCCCGGCCGCCCCAGCGCCCATGCTGCGCTTGCCTTCTACGACGATCAGCACCCACCGGCAGGCGACTTCCTTGCCGACGTCCTTGAGGGCTTTTCCCGCACCCCAAAGCAATTGGCGCCTGTCTATTTCTACGATGCGACGGGCTCGGCGATCTTTGATGAGATCACCGATCTGCCCGAGTACTACGTAACGCGGACCGAGCTCGATATCCTTGACCGGATCGGCCCGGAGCTGTCCGGCCTGGCCGGTCCGGGCGCCGTGGTTATCGAGCCCGGCTCGGGCTCCAGTGTGAAAATCCGCAAGCTGCTCGATGCCCTTTCGGAGCCGGCCGCTTATGTTGGTCTGGACATTTCCGGGACCCATCTGGAGGCCGCCTGCCAGGAGATCGCCGCAGACTACCCGGCCCTTCAGGTTGGCGCGATATGCGCCGACTTTACCCAGGGCCTCGATCTCTCCCAGCTGCAGCTGGAAAGCGGACGTCGCATCATCTTTTTTCCTGGCTCAACGATCGGCAATTTCGAACCCGAAGGCGCTCGACAGCTGCTGGCCGGCTTCCGGGATGCTTTGCGTCCGGGCGATGCGGTACTAATCGGTGCCGACCGGGTCAAGAATACCGACACGCTGGTGGCGGCCTATGATGATGCCCAGGGCGTCACGGCGCGGTTCAACCTCAACCTGGTCGACCGGATCAATCGCGAACTCGACGGCACAATTGACCCGTCCGGACTATCACACAAGGCGATCTGGAACGCCGAAAAGGCCCGGATCGAGATGCATCTTGTGGCGGATCATGCGCAACGCTTCCACGTGGCCGGGCGTGAATTCGAACTGCGCGAGGGCGAGAGCATCCATACCGAAAATTCCCACAAGTTCACGCCGGAAAGCTTCACTTCCCTTGCAGAATCAGTGGGTTTTGATGTGCTTCACTCCTGGTCTGACGCGGCTGACCTGTTCTCGCTGCACTGGCTCGAACCCGCCGCAAAAGCGTGATATGATCATCTCTGTATTTGCCTGACAGAGAGGACACAGACCCTGTCTACAGAATTATCCCGCCGCGCTGAGCAGGAAACGGCATCCGCCGTCCGCGTCACCGGCGATGACGGCCCTGTCGAGGCCTTCGAAACCCTGATCCTCGACTCGCTTGATGATGACAAGGCGGAAGACGTCGTTGCCATCGACCTCCGCGGGAAATCATCCATCACCGACATCATGGTCATTGCTTCCGGCCGCTCGGCAAGGCATGTCGCCTCGCTGGCCGACCATCTTGTGCGCAAGCTCAAGGAGACGGGACACGGCAAGGCCCGGATCGAAGGCACCCAGACCAATGACTGGGTCCTGATCGACATGGGCGATATCATTGTTCACATCTTCCGCCCGGAAGTGCGCGAATTCTACAATCTGGAAAAGATGTGGTCGGTAGAGCCGGACGCGTCGGCCTCCTAGGTGAAGCTGCGCATCGCCGCCATCGGTCGGCTGAAGTCCGGCCCTGAACGCACCCTGGTCGATGACTATCTGGAACGCGGCACCGCGACCGGACGAGCCATCGGCCTGGGTCCGCTCGCCGAGACCGAGCTCGATAACCGGAGCCTCAAAAGCGCCAATGATGAAAGCCGGGCCCTTGCGGCCAGTCTTGACCCGGGCGCGCGGCTTGTCCTTCTGGATGAGCGCGGCAAGGCTCTGGGATCACGCCAGCTGGCGAGGCAAGTCGGCCAGTGGCGGGATGAAGGGGTACGGGAAGCGGTTTTCTGCATCGGCGGCGCCGACGGTCATGATCGCTCGCAATTCCCCCAGCCTGACCTGATGCTTGCCTTCGGCCCGGCCGTTTTCCCGCACAAGCTGGTCAGGGTCATGCTTGCCGAGCAGCTTTACCGGGCGGTCTCCATCCTTGCCGGGACGCCCTATCATCGTGATTGAGCGTTAACCGGGAGCCGGATAGCCTTTCCCCATGTTGAGCGTTTTCGCAGCCCTGCTGCTCCTCCAGACCCAGCCTGCCACTCCGCCAGACGCGGACGAGGCGGCACGTCTGGAACAGGAAGAACGTGAAAACGCCGCCCGCGCGGAAGCCGTTGCCCAACAAGCCGAAGCCCTCGCCGACGAAATTGCCCTGATGCAGCGTCAGCTGGTCGATCTGGGACAGCGCGTCGGTGCCAGCGAAAATGCGGCCCTGATCGCGGAGGCGGAACTTGATCGCCTAGCCGGCGAGGAAGCCGAATTGCTCGGCCGCCTCACCGAAGACCGGGAAACCCTGATCGACATCCTCGCGGCCATCCAACGTATCGAAAGCCAGACCCCACCGGCCGTTCTCGCCGCTCCGGAAGATGCCGCCGAGGCGGCCCGGGCCGCCTCGCTGATGTCGGAAGTGGCGCCGGCCTTGCGCGAACGGGCCGACCAAATCGCGGACCAGCTGACACAATTGCGTGAGGTGCGGGCGTCGATTGAGAGCGAACAGACGAGTTTGGGCACGGCCGAGCGCGCCTTGTCCGCGCAGCGATTGGAGCTGGAAGTGCTGATCGCGGAACGCCGGGCCCTGGAGGCACGCCGTCGGAATGAGGCCGTCACCTTGCTCGAGGCGTCGAGCTCGGCCGGTCAGCGGGCCCGCTCGATCCGCTCCCTGATTGGCGAGTTGAGCCGCATGGCGGAAGTCATGCCCACGCTCAATCCGCGCCGTACGCCGCCTGACACCGCTATCCCCGCACCCCGGGTGAGACCGCCCCGCGACCTTGTTGCGGCCCGTGTCCCCACTGCGCCCCTGGAAACCCTGCGCTTTGCCGACGCACGGGGCCGACTGCGTCCACCGGCGACAGGCGCGGTCGTGAGAGGCTATGGTGATCTGGCCGAAGATGGCACAGCATCTGAAGGAATTTTCATTCGGACCCGGCCCCGGGCACAGGTAGTCTCGCCTTTTGACGGTCGGGTCGAGTTTGCCGGACCGTTCAACACCTATGGCGGTCTCTTGATCCTCAATGTCGGCGATGGCTACTATGTTGTTCTGGCAGGCATGTCGGTAACCTATGCCAGTGTCGGCCAGAGCGTCCTCGCCGGAGAGCCCGTTGGCGCTATGTCAGAAGCCGAGCAATCGGCACCAGACTTGTATCTGGAACTGAGACGAAATGACGATGCGATTGATCCGGGACCGTGGTTCCGGACGATATCGCAACCGGGCTAGACCCATCGCGCTCAAAGGACGCGAGATAGCATGCGTATCAATGTGTTCGCTTCAATGGTGGCTTTCGCCGTCGGCGCCGTGGCTATCGCGGTCTCGGCTGAGGGTGCCCAGGAAGACCGGTCGGCCAGTTTCCGCCAGATCGAGCTCTTCGGTGACGTGCTCAGCCGCATCGAGTCGGACTATGTCTCCGACACCGATCAGGCCGAGCTCATCGAGGCCGCCATTGAGGGCATGCTGACCTCGCTCGATCCCCACTCCGCCTATCATAATCCCGATGCCTACGAAGACCTGCGCGTCACGACGCGCGGTGAATATGGCGGGCTTGGCATGGAGGTCGTCCGCCGCGAGCAGTACATCACCATCGTTTCACCGATCGCCGACACACCGGCTGAACGGGCCGGACTTCGGACCAATGACCGCATTATCGCGGTCGATGGCGAAGCGATCGTGGGCATTTCCGTCGATGAGGCTGTCGCCCTCATGCGCGGCGCTGTCGGTGACCCGGTGACCATCACGATTTCGCGTGATCAGGATGATCCGTTCGATGTCACCCTGGTACGCGACACCATCCCGCTGCGGACGGTGGTGACGCGAATCGAGGAAGGCGTACCCTATATGCGGATTGCCGGCTTCAATGAGCGCACGACCGAGATGGTCCAGGAGGGCCTGACCGAGCTGCGCGACGAATTCGGCGCTGACCTGCCGGGCCTGATTGTCGACATGCGCTTCAATCCGGGCGGCCTTCTGGACCAGGCGATCGGCGTGACCGATGTCTTCCTCGATGGCGGCGAGGTGGTGTCCACCCGAACCCGTGATCCGCGCGACACCCAGCGCTATAATGCCCGTCCGGGGGACCGGCTCAACGGGGTCCCGATCGTGATTCTGATCAATGAAGGCACCGCGAGCGCGGCAGAAATTGTCGCCGGGGCTCTGCAGGACCGGGAACGCGCCGAACTGGTCGGCATGACAAGCTTCGGGAAGGGCTCGATCCAGACCATCATCCCGCTGCGGGGCGGACGCGACGGCGCCCTGCGCCTGACCACCGGCCGCTATTACACGCCGGCCGGCCGCTCCATCCAGGCGACCGGCATTGTTCCGGACCAGCAGATCTCGGCCTGGGCGCTTAACGATGACGCGGAAGCCGATGTGCCGCAGATCGGCTCGGAAGCGGATCTCGACGGCGCTCTGGTCAATGAAAACGGCGATGAGCGTGAGACCACGGATCTTGCGGCCGTCGAACAGCCGCCGGCTGACTGGCCGGAGGACGAAGACTACCAGCTGCATCGCGCGGTCGAGATTCTGACCTCGGCCATGGAAACCCAGCAGGCCTCCCTGCGGCCCTGAGCGCCGCGCGGACATCCAGAGACACGCCCCTGACGGCGGCCGGTGAACACCGGCCGCCGTTAACCGTTTCTTACAGCACACACAGGCAGATTGGAGACCAGCGGGAGGTTCCCGACCTCCCTTTCTGCAACCCACAGACCGTGCTGCCGCCATGTCGACCGCCCTTCTTCGCCACGCCCGACCGCTCCTGACCCTGCGCGCGCCGCTTTTTGCGGGCATCGCTGCGGCTGGAGCTCTGAGCCTGATGATTGGTGGCGTTGCCCTTTTCGGCGATGGCGAGATCGCCTTGCCGCGCGCCGTCGGTGGCGTCGAGCCCGCTGCCCTGCCGGAACCGGCCAGCCACGATATGCGGGCTGATACCGCCCCTCATGACGCCGGCATTCGCTTTCTGGAGCCCGAGGGAGACGGCGACGTCACCCTGTCAGGTGTCCGTGAAGGGTTTGAGGCACCGGTCGCGCCATCGACCAGCCCCTCAGAACGCGTTGCTCACGGGTCGGACCCGGCTGATGCCGAAACGCGCCACGCAGCCGAAACCGCAGGCGCGCCGGCAGCCAACCCGAACGCCTTGCCCCGCGCTCCCATTGCCGGTTTGACCGAGCCCGGACCGGGTGGTCCGCTGCCGGTTATCGCGGCCAACGGGACCCGACCTTCACGGGCCTATGCCCGACCCTATCATGGGGATCCTGGGGCACCGACGATCGCCGTTGTCATTGGCGGGATGGGACTGAACTCGGCCGTAACCGAAGCCGCGATCAACGAATTGCCGCCAGAAGTGGCGCTCAGCTTTGCTGTTTACACGCGCGATCTCCAGACCTGGATCGACCGCGCCCGGGCCGCGGGCCATGAAGTGCTGATCGAAGCGCCGATGGAGCCCTTTGACTATCCCAACAACGACCCTGGCCCCCACACCCTGCTGGCGGACGGGACGATCGAGGAAAACAGCCGTCGCCTCGCCTGGGTCCTGAGCCGGGCCACAGGTTATTTCGGCGTGACCAATTATCTCGGCGCCCGCTTCTCGGCCTCACAAGGTGCGATGCGCCAGGTTTTCGGAACGCTGGAGGAGCGCGGCGTCGCCTTCCTGCATGACGGGGCGGGACGACGCTCGACCATCGAAGCGGCCGCCGGGAGCACTGATATCCTGTACGCAGTGGCCGACCGCATCCTTGATGAGGACCTGTCCCCGGAAGCGATCGACGACCGGCTTCTGGCACTGGAAGCATTGGCGATCCAGAACGGGTCGGCGCTCGGCACCGGTTTTGCCTATCCGGCAACCGTGGACCAGGTTCGCGACTGGGCGATCAGCCTTGACATGCGCGGCTACCAGCTGGCTCCGCCCTCGGCTGTCATGGCCCGACGCCGGCTCGAAGCCCGCCTGGCAGCCGAAGCCGCAGCCGCCCTGCCGCATGATGAGGCCGCGGCAACGGATCATCGCTGGGCCCGCGATCCGGACGCAGCCGGGGGGGCAGAGGAAAGCCATGCGGCGCCTGCAGCCAGCGGCCACTGATGGCGGCGCAGCCCGACGATCCCTACCCCCATCACCGGGCCAATGTGGGCATCGCATTGTTCAACCATAGCGGTGCGATCTGGCTCGGTCGGCGTGAAGCCACACCCGGTCCCTGGAACTGGCAATTACCGCAGGGCGGAATCGATGCTGGCGAGGACGCCCAGGCGGCGGCCCTGCGCGAGCTGCAGGAAGAAACCGGCATCCCGGCCGAGGTTGTCGCCTATCTCGGCGAGATCGAGGGATGGCTGGCCTATGACTACCCCGCCGACGTCCGCGAAGACCCCCGGTTTCACAAGAAACGACATCTCGGCCAGAAGCAGCGCTGGTTTGCCTTCCGGTTCAAGGGGGAGGACAGCCAGATCAACCTGTCGGCCCATGCCGAGGTCGAATTCGATGCCTGGCGTTGGGGCCGATTGAGCGAGATCCCGGAGTTGATCATTCCCTGGAAACGGGACGTGTACGAGACGGTGGCCGCCAGCTTCGCGGTGTTTGCCGACGGCAACCCCGCCGGTCACGATACGCGCTGATCGCTGGATCCGGCCGGGTCTTGGCCAATTTGTCCCGACAGCCTATCACTGCGTGATGTCCTCAATCCTGGCGATTGCGATCGCCCTGTCGGCACTGATAGCGGTTTATCTCCTGACCCAGGCGCGGCAGGACAAACCGGCCCACGCCTGGCTCGGCACGGCCTTCGGCCTGATTTCGCTGCAACAGGCGCTGACGCTGATCTCGCTATCCGAGGGCTTTGACTCCGTGAACTGGGGTCGACCCATTATCGCCGCTCTCCTGCCAACGGTTCTATGGCTGCAGGTTCAGGCCAATGCACGGGTGGACTGGCACGTTCACCCGAGACACCTGGCCCTGGTCGTGCCCGCCTGCGGGATTGTGATCCTTCGCCTTACACCTGCATTGTCCGGCTTCCTCGACGGTGCCATGGTCCTGATCTATCTCGGCTTTGCCCTCGCGATTGGTTTGCCGGCCTGGAGCAGGGCCCGGCCGGCGTCCGCGCAATCGACCGGATGGGCGAAACTGGTGAGCGTCTGGCTGGTGGCAATCGCCTTGTCCGACCTCGCGATCGCGCTCGAGCTGGCCGGCGGTACCGATCTGACCCGCTCTCACCTGCTCGCCACGACCCTTGCCAGCCTGGTCGCCTTTCTCGCTTATGCGCTGCTCTCGGGTTTACAGGGCAGTGGCCCCCTGTTCTGGCTGACCCGCCGGCGCCGGTCCGACAGTGAACTCCGCAAAACGCTGGAGACCCATATGGATGTCGCCCGCCCCTGGCTGGACCCCGAGCTGACGACCGCGCGACTGGGGCGACAGCTTGGTCTGCCGCAAAGAGCAGTCTCGGAGACCGTGAACGACAGCCTCGGGATGAGCGTGAGCCGCTGGATCAATACCTACCGCATCGCGGAGGCTCAGCGGCTCATGCAAACCAATCCTGACCGTCCCCTCGTTGACCTGATGCTGGAGTGCGGCTTTCAGACCCGGTCCAATTTCAACAAGGCCTTCAAGGACCTGACCGGCGAGACCCCGAGCGCTTGGCGGCGGGGCCAGGGTCCGGTCAAGGCCTAGCACGAGCCGAGAGGCTGTCACGGTCCAGGGCCGACCCGTCGAGGATCACGGTGCGGATATCCGACATGGCGCTGATATCGACGCGCGGATCGGAGCGGAGCAGGATCAGGTCGGCGCGGAGACCCCGATCAATCCGGCCGAGCTCATCCTGGAGACCCAGGAGGCGGGCATTGACGACAGTCGCAGCGGCGAGGATGTCATGCGGCGCTATGCCGGCCTCGGACCAGTCCAGCATTTCCCAGTAGCCGGCCAGGCCGGGAGGTGACGCCCAGCCGAATCCGCCCACCGCGGTATCGGTGCCGAAGGACAGTTTGCCGCCCTGGCGGTAATAGTCACCGATCAGGGCGCGGTAGCGGGCATTGAAGTTGTCCTGAAGAGCCGGCATGTCGGCATCGGTCGTGCCGTCCGGCAAGAGGCTCCGGAAGCGCCCGAGAAACTGGTCGCGTTGGCGCTGGGCATCGGTGGTGAGATAGGCCAGATAGTCGGCCCCCACGACAGTCTCCCATGCGGGATCCAGGAGGCTCTCCGGATGGAAAAGCGACTGGGTGTTGCGCAAGGTCCGGAATGTCGGCTGGAGATACGCACCGGAGCCCGCCAGCCGGTCGCTGAGAGCCTGCGTCGCCTCCGACGGCCCGGTCGCAGCGAAACCCTCCTCCGGCCATTCCCAAAGCCCATGGGCAAACGCATCGAGGCCAGCCTCCAGACCGGCAGTAAAACCGTCGGGCGTCGTCGCGTGCAGGAAGACCGGCATGGACCGCGCCGCAGCGGCCTCGTGAACGGCCGTCAATGCATCGACGGAAGGCAAGGCGAAGGGAGGCGGGCCACCGGGCCACCAGAGCGCCTCTTCATAATAGAGCTTCACACAGCGACCGCCATCTGCCTCGATCGCGTCCAGCACAGCGTCAGGGGTATGCGCCGCGGGGTCCGCCCCATCGGGGAGGTAATTGCTCCCTTCCGGGTCGTGGAGATAGTTGGGGAAACTGGCCGCGAACTCGTCCGGCCCGAACTCAAGCGACATGAAGCCGTCCGGCAGCACCACACCCTGGCCGCAATGGAACAGGCGCGGATGGACCGGCGATGCCTCGAACCGGGCATTGGCCGAAGCGATCGCGTTCAGCTCCACCACGCTGGTATAGCCATAGTACAGGAAGCTGCGCGGCTGCTGACTCATGAAACCCGCACGCAGGCTCTCATAGTCTGCCGCGAGCCCGGCCCGGAGCCCGGTTGCATGGTAGAGGTGGACATGGGCGTCGATCAGCCCGGGAACCAGATAACCGCCGTCGCCGTCGAGCTCCTGACGGCCGTGGCCGGACAAGTTTGGACCAATCTCCGAGATCCGGCCGTCGATAATCGCGATATCGGCGCGCTCACCATCATGGGGACTTTCCGGCGAGACGATCACGACATCGCGGATGATCAAATCGGGCTGGGCCTGCACGACGGGGGCAAGGGAGACCAGCGCGGCGAGGACGGGTGAATAGAGGCTGTGCATGCGACACTCCTGCATGAAGAACAGGCTTCAACTGTCCGACTTCCGGCCCGGCATGCGACCTCGAACGCGATTTGAGACATGAAAAAGGCCGCTTCCCGAAGGAAGCGGCCCTGTTCTCACAGCGGCAGGGGAACCGACCCTAGTGGGCGACCACCGCCTGCATCGCCTCATACTTGGCAACGAGTGCAGCCGCATGCTCGCGCTCTTCATCGTCCTTGGCCGCAGTCACGTCTTCGCGGGCATTGGACAGGTCCTGCGCCAACTGGTCAGCGTCGATATCAGCCACGGCGATGGCTTCCTCGGCCAGAATGGTGAGACCGGCCGGGGTAACCTCGGCGAACCCGCCATGAATGAAGGTCCGGGTCTCCGCACCACCATCAATCACCGTGATCGCACCGGGGCGGATCACCGACATGAAGGGGGCGTGGTTCGGCAGCACACCGAAATCACCTTCTTCGCCAGGCACGACAACCTGGTCGACATTACCGGCGAACAGGCGGCGCTCCGGAGAGACGAGATCAAAATGGAGTTTGTCAGCCATGAGTATGCCCTTCGATATTCCGCGTCCGTCTAGCAGGTATTCCGCCGCTTGTGGACCCCCAAGATCACCGGCTGACATGGGCTGGCGAAGCGGCGCCTCCGCTAGTCTTCACAGGCTTCGATGCCGGCGGTTATGGTCTGCCAGAGCGTCCATAATTGCGCATTGCGGACATCGTCGATCCGGACATGCACATCAGCACCCCCAAACGCCGTCATCGGGATATCGAGCGTATACCGGATATGGATCGGTATCGGCGGTGTCTGGGGACCCCGCGCATCAGCCCGCTCTCCGTTCAAGGGCAGAGGCGGCATTTCGGCCAGCGGCGCCTGCCACTGCCCGACAGCCGGGCAATCGGTCTCCCGCACCTGTCGCAGCCGGAGCAGAGGCTCGATCAGATCATCGATCTGGGCGCCCGATTCGAAGCGGAAACCCGCATGTCCCGCAAGATCAGACGGCAGAATGCCCCCCGCACGGAGCTCCGCCGCAAGGGCCGTCCCGTCAAAGCGGGATTCTGCCAAATCGGCGTAAACTTGCTGATCCCGTTGCAGGCCCGCGGAACGAAAGATCCACTCACAGGAGCCGTCATCTCGGCGGCAGGCATAGACATAGCCAGCCAGGGAATACTCCGTCCACCTGCCACTGTCTTGCTCGAACGAGGGTCCGTCCCGGTAAACCCACCATCCTTCAGGCGCACCAAGGGCGTCGAAGGCGGCCGTGCGTTGCTCGATCGCGCGCACACGTACCCAGCTTAGCCAAGCGTCCCAGAGCTCCCGACCGGCATACCCGTCGAACTCGCCCTGCGCCACGGCGGGGGCCGGGTTCGGCGGCGGAGGGGGCGAGGCGACATGCCCCAGCAACACCGCGGCTAAAGCAACAAGCATTCCAGATCCCCCGATTGATCGGGCCCCACAGTGAAGGAATGGCCGGCAAAAGAAAAGGCCGGCTCCCTCGGGAACCGGCCTTGTCTCGATCCGGAATACGAAGCCGCTTAAGCGGCTTCAGCAGCCAGTTTCTCGGCCTTCTTCACAGCGTCTTCGATGGTACCGACCATATAGAACGCCGCTTCCGGCAGGTGGTCATACTCACCGTCACAGATGGCTTTGAAACCCTTCACGGTGTCGGCAACCGGCACCTGGATGCCCGGGAAGCCGGTGAAGATTTCAGCCACGTCGAACGGCTGCGACAGGAAACGCTCAACCTTGCGGGCGCGGGCCACGGTCAGCTTGTCCTCTTCCGACAGCTCGTCCATGCCCAGGATCGCGATGATGTCCTGCAGAGCCTTGTAGCGCTGGAGGATTTCCTGAACCCGGCGGGCCGTGGCGTAGTGCTCGTCGCCAACAATGCGCGGCTCGAGGATACGCGACGTGGAGTCGAGCGGATCAACGGCCGGATAGATGCCCTTTTCCGAAATCGCACGGTTGAGAACCGTAGTCGCATCAAGGTGGGCGAAGGTGGTGGCCGGAGCCGGGTCGGTCATGTCATCGGCCGGCACGTAAACAGCCTGCACCGAGGTGATCGAACCCTTGTTGGTCGAGGTAATGCGTTCCTGCAGCGCACCCATGTCGGTGGCCAGCGTCGGCTGGTAACCCACGGCGGACGGGATGCGGCCCAGCAGCGCGGAGAGTTCCGAGCCAGCCTGGGTGAAGCGGAAGATGTTGTCGACGAAGAAGAGAACGTCCTTGCCCTCTTCATCGCGGAAATACTCAGCCTGGGCGAGACCCGACAGCGCCACGCGGGCACGGGCACCCGGAGGCTCGTTCATCTGGCCAAAGACCAGGGCGCAACGCGAACCTTCCGTCGAGCCATCATGCTCCTTGGGGTCCTTGTTCACGCCGGATTCGATCATTTCCCAGTACAGGTCGTTACCTTCGCGGGTCCGCTCGCCGACACCGGCGAAGACCGAGTAACCACCGAACAGCTTGGCGATATTGTTGATCAGTTCCTGGATGAGAACCGTCTTGCCAACGCCGGCGCCGCCGAACAGGCCGATCTTGCCGCCCTTCGCGTAGGGGCAAAGCAGGTCAACAACCTTGATGCCGGTCGGCAGCATTTCCGCTTCCGTTGCCTGCTCGGCAAAGGTCGGGGCAGCCCGGTGGATCGGCGCCGTCATCGTGTGCGGGACATCGCCTGCTTCGTCGATCGGCTGGCCGGTCACATTCATGATGCGGCCGAGCGTGCCCGGACCAACCGGAACCATGATCGGCCGACCGGTGTCAGACACTTCGGTGCCGCGCTGCAGACCTTCAGTGGCGTCCATGGCGATAGTGCGAACGGTGTTCTCGCCGAGGTGCTGGGCAACCTCGAGAGTCAGCGTCTTGCCATCATTGGTGGTTTCAAGAGCGTTGAGGATGTCCGGCAGGATGCCGTCGAATTCAACGTCAACAACAGCGCCGGTAATCTGGACGATGCGGCCTTGGGATGTGCTCATAGCGGGTGTTCCTCTGCCTAGAGGGCCTCGGCGCCGGAGATGATTTCAGTCAACTCCGTGGTGATCTGCGCCTGACGGGTGCGGTTATAAACAAGGTTGAGTTTGTCGATCAGTTCGCCGGCATTGCGCGTGGCGTTGTCCATCGCAGCCATCTTGGCACCCATTTCGCCGGCAACATTTTCCAGCAGGGCAGACAGGATGACCGTGTCGGCGTAACGCGGCAGCAGCACGTTGAGGATGGTTTCCTCATCCGGCTCGGCGTCATAGACGGCACCGCCCAGATCCGGACGCTCAACACCTTCATCAATGGCGTCGATGGCCGGGATGAGGACTTTGGCGCGGGGTTTCTGGGAAATGACCGATACAAATTGGGCGGAGACAAGTTCGCACACGTCGAACTCGCCATTCTCGAACAGGTGGCGGATCTTGTCGCCGATCCGGGCCGCGGTGGCACCGGAAACCGTCTTCTCGCCGGACAATTCCATCTTGTCGACGATCAGCGAGGCAAAATTGCGCTTGAGCTGGTCAGCGCCCTTCTTGCCCACGCAGATGATCTTGACGTCCTTGCCGTCAGCCTTGAGCGCGGTCACGCGCTCGCGGGCCTTCTTCACGATATTCGTGTTGAAGCCACCGCACAGGCCACGGTCGGCGGTCATGACGACCAGCAGATAGGTATCCGACTTGCCGGTCCCGACGAGGAGCGGCGACGCGCCCGGCGTTCCGGACATGGCGGTCGACAGGTTGGCCATCACGGCCGCCATGCGTTCGGCATAGGGGCGCGCGGCTTCCGCAGCGTCCTGCGCACGGCGCAGCTTCGCAGCGGCGACCATTTGCATCGCCTTGGTGATCTTCTGCGTCGACTTGACGCTTCCGATCCGGTTTTTAAGGTCCTTAAGGCTCGCCATCAGGCTCTCCTCAGCGGTTGATCTCGATCAGGCTCACGCGAAATGTTCGGTGAACTTGTCGAGCGCCGCCTTCAGCTTGCCTTCGCTGTCGTCGGTCAGCTTCTTCTCGTCGCGGATCGAGGCCAGCAGCGCAGCATGTTCGCTGTGCAGGTGGCGCAGAAGATCGGCTTCATAGCGCTGGACGTCAGAGGTCGGCAGGTTATCGAGGTAGCCACGGGTACCGGCATAGATCACGCAGACCTGCTCTTCCATCGACAGCGGCGAGAATTGCGGCTGCTTGAGGAGCTCGGTCAGGCGCTGACCCCGGTTCAGGAGCTTCTGGGTCGCGGCATCGAGGTCGGAACCGAACTGGGCGAAGGCCGCCATTTCGCGGTACTGGGCCAGTTCGCCTTTCATCTTGCCGGCAACCTGCTTCATGGCCTTGGTCTGGGCAGCCGAGCCAACGCGCGACACCGACAGACCCACGTTCACGGCCGGGCGGATGCCCTGGTAGAACAGGTCGGTTTCCAGGAAGATCTGACCGTCGGTGATCGAGATCACGTTGGTCGGGATATAGGCCGACACGTCGTTCGCCTGGGTTTCAATGATCGGCAGGGCCGTCATGGAACCGGAGCCATTGGCTTCATTCAGCTTGGCGGCGCGCTCGAGCAGGCGGGAGTGAAGGTAGAAAACATCACCCGGATAGGCTTCGCGGCCCGGCGGGCGGCGCAGCAGCAGGGACATCTGGCGATAGGCTACGGCCTGCTTGGACAGATCATCATAGACGATCAGCGCGTGCATGCCGTTATCGCGGAAATACTCGGCCATCGCACAGGCGGTGAACGGTGCGAGGAACTGCATCGGAGCCGGGTCCGAAGCGGTCGCGGCGACGATGATGGTGTAATCCAGCGCGCCATTTTCCTCGAGCGTCTTCACAATCTGGGCGACCGTGGAACGCTTCTGGCCGACGGCGACGTAGATGCAGTAGAGCTTGGCGCTCTCGTCATCGCCTTCGTTGATGGCTTTCTGGTTCAGGATGGTATCGAGCGCGATCGCGGTCTTGCCGGTCTGGCGGTCACCGATGATCAGCTCGCGCTGGCCGCGGCCAACCGGGATCATGGCGTCGATGGCCTTGATGCCCGTTGCCATCGGCTCGTGCACGGATTTGCGCGGGATGATGCCCGGCGCCTTCACGTCCACGCGGCGACGCTCGGAAATATCCTTCAGCGGGCCCTTGCCGTCGATCGGCTCACCGAGACCATCGACAACGCGGCCGAGCAGGCCCTTGCCGACGGAGGTGTCCACGATCGAGCCGAGACGCTTGACGGTGTCGCCTTCCTTGATACCCCGGTCATCACCGAAGATCACGCAACCGACATTGTCGCGCTCCAGGTTCAGGGCCATGCCCTTGATGCCGCCCGGGAACTCGACGAGCTCGCCGGCCTTGACCTCATCGAGGCCATAGACGCGGGCGATACCGTCACCAACTGACAGCACGCTACCCACGTCCGAAACCTTCGCTTCGGCACCGTAATTCTTGATTTGATCCTTGAGGATCGCAGAAATTTCTGCGGCACGGATGTCCATGGACCTAGGCCTCTTTCATCGCGGTCTTCATCCCATCCAGCTTGGTGCGGAGGGAGGAGTCGAACATGCGGGAACCGACCTTCACGATCAGTCCGCCCATCAATTCAGGCCGCACTTCCGTACGGACCTCGATTTCGCGCCCGAAGGCACCCTTCAGCGAAGCCGCGAGGGCCTCGGTCTGTTTCTTGGTCAGCGCAGCGGCCGTTTGCACGTCTGCGGTGATGACGCCCCGGTCGGCGGCGGCCAGCGCGACATAAACGCGCGCCACATCGTCGAGCTCACCGGCACGACCATTATGGGCGACGACGCCCAACGCATTACCGGTCAGCGGGTTGAACTCGGCCTTCTTCGCCAGAGCGGCCAGAATGCCGGTCTTGGCGTCGGCAGAATGCAACGGCGAGGCAAGAACCCCGGCCAGCTCATCTGACTCGTTGAGCATTGCGCGCAGGGCTGCGAGATCAGCCTCCACAGCCGCCGCAGCACCCTCGGATTTCGCCAGCTCGAACAACGCGGTCGCATAGCGTCCCGCGGCGTTGGCTGTCATGGCGTCTTCGCCGGTCTTCACCGTGACGTCACTCTCTTGCTGGATCAGCACTCATCAGATTGTCGGGACCGACATAAGCGCTTGATGTTCAACGACATAAAAAACGAGGCCTACCGTGTTGCACCGCAAGCCCCTCAGGTTCGGCGCTGCGATAGCACAGGGGGGAGCGGGCAGCAAGCCACTCACACCGGGCGATTCAGCGTGCGGAGCGTTTCTCCACGGACCGCAAAACCGGATAGCGCCTCTGATCAGGCATGCATTTTCGTGGCGGGCTTCGTCAATCCGCCGTTTTACGGCCCTTTCGGGCCATGATGTTGAGCACTTCCACCAACAGCGAGAAGGCAATCGCAAAGTAGAGATAGCCCCGCGGAATATGAAAACCCAGACCATCGGCGATCAGCGCGACCCCCACCAGGAGGATGAAACTGAGTGCCAGCATCTTGGCGGTCGCATGGCGCTCCAGAAAGCCGGCCACTCGCTTGGCCGAAATCACCATGATGACGGTCGAGACCAGAACCGCTGATACCATGACGAAAAGCCGCACGGTCTCGCCGTCGGCCCCTCCCAGATCACGCGTCATGCCAACCGCGGTGAGGACAGAATCGAGCGAGAAGACAACGTTGATCACCGACATCTGGACGATCACCGCGACGAAACCGGAGACCTTGCCGCTGCCGGCCTCATGGGCGTGCCCCTCAATCGTGTCATGGATCTCCGTCGTGCCCTTCCAGAGCAGGAAAAGGCCGCCCAGCAGCAGGATGAGGTCCTCGAGCGTCACGTCGATCAACATGTCCGGATGCTCGGCATCAGCCAGGCCGTGCAGGAACTCGGGGAGCGTGAACAGGGTCGCGTGGGTCAGTCCGGTCAGCCAGACCAGGCCAAACAGCAGGACCACCCTCATCAGCGCGCCGGACCAGATACCGAGATTGCGGCCCCGCTCCTGCTGATCCCGGGCCAGCTTCTGTGATGCCACGGATACGAAAACCACATTGTCGACGCCAAGGACAATCTCGAGGAAAGTGAGTGTCAGAAGCGACATCCACACGGCTGGCGATGTCAGGAATTCAAACATGACGGCTGGGGTCCCGGTCAGCGATCAGATGAAACTATAGGGTTCCACGTCGATTGACACCCGCACCGAGGGCGGCGTCTTCACTCGGTTCGACCAGGCACGCAGATAGGCGGAAATATCGATTTCCTTGTCGGCACGGACGAGAATGCGGCGGCGATGCCAGCCCCGGATCATGGCACGCGGAGGCTCGGCAGGCCCCCAGATCTCGATCCCTTCCGAATTGGGGGCCTTGGCGGCATAGTCATTGGCCACGCGGTCCAGCGTCTCGAGATTCATGGACATGAAGCCGATTGCGGCGAGCCGACCGAACGGCGGCAGGCCCAGCGACTCGCGGACCATGAACTCCATGTCGAGGAAAGCATCGCGATCGCCGGCGATCAGGGCCTGGATTGCGTCGTGTTCGGGCTGATGTGTCTGCAACAGCGCCCGCCCCGGCCGTTCCGCCCGGCCCGCCCGCCCCGCCACTTGGACAAGGGTTTGGAAGGTTCGCTCCCCGGCGCGTGGATCGCCGCCGGCCAGGCCCAGATCGGCATCAATCACACCAACCAGTGTGAGCCCGGGAAAGTTATGGCCCTTGGCGGCGATCTGGGTGCCGACCAGGATATCGATCTCGCCGCGCTCCATGGCCGAAACAATTTCGGCCCCGGCGCGGCTGTCAGACGAGTAGATCTCGACCCGCGCCTCCGGGAAGGTCAGCTTGGCCTCCTCGGCAACCCGTTCGACACCCGGCCCGATCGAAGTCAGGCTGTCTTCGGCGTTGCAGCCCGGGCAATGCTTTGGTTTGGGCATGGAAAACCCGGTCACGTGGCAGACCAGACGCCCTGTATAACGGTGCTCGACCAGATAGGACTGGGTGTCGGGCGAGACCATGCGATGGCCACAGGTCCGGCACAGCACCAGGGGCGCATAGCCCCGACGGTTCAGATAGAGCAGCGACTGCTCGCCACGCTCCAGAGTCTCCCGGACCGCCTCGATCAGCGGCGGCGACATCCAGCGACCCTTCTCCGCCGGGTGTTCGCGCAGGTCGATCGTGTCGATTTCAGGCAGAATGGCGGCACCGGGACGAGCCGCAAGCCGGACATGGACGTAGCGGCCCGCCTGGGCATTGGCGAGGCTTTCAAGTGACGGCGTCGCCGAGGCCAGGATGACCATGGCGCCCTCGATCTTGGCCCGGACGACTGCCAGGTCACGGCCCTGATAAGGCAGCCCTTCATCCTGTTTGTAAGTCGGGTCATGCTCCTCATCGACCACGATCATGCGCAGATTGGGGAAGGGTAGAAACAGCGAGGACCGGGCGCCGACCACGATGCGCGCCCGACCTTCCGCCACTTCACGCCAGGTCCGCCGCCGCGCCTTCGGGCCGGCGCCCGAATGCCAGAGCGCCGGCTCGGCGCCAAAACGCGCCTCGAAGCGTGACAGGACCGCCTCGGTCAGGGCGATCTCGGGCAGCATGATCAGGATCTGGGCATCCGGTTCGAGGCGCAGGATTTCCGCGATCGCCTCGAAATAGACCTCGGTCTTGCCGGAACCGGTCACGCCATCCAGCAGGGCGGCCTGAAAACCGCCTGCACGAGCCAGCCGTCGCAGCACACCGGCTGCTTCTGCCTGCATGACCGTCAGGGTCAGCCCCTCACCGTCCGGATCCGGATCGTCGAACGGCGCATCCACCTGTCGGACCTGCTCAGTCAAGGCCCCGGACCTTACCAGGCCCTTCACCACTGAAGCCGTTACACCGGCTTCGCGAGCGAGATCCGCTGCGCTGGCTTCTCGCAGGGCCATGACCGCATCGATGACACGCTGGCGGGCATCGGTCATGCGGTCCGGTTCACCCGTGCCACGCAGATAGACGGTCTCCGTCGGAGATGGTTTCAAGGCGTCGGTTGAGCGCAGAACAGAGCGCAGGACAATACCGGGGGATTGCACCAGATAGCGGGCCAGCCAATCGACAAAACGGCGAATGCCGGCGGGCAAGGGCGGCCCGCCGGCCGGGCCTTCAACCGGCTTCAGCTTTCGCTCACCGGGACCAGCCTTGACCGCCCAGACAACGCCGCGGGCGGATCGTTTGCCTAGCGGAGC
Source organism: Maricaulis maris (assembly GCF_036322705.1). NCBI lineage: Bacteria > Pseudomonadati > Pseudomonadota > Alphaproteobacteria > Maricaulales > Maricaulaceae > Maricaulis > Maricaulis maris. The sequence goes on from NZ_AP027270.1 coordinate 2,870,476, forward strand.
GCGAACATGATCTCCGGGCTGAAGCACCATTTCGGCGGGGACCAGATAGTCAAACGGCTCTGGCAAGGGGAGCGGGAACAGGATGGAGACGCGATACTCACTCGCTTCTGTCACGTGGCACGCCTCCCGGCTTCGTGGTGTATGATGGACGCTGTCGATATAGCGAGCCTCGCGACTCCCTGTCCCGACAGTTTGCATATCGTAAACCGAATACGCCAAGAGTGGGGCCTCATGGCGAGGGAGACAATCAGCATGTCCAATGACGAGACCAATAGCCAAACGGCAATGATGGATCCGGACAGCGTTCGCAGCTTTCTGATTGCCAACCCGGACTTCGTTCGGGAGGACGCTGAGTTGTTTTCCCTGATCGTTGAAACCCCGCGCAGCGATGGCGCTATCGATCTGGGCGCAGCCGCACGCGACAAGCTCCGCGATGAGCTTCGTCAGCTTAGATCCCTCAATGCCTCGATTGTCGAGACCGCCCGCGCCAACCTCGCAACCCAGTCACAAACCCACATGGCCGTTCTGGCCCTGCTGGAAGTGGATTCGCTCAGTGGCCTCGACAAGAAAATGTCCACCCGATTGACCGGCGCGCTCGGGGTGGATGTGTGCCGTGTCCTGATAGAGGGTCACGCTCCGCTCCAGAATGCCGAGTCGATTCTCGGCGCAGCGGAGGGCTTTGTCGGAACCGTGCTTGGCGATCATGTGGAAATGCTGGGGCCGATCGACCCCGCCAATGCCCATGCGCTGTACGGTCAGCAAGGCGCGCGGGTGAGTTCCCAGGCCATTGTGCGGCTGGACTTCAATGGCCATGACGGGCTGATGGCGCTGGCCGCACGCGACGCGCACCTCTTCGAGTCGGGCCAGGGCACGGAATTGCTCAATTTCCTGGCCCGCGCCATCGAACGCATGGTGGTTCAATGGCTGCATCAGACCTGACCACGCCCTGGGCTGTCGCGCTGAACACCTTCCTCAGTCATCTGAGCGGGGAACGGCGCTTGTCGCCGCGAACCCTGGATGCCTATCAGCGGGACCTGGGCGGGTTCGGCGATTTCCTGCTCGACCATCTCGGGGCGGCCCCCGACCTGTCTGATCTAGCAGCCCTCTCTCCACGAGACTTCCGGGCCTTCATGGCGGCCCGGAGGCGCGACGGGCTGTCACCACGCTCGCTGGCCCGGGCGCTGTCGGCGATCCGCACCTTCTTTGCCTATGGCAAACGGCGATGGGGGCTCGACAATCCGGCCCTGTCCCTGGTGGAAAGCCCGAAACTCGGACGCGCCGCTCCGAAGCCGGTGAGCGAGGGAGCTGCCCGCCAATTGCTGGCAGAGACCGGCGCCCGCGGAGAGCCGGACTGGATCGCGGCGCGCGATAGCGCGGTACTGCTGCTGCTTTATGGCTGTGGTCTGCGGATTTCCGAAGCGCTCGCCCTCGCCGGCCGGGACGCGCCACTGGGTGACACGCTCCGCATCGCGGGCAAGGGCAACAAGATGCGGATTGTCCCCGTGCTTCCTGCCGTGCGCGAAGCCGTCGAGCGCTATGTGGCGCTATGTCCGGTCCCGATCGCGCCGGAGGCGGCCCTGTTTCGCGGCATTCGCGGCGGGGCGCTGGGCGCGCGCAGCGTGCAGTCATTGATGCAGACGCTGCGAGGGCGCCTGGGTCTGGCCGAGACGGCCACCCCACACGCCCTGCGGCATGCATTCGCAACCCACCTTCTGGCTCACGGCGGAGACTTGCGCGCAATCCAGGAATTGCTGGGCCATGCCAGCCTGTCGACCACGCAGATTTATGCCGATGTCGAGAGCCAACGCCTGATGGCGATCTATGACGGTGCCCATCCGCGCGCGCGCCGACGCTGAGCGAACGGGTCCGACCCTGCCTCCGGAGGCCCGCCACACCTCGCACCTTGGCGGGACTTTGCTTTGGCCAATCCACTTGCATCCGACGCGGGTTTGTGTACTTTATAAATTAAAGTACTTGGGAGATAGCCATGAACAACCAATCCGATCTCGCCTTCCTGCGCGATGTTGCCACCAGCGGACAACATGCCCCCTCACTGAGTGGCCGCCACTTTCTGTGGTGGGGCGGGCTCGCAACGCCGGCGCTGGTGGGCCATTGGGCAATCATCAGCGGTTTGGCCGGCATTCCGGGATCCTTCGTCGGTTTCGTCTGGATGGCCTACGGGATCATCGGCCTGATCGGATCAGGCCTGCTTGCGAAAAGCCTGCACGGCAAGCCGGGTAGCGGGGCCGTGAACAACAGGGCCGAGGCCGCTGCCTGGCGCAGCGTGACCTGGACCGTCACAGCCTACGCGCTTGGCGCTGTGCTCGCCATGGCCCTGGGCCGTGGCGACGCCATCCTGTTTGACACCATACCGCTGGTTGCCTTCGGAGCCTACGGCCTGTCCTTCAGCGTCACCGCGCAACTTGGTGGCGCCCGCTGGATGCATGCCATGGCGATCCTGTCATGGCTGGCGAGCGGGATCGGCCTGACATTGGTCGGAACACCCGGGCTCTATCTGTTCGCAGCGGCGGCTGTCGGCTTGCTGGCGATCATCCCGGGCGTGGTCCTGCTGCGCCAGGAGCCGGCGACGGAGGCAGGCTGAATGGCTGACAGCTTTGACGCCAACGCCCTCGACGACGTGATCCACGGCAAGCTGAGGCTGGCCATCATGGCCTTTCTCTCGGCCGTCAAGGATGCCAGTTTTGGTGAACTCAAGACCCGAACATCGGCGTCGGATGGCAATCTGTCGGTCCATTTGCGCAAGCTGGAGGACGCCGGCTATGTCGCGATTGAAAAGTCCTTCGTCGCTCGCAAGCCGCAAACGAGGGCCGCGCTGACCGAAGCGGGTCGCGCCGCCTGGATCGCTTATCTCGACCAACTCAAAACACTGCTGGACTGATCCGACTGACCTCAGGCCGCGCGACGATCCGGGGCATGGTGCCATTCGACGACATCGAAACCCTGATCGGCATCATGACGGGTGGCGCCTTGCACGAAACCGGCCTTTTCGAGCACCCGGTGCGAGGCGTCGCGGTCGTCCCGGGTATGGGCGATAACCGATTTGACCTCATCATGCGTGTAGGCCCAGTCCAGCAGGGCGACAACGCCCTCGGTCGCAAGTCCCTGTTCGCGATAGGAGAGCAACATCGAGTAACCGATCTCGACCGCACCCTGCGCATCCGGCGCCCCCTTGAACCCGCCGGTTCCCAGCAAGCGGTTCATGACCGGGGAGATATAGATCCAGCCATACCACCCGGTCGCCTCCGGCGTGGCGGCGAGCTGGTCGCGCGTCCACTCCATGGCTGCCTGGTCCATCAATTCGGGCGGCCAGGACGGCTCAGGGTCGACGCCAAGTGCCCGGAAAAACGCAAGCCGGTCATCAAGCTGCAGACTTGCCAGCTCGGCATTGAGCGCGACCAACCGCAAGCGTGGAGAAGCAATTTCTATCGGCTTCGGCATCAGCGTTTATCCATGACCCTAAATTCAACGAACCCGATTGTGGACATTTTCACGGGGCCAGTCCCTGACCCGGCGGTCCGTACCCTGCCCCGACTCAATTGAACACACGGTGTCAGTATCATGAAGTTCGCCCGGCAAGGCGACAGAGATATGACACGCTGCGCGGCGACCACAGAGCCGGTCAGGATTGCATGGTCCAGCCTTCAACGCCCATCGCCGCCTGGCGGATCGCCTCGGTCAGCGTCGGATGCGGATGACAGGTTCTGGCCACATCTTCGGACGAGGCACGGAATTCCATGGCCAGGCAGAGTTCGCTGATCATCTCACCAACATTGGCGCCGATCATGTGGGCGCCGAGAATCTCGTCCGTCTCCGCGTCTGCAAGGATTTTCACGAACCCATCCGTGGCATGATTGGTCCGGGCGCGGGAATTGGCCTGGAAGGGAAATTTGCCCTTCTTGTACTTGCGGCCTTCGGACTTGAGCTCGTCTTCGGTCTTGCCGACGCTGGCGATCTCGGGCGCTGTGTAGACGACACCCGGGATAACGCCGTAATTCACATGCCCAGCCTTGCCGGCAATCCGCTCGGCGCAGGCAACGCCCTCGTCCTCAGCCTTGTGGGCCAGCATCGGTCCATGCGTGCAATCGCCCACGACCCACACATTCTCAGCGGAGGTCCGGAAATGATCATTGGCAATGAAGCCGCGCTTGTCGGTCTCGATGCCGACGGTCTCCAGACCAAGGCCCTCCGTGAACGGGCGCCGCCCAATGCAGACCAGGACCGTATCGGCCTCGATCGTCGTGGCCTCACCGCCTTCAGCGGGCTCCAGCGTCACCGCCAGCGTGTCACCGGATGTATCAACGCCGGTCACCTTGGTACCCAGCTTGAAATCCATGCCCTGCTTGGCGAATATCCGCTGCGCGGTCTTCGCCAACTCGCTGTCCATGCCCGGCAGGATGCGATCCAGATACTCGACGACCGTAACCTCTGATCCAAGACGGCGCCAGACCGAGCCGAGCTCGAGACCAATCACGCCGGCGCCAATCAGGACAAGCTTTCCTGGAACCTTGTCCAGCGACAGGGCTCCTGTCGACGACACAACCCGCTTCTCGTCAATCTCGACACCGGGCAGGGGCGTCACTTCGGAGCCCGTGGCGATGACGATATTGCGGGTCTCGAGCGTCGATGTTTCACCGCTCTCGGCCTCGACCTCCACCTTGCCGGACCCGGCGATGCGGCCCTTGCCCCGGATATAGTCGACACCGTTCTTCTTGAAGAGAAACTCGATGCCCTTGGTCAGGCCATCGACCGCCTCGTCCTTCTGACCGATCATGGTATCGAGATCGAGCTCGAGCGAACCGGTCTTGATGCCCAGAGCGGCAAATTCGGTGTTTGCCGCTTCGAACATCTCGGACGCATGCAGCAGCGCCTTCGACGGAATGCAGCCGACATTCAGACAGGTCCCGCCCAAGGTTCCGCGCATTTCCACACAGGCAGTTTTCAAGCCCAGCTGGCCCGCACGGATTGCGCAGTTATAGCCACCGGGACCACCACCAATAATGACGAGATCATAGGTTTCCGACATGCTTGCCTCATTGTGTTTGCCGCGTGGGCGACCATTTCGCCCTGTATGCCTCCGCCTTCGGCATAAGGTAAGGGGTAAATTGCCTGCAGGCGCAGCTGCTCAGCGGGCCTTTCGGAAGCTTTTGGGAAGCGCTCCGGACTGACGCAAGACGATCACGCCGATCAGACAGACGAGCAGCAGGCCGTTCGCCACCCAATCTGCGATTTCATGATTGCTCGCCGCCCAGAAATCATAAATAGAATCAGAAGAGTAGATAACCCACCCAACCAGATCAAAAAACAAGGCGGCGGCGTAGACCGGCAGTGCCAGCGAGGCCCGCAGGACGAGAAGTGCCACGGTCAGCGTGTAACAGACGGCGTTGGCGAGCGTAAGGGCAACCGCAAACGCGCTCATATTGTTGACGATCACGATGAAAGTCGGATCAATCTCCGCCGCAGCAGGGTCGCCGAGCATTACCACCAGAACCTGAAAAGCCGAACGCAGCTGGTTCAGCGCCCAGGCGCCAATCAGGAAAACCAGAACCCAGCGGGTTATCGTCAGGCCAGTCCGGCCGCTCACATTACCGCCCCCGTGCGCATTCCTTGCCAAAGGCAACATGAGCCAGCCCGCGCAAACGGTCAAACTCGGAACCAATCAAGTCCGGCGCGGGCGATAGCGCAAACCGAGCGCGATCACCGCAGCCACGATCAGAGTCTCCGCGGTGAACATGATCCAGTCAATGACGTCCGGGTCGAAACCACCACTCAGCCGCGATTGCTGATGGAGCGCAAAATCTTCCGGACGCAGGCTGAACCCGATCCACACCGCCTGGTCTGCGAGGTAGACAGCCGCTCCCAGCCAGATCAGCCACGGCGCCCTGCGCCAGATCGCCCAGGCAATCACGAAGTAACCCAGCTGGATAATCGCCGACGCGCTTGCCAGTTCCCATCCGGTCGCGGCCAGCTCCCGGGTCACCACCGGACTGTAGCCCAGCTGTCCCTCAAACCCGAAACGATCGAGCAAGCCAGCCAACACAGAGCGCAAACCATACAAGCCACGAAGAGCGGAAAGAATGATCGCGATTTGTGCCGCTACGGACATGCGGGCACCGCCTAGAGGTCGAACAGCATGCGCTGCGGGTCCTCGAGGTTTTCCTTGACGCGCACCAGGTAGGTCACCGCTTCCTTGCCGTCGACGATCCGGTGATCATAGGACAGGGCGAGATACATCATCGGTTTGATGACGACCTGGCCATTCTCGGCCATCGGCCGCTCCTGGATCTTGTGCATACCGAGAATACCCGATTGCGGGGCATTCAGGATCGGCATCGACATCAAGGAGCCGTACACGCCACCATTCGAAATGGTGAAGGTCGCGCCCTGCATCTCGTCAATCGTCAGCTTGCCGTCGCGGGCCCGCTTGCCCAGCCGGATGATCTCTTTTTCGATCTCGGCGAGCGACATCTGGTCGGCATCACGCACAACCGGGACCACAAGTCCCCGGTCCGTGCCGACTGCGACGCCCATATCGTAGTAATTCTTGTAGATGATATCCGTGCCATCGATCTCGGCATTGACGGCGGGCACTTCCTTCAGCGCATGGCAACAAGCCTTCACGAAGAAGCTCATGAAGCCCAGCTTGACGCCGTGCTTGGCGACGAAGGCCTCCTGGTGCGCCTTGCGCGCGGCCATGATGGCCGACATGTCGGCTTCGTTATAGGTCGTCAGGATGGCGGCCGAGTTCTGGGCATCCTTGAGACGTTTGGCGATGGTCTGACGCAAGCGTGTCATCCGGACGCGCTCTTCACGCGGACCGGTTTCTCGCGGAGCCGAAGGGGTCGGCGCCGCAGCCGGGGCGGGAGCTGGCGCCGGGGTCGCCTTGGGCGCGGCCGGTGCCTGTGCCGCTTTCGGGGCGTCGGCAGCCTTCAGGGCATCACCCTTGGTGATCCGTCCATCCCGGCCAGAACCGTCAATGGCACTGGCATCCAGCTTGTTTTCCTCGATGACCCGGGCCGCCGAGGGCATGACCTTGGTCTCGTCACTCGACGCGCTGCTTGATGCGGCCGGCTTGGCAGCCGGCGCCGAGCCGCCTTCGCTGATCCGGGCCACGGCATCGCCAGGGGCAACCGTGTCACCCTCTCCGACCAGCAGCTCCGATACCACACCGGCAACCGGCGACGGCACTTCAACGGCGACCTTGTCGGTTTCGATCTCGACCAGGGCCTGATCGATCTCGACCGTGTCACCGGCCTTGACCAGCCACGAGCCGATCGTGCCCTCGGTCACGCTCTCACCCATCTGGGGAACAGTCGCATCAACGCTGGAACCTGAACCGGTCTCCGGCTTTGCTTCATCCTCGGCAGGCGCGCTTTCAGCCGGGGCCGCTTCCTTGGCAGGGGCCTCATCGTCCGTCGACGTGTCGTCAGCCGCCGGGGCAGCAGCGCCAGCGGCCTCGATCACTGCCAGCTTGGCGCCGATTTCGACGTTCTCGCCTTCGGCGGCGAAGATCTCGCCCATCACGCCATCGGCCTCGGCGCGAACTTCGACGGCAACCTTGTCGGTTTCCAGCTCGACCAGGACATCATCCCGGGAGACGGCATCGCCGGTCTTGACCATCCAGCTGCCAACGGTGGCTTCGGTGACGCTCTCGCCGAGCTGCGGCACGGTGATATCGGTCATGTCTCTCGTCTTTCCTTCAAAGAATCCGGCCGGCCCTAGGACAGGGCTTCATCGACCAGGGCTTCCTGTTGCTGCTTGTGCTTGGAGGCGATACCGGTCGCCGTTGAGGCGGTCGGCGCGCGCCCCACATAACGCGGACGCTGAGCCGTGCCACCAACCTTGCCGAGCACGTACTCGATATTGGGCTCGACGAACGTCCAGTAGCCCATATTGCGCGGCTCTTCCTGGCACCAAACCACTTCGGCGTTGGGGAAGCGCGCAAGCTCCGCAATCAAGGCCTTGTAGGGGAAGGGATAGAGCTGTTCGACGCGCATCAGGTAAACATCATCCGTGCCGCGCTTCTCGCGTTCCTCGAGCAGATCGTAATAGACCTTGCCGGTGCAAAGCACGACGCGGCGGATGTCGCCATCCGCCTTGAGATTGAGCGTGGTCTGGCGGACCTCGCCCTCGGGACGCGCGGCCTCGTCGGCATCATCCCAGAGCACCCGGTGGAACGAGGATCCAGGACCCATCGCGGCCAGCTGCGAGACGCAGCGCTTGTGACGCAGAAGACTCTTCGGCGTCATGATGATGAGCGGCGTGCGGAAATTGCGGTGAATCTGGCGACGCAGGATGTGGAAATAATTGGCCGGCGTCGAGCAGTTCGCGACCTGCATATTGTCTTCCGCACACATCTGCAGGAAACGCTCCGGGCGCGCCGAGGAGTGTTCAGGGCCCTGCCCCTCATAGCCATGTGGCAGCAGCATCGTCAGGCCCGACATGCGGAGCCATTTGCGTTCACCCGAGGAGATGAACTGGTCGATGATGACCTGGGCGCCGTTCACGAAATCGCCGAACTGCGCTTCCCACATGACGAGGGTGTTCGGAGCCGAAAGCGAATAGCCATACTCAAAGCCGAGCACCGCCTCTTCCGACAGCATGGAGTCGATGACCTCATACTTCTTCTGGTCGTCGGACAGATTGTTGAGCGGCGTGTAACGCTCAGCCGTTTCCTGGTCGATGATGTGCGAGTGACGCTGCGAGAAAGTTCCGCGCCCGCAGTCCTGACCGGACAGGCGAACCGGGAAACCCTCGGTCAACAAAGTCCCGAAGGCGAGGTGTTCCGCTGTCGCCCAATCAATACCGGCGCCGCTCTCGATCGCGTCGCGGCGCGCGCCGATCACCCGGCTGAGCGTGCGGTGGATATTGACCCCTTCAGGCACCTCGGTCATGGCCATTCCGACCGCCTTGAGGCTTTCCATCGTCGCCGATGTCTCGCCGCGACGGTCATCGCCTTCCGGCAGACCGAGACCCGACCAGCGCCCGTCCAGCCAATCGGCTTTCTTGGGTTCGAATTCCTTACCGGCGTTGAACTCGCTTTCCAGGAAGCTGTCGAACTCGTTCTCGATCGCCTCGGCTTCCGCAGCGCTGAGAACGCCTTCGGCCAGCAAGCGATCTTCATACTTCTTCTTGACCGGCGGCATGTCCTTGATGATGCGGTACATGATCGGCTGGGTGAAAGTCGGGTCGTCGCCTTCATTGTGGCCGTAGCGCCGGTAGCAGATCATGTCGATCACCACGTCCTTGCCGAACAGCTGGCGATATTCGGTCGCGATCCGGGTCGCGTGGACCACGGCTTCGGGATCATCGCCATTGACGTGGAAAATCGGCGCCTGGACCATCAGCGCCACGTCGGACGGATAGGGGCTGGAGCGGCTGTCCTTGGGGTCGGTGGTGAAGCCGATCTGGTTGTTGACGATGAAGTGAATCGCCCCGCCCGTCCGGTGACCGCGAAGACCCGACAGACCGAGACACTCGGCAACCATGCCCTGACCGGCAAAGGCGGCATCGCCGTGCAGCAGAAGCGGCAGGACGCTCGAGCGCGGCGTACCGGCTTTCTTGCGGCAATTCTCTTCCTGCTTGGCGCGGGCCTTGCCGAGCACGACCGGGTCGACCGCCTCGAGGTGGGACGGGTTCGCCGTCAATGACAGGTGAACCTTGTTGCCGTCGAATTCACGATCGGACGATGCCCCAAGGTGATATTTCACATCGCCGGACCCGAACTCGTCCTCGCCCTGGGTGTTGCCGCCTTGGAATTCGTGGAAAATCTGGTGGTATGGCTTGCCCATGACTGCCGCGAGAACATTGAGGCGACCGCGGTGCGGCATGCCGACAATGATGTCCTCGACGCCCATCGAGCCGCCGCGCTTGATGATCTGCTCGAGCGCCGGAACCATGCTCTCGCCGCCATCAACGCCAAAACGCTTGGTGCCCGGATAGCGCTTGTGCAGGAATTGCTCGAAGCGTTCCGTCTCGATCAGCTTCGAGAGGATTGCGATCTTGCCTTCCTTGGTGAAGGTGATGTCCTTGTCCGGGCCCTCGAAACGTTCCTGCAGCCAGGCTTTCTCTTCCGGGTTCGAGATGTGCATGAACTCGACACCGACCGGCCCGCAATAGGTCCGCTTGAGGATATCGAGCATGACCCGCGGTGTTGCGGTCTCGAGACCGAGATAGCCGTCGATGAAAATCTCGTCGTCCAGCGCCGCGCCGGTAAATCCGTAGGTGCCCGGATCGAGCTCGGCCTGGTAGCCGAAGTCCGTCAGCCCCAGCGGATCCAGATCGGCTGCCAGGTGCCCACGCATGCGATAGGCGCGGATCATCATGATAGCGCGGATGGAGGCCTGGGTCGCCGCGCGCACATCGTCGGCGCTGGCACCGGGCCGGGTCGCCGCGACATGGTCCGCGACCTTGTCGACCATGGCCGCTTCGTCCGGACCGATATCACCAAGCGCCGAGACCATGTCGCCATTGGCACGGCGCGGCCAGTCGGCCCGCTTCCAGGACGGCCCGCGAGCCGCATGGGAGCTTTCCGACGGGGCATCCCCCATGGCCGCGAAAAAAGCCTTCCAGCTCGGCGGCACGGAATTGGGATCCGAGGCGTAAGCGGCGGCCATCTGCTCAAGATAGACGGCATTGGCGCCCTGGAGGAAAGACGTGTCCAGGAAGTTCTGGTTTTCTTGGGAACGGTTATGGTCAGACATGGGGGGGAGGGCCTGAGTCAGGAGGGTGTCTGGATGGGATTAAACCGAGTGGGTTAATCAACCATCTATGCCCAATCAGGTCGTCACGAAAGGGTTCGGCGCGGGTCTGCTGACAAGAGGGTGACAGTTGCAGCTCCGGTGGCAGACCTGTCTGCGCACCCGCGGTCGGCACCTTGATCAAGCGGCCAGACAAAACCGCGCCCCGGAGACCCGGAGCGCGGCTTGTACCGTTGTCGTGTTCGGGCTCGGACTAGCCCTTGAGCAGTTCGGCCAAAGTGGTGCCGAGACGGGCCGGAGAGGGAGAGACCTTGATGCCGGCCGCTTCCATGGCCGCGATCTTGTCTTCCGCGCCGCCCTTGCCGCCGGAGACGATGGCGCCGGCATGGCCCATCGTACGACCCGGAGGCGCCGTGCGGCCAGCGATGAAGCCGACGGTTGGCTTCTTGCGGCCTTTCTTGGCTTCATCGGCCAGGAATTGCGCGGCGTCTTCCTCGGCAGATCCACCGATCTCGCCGATCATGATGATCGACTTGGTTTCGTCGTCGGCGAGGAATTTCTCGAGCACGTCGATGAATTCCGTGCCCTTGACCGGGTCACCACCGATGCCGACGGCCGTGGTCTGGCCGAGGCCGACCTGCGAGGTCTGGAAGACGGCTTCATAGGTCAGCGTGCCCGAACGCGAGACGACGCCGACGGAGCCCTTTTTGAAGATCGAGCCCGGCATGATGCCGATCTTGCACTCTTCCGGGGTCAGGATGCCCGGGCAGTTCGGGCCCAGCAGCATCGAGTTCGACTTGTCGAGACGGTCCTTGACCTTGACCATGTCCATCACCGGAATGCCTTCGGTGATGCAGACGATGAAGGGGATCTCGGCATCAATGGCCTCGATGATCGCTGCACCGGCACCCGCCGGCGGAACATAGATCACGGAGGCATCAGCGCCGGTCGCTTCCTTGGCTTCGCCGACGGTGGCGAAGATCGGCAACTGCTTGCCCGCATCGGTGCTGGAGGTCCAGCTCTCGCCGCCCTTTTTCGGGTGCACACCGGCAACCATCTGGGTGCCGTAATATTCCAGCGCCTGCTCGGTGTGGAAGGTCCCCGTCTTGCCGGTCAGGCCCTGGACGATGACCTTGGTGTTCTTGTTGACGATGATCGACATCAGTTGGCCTCCTTCACGGCGGCGACAATTTTCTGGGCGGCGTCGTCGAGATCATCGGCGGCGATCACATTGAGACCGCTTTCATTGATGATCGACTTGCCCTTCTCGACATTCGTGCCTTCCAGGCGCACGACCAGCGGCACCTTGAGACCGACATCCTTGACTGCGGTGACCACGCCCTCGGCGATCACATCGCAGCGCATGATGCCGCCGAAGATGTTGACCAGGATACCTTTGACGTTCGGGTCCGCGGTGATGATCTTGAAGGCGGCAGTGACCTTCTCGGTCGTGGCGCCGCCACCGACATCGAGGAAGTTGGCCGGCTCGGCACCATAGAGCTTGATGATGTCCATGGTCGCCATGGCGAGGCCGGCACCATTGACCATGCAGCCGATATCGCCGTCGAGGGCGACATAGGCGAGGTCATACTTGGAGGCCTCGATTTCCTTCTCGTCTTCCTCGGTCGTGTCACGGAGTTCCATGATGTCCGGGTGACGGAAGAGCGCATTGCCGTCGAAGGAGACCTTGGCGTCCAGCACGCGGACATGGCCGTTTTCCATGACGATGAGCGGATTGATCTCCAGCATCGACATGTCCTTCTCGCAGAAGGCGGTATAGAGGATCTTGGCCAGACCCATCATGTCGTCGCGCGCCTGGCCTTCCAGCTTCAGCGCGTCGCAGACGGCCGCTGCAGAAGCGTCGGTGACGCCCGTCGACGGGTCGATATCGATGGTCTGGATCTTCTCCGGAGTTGCATGAGCAACCTCCTCGATGTCCATGCCGCCTTCGGTCGACACCACAAAGGCGACCTGACCAGTTTCGCGGTTCACGAGGAGCGAGCAATAAAGCTCGGTGGCGATGTCGGCACCATCCTCGATATAGAGGCGATTGACCTGCTTGCCGGCCGGACCGGTCTGGTGGGTGACCAGCGTGTTGCCCAGCATTTCCCTGGCGTTCTTGACCACGTCGTCCTTCGAGAAGGCGAGACGGACGCCGCCCTTGGCGTCGGGACCAAGTTCCTTGAACTTGCCCTTGCCGCGACCACCAGCGTGGATCTGCGACTTCACCACCCAGAGCGGACCGGGCAGCTGATCGGCTGCCGCAGCGGCTTCATCGGCAGAGAAAATGGCGACACCTTCGGCGACCGGGGCGCCAAAGGATTTCAGGACGGCTTTCGCCTGATGTTCGTGGATATTCATGAAGGGGCCTCGCGGGAGGAAGGAAGCGACAAAACGGCCGGAATGGACTCGCCTTATAGCACTGGGCCGACGCGGTGCAACGCATTGGCAGGGTGGAATTGTCAGTCGATCTCGAATGTGTCGTCAACGCCGTCGCTTTCAACCGGCGGGGTCAGGATATCAGCCAAGGCGAGACGGCGAACCGGTTCGGGCTTTTCGGTTTCCTCGGCGATCGCCGGTCCGGAGAAGTATCGGACACCCGCCGATATGGCCGCCTCGATCAGGCCGGTATTATCGACCTGCGTGAGATAGGTCTCGGCGCTCAGCGCCCGCGCCGCGCTGACCCAGTCGACGCAGGTCAGCAGGTCTTTTTCGTCAACATCGCCGCTATTGAGGCGCTTGGGCGTTTCCGCGCTGAAAATGCCGATGCCACAACTCTCGAACCGGTCCAGCCCGGTCAGGCCGAACCGGTTATGCGCCAGGACATAGGCGCCAAAATGCTTCATCGAGCGAAAGACTTCCTGCATCTGCGCCACGGGCGCACCCTCGGGAATACCGTCAACGCGCAGCAGGAAGAAACGACGCGCGGGTTCCGGGATGGGCTGGAGGATGCTGAAATACTCCATCCGCCGTGAAACAGAGGACAGGCTGTCATAGTGGACGGGAACAATGATCATCGAGACCTGGCCCGCCGCTCGCATGCGCTGAAAACCACGCTGCGCCGCGAGAGCAACAGCCCGATCCAGCTGCCGGTGCTGCTCTCTGTCGGGCGTCCCGGACAAGGTCTCACGGCCATAATAGGCAAAGCCTCGAACGATTTTTCTGGCGACGCAGATATTGTGGCTGATCGCAGACTTTCGACTATCCCAGCACGGCTTGAAGACGATGTCGTCCCAGCTTGGACGCGGCCCGCTTTGAGGCCCCTCCGCCGCGGAAACAATCGCCGGACGGTCCCGCGCCTCGGGCTTGGGCGCTTCGACCCAGCGCGTCCGCCCGTCATCATCCCGCTCCGCGCGCGGGGAGGCGCGCCAGGACGGCGTCGCCGACCGGTCGCCGGTCAGACCGGTGCGCGCGGCAGCAGACGGCAGCGCCTCGGCATCATGAGGTTGCGAGCGGGCGACGATCTCGAGCAGTTCAGTCGTCGGCACGTCGCGCGCTTCGCCTTCGGCGCGGACATCTTCCAGACCGGCTTCGCCAAGAAAAAACGCATTCAACTCGCCGGAAATCGCCTGGATCATGTCTTCCGACGCCTCGACATCGGCGATGCTGAAAATGATCAGGAATCCACCCTGGACGCGGATCATCACATCGTCGGGGGCGAGCCGGCTTTCGATGAACTGGGTCGAGGTTTCATAGACTTTTTCCCGCAAGCGCGGCCAGTCAGCACCGGCACGGACCCTCACCCGTTCGAGATTCAGGAACTGAAACTGACCCATATCGACGGACTGGCGTCCGGCGAGGGCCTTCTTCAGTTTCTGGCGCAGCTCTGGCGACATGGCAGACCATCCATCCCGGGCGATCCCGATCCGGTCCAGTCTGCCCATGGACTTCTTGCTAATCTGTAAGCCGCTGTGCCGGTCTAGGTCACCGACTCATAAAATCGAAGCCAGATTTGGATGGCGGCGAGTTTGACGGCGGCGAGATAGTTCTCGGCGTGTTTTTCGAAGCGCGTGGCGATGGCCCGGAAGTGTTTGATCTTGCTGAAGAAGCGCTCGACGAGATTGCGCTGCCGGTAAAGGAAGGCGCTGAAGCTGGGGATGTTCTTGCGGTTCGGCATCGGCTTGATGCATCCCCATGCGCCACGGGCCTTGAGCGAGACGCGCAACGCGTCGGAATCATAGGCCCGATCGGCCAGCAGGATCTGGCCTTCGCCGATGCCGTCGAGCATGTCGGTGGCGCTGCGTCCGTCATGAGCCTGGCCGGGGGTGAGCTTGAGGGCGACGGGTAGGCCGTTGGCATCCACAAGCGCATGGATTTTCGTGGTCAGCCCGCCTCGCGAGCGCCCCATGCATCGGGTGTCAGGGGTGTCTCTCGCGGCGGCGTGCGGACCCCCTTTTTTGCGTTCGCCCCATGCTGGTGAACGCGGATCGAAGAGCTGTCGATCATCTGGATGTCGCCGTCGTAAGCGGCTGTAACCGCGTCGAATATCCGATCCCAGACACCCAGCTTGCGCCATCGGACGAACCGGTTGTAGCAGGTCGTCGCCGGACCGTAGCGCTCGGGGATCTCCGCCCAGGGCGAGCCGGTGCGCAGGCGCCAGTAAATCCCGTTGATCACCTTGCGGTCGTCCACGCGCGGCACCCCGCGTGGCTTGTTCGGCAGCAAGGGTTCGATGATCGACCACTCGAAATCGGTCAGTTCGTAACGACGACGGCCCATGATCCAAATCCTCCTCAAGGAGGTTGAATCAGGCTTCGGCAAAAAACGGAATCCCGTTTATGAGTTTATGACCTAGCGCAAAGTGGCGACGATCGCGCCGTCAATCGACAGGGCACCGCCGCCCCGCGCAAACAGGTAGAAGCTGATCGCGGCGAAAAGCACGACCGAGGTCCACGCCTCCGGCAGCACCCAGAAACCATAGATCGCGCAGGCCGTCAGAAGCACAAATCCGACAAGACGGGTGAGAAAGCCGACCATCAGGAGGAAGGCGACAAGCTGGGCGCCCCAGACCGCGATCTGAGCCGTGTGAGCGGCAGACACAAGCGGGATGTTCCAGATGGATGCGGCGACGATCGTGTCAGGCATGACACCGGGCCAGACATCAGCATTCGCGCGACCCCAGGACCACAAGCCCGGTACCAGCGACAAACGGATCACGCCACCGACAATCCAGTCGGGCAGAAAGCGCTCGGCTCGCGCCGGCGTCTCGCTCGTGTCCATATCACCCCCCGGCGTTGCTGGCGCCAGCCTTGCAAAGCGCCGCCGAGGACCATGCCGCAGCGCCCGTGCGGGGGCAACGCCGCGCACCTGACGCGCGAAAAACCGGGCAGGTCATGAACTGATGATAGCCGTCACACGCTACTCCGCTGCGAGACCAGACGGAGACCGATCAGGAACCGGCTACTGGAGATAAGCGGTGAAGCGAGAGACATTGGCACGGAATGCATGCATTTCCGCCCCCACCCGCTGTCCGGCCTCACAGCCGCCATTCATCGGGCTGACCGGCCCGTCGGCGTCGTCCGGCAGGCAGAATTCGACAGCTACGTCCTCATTGCCTCGCCCGACTGCTCCGACCAGAACGAGATTGCCCTGCGGGAAGCCGCGATAGAGGTCCTCGCAATCGCCGCGGGACAGGGTCTGCCGGGCGACAATATCAAACGCGCCATCCGCCCGCGGCGCGAACACCACGGTGTCCGCCTCGCCGCGGCCGGTGTAGCAAACCTCCAGCGTGCGAACCAATTGCGCCATGCCGCGCTCATCACGCGGCGCGCCGACACACATTGAGGCATCGGCACCGGACAAGGCTTCACATCGCACCCGGTAGTCCACCTGTCCCAGGCCGCGATAACGGCTCGAGGAGATCGGCAGGCGGACAAAGTCGCGCGGCTGTCGACTTTCCCGACAGGGCTCCGTCGTCGCCAGGGCGAAGGTCGAGTCGGCCGGGGTGCAATAGACCGTGTCGGCGGCCCGCGCCGGCCACCGCCACTCGCCCGACATGACATGCAGATCCAGATCGCCGCCGACGACATTGTTGACGGCGCCCTCCAGGCAGCGCCCGGGCTCGATCATGAACCAGCTCCGCAAGGTGCGATCGTCTGTTGGCGACGTCCGGTAAGCCGCGGCGACCGCCACACTGAAGCCCGCATCGTTGCAAACATTGAGCAGGACATCGCGCTGCCCGAAGGCCTGACCCGGCAAGAGAACAACGATGAAGCCGACGAAAAGGGCAGAGAGACGCAGGCGGGAAGCAAGCATGGGACGACTCCGTGACGTATCACCAGAGGTGGCAAACTCGTCCCACGCCGTCAATTGCCTAACCGCCCTCCTCGCGACCGCCTATCGACTCGGGGTGGCATCAAGCCGACCGCCAGCAACCATGGAAGCCGAAGGGGCAGGCATAGGGCAGTCGCCAGCTGGCAACCGGTCCGTCTGCCAGTTGCTGGGCATTGAACAGATGCAGTTCGGTGCGCTGCGCCAAGGCGTTCAGCGCCGTGTGCACGATCCAACCCTCACCTTCAGCGGCGTCTTCGGCAGCCGGAACGAAGAGCGGCTCCTCGACATAGACATGCGCACCATGATCAAACCCGTCGCGGGCGCCCGTATGCAGATTACGTCGCTCAATCCGGTTTGCCCCACGGGGCTGGTCAGCGTCCCACGCCACATGCCACGTCTCGCGGCGACGCAATCCGGTCTGGCGCGGATCGATCTGCGGGAACTCGATATAGGCATCACCGAGCGCTTCGATCCGACTGCGCCCGCCTGGTGACAGGGTCACTTGCATGTGGCGGCTTTGTGCATCCGTATCCGTTTCCGCATGACCCCGCATGACGTCATAGGCGCCGGCCATGGCGAAACGCGCGTCCTGGGACAGGGCCGCATCAAGCCTTATCGTCCCGTCTGTCTCTTCCCAGGCTCCGCCGAAGTGGAACAGGAATCCCGGCGGCAGATCCCAGCTGCGGCGAACACTCCAGTCATCCTTGTCGACCGCAATCGCACGCATCGGCGCTTCCGGATCAAACTGGAAGCTCTCGATGAAGGGCAGGCGCATTTGCTGAAAACGATAACTGCCAACAAGAAAGACGAGGGAACGTTCGGTGATCACGAAATCATGGATCATGCCGCCCGGCACATCATTGACCAGTCCGGCATTCAGCAGTGTGCCGTCGGGCGCGATTTTCCACAGGACCAGCCGCTCCGAAGACGCGTCCTGACCGAAGTTCCAGATGATCCCGCTGCCCGGCTCGCGCTTTGGATGAGCGGAGAAGGGAACGCCGTCGAGGCCCTGGCCCCAGCGTCGTGCACCGCGGCTGTCGAGGGTGTCAGGGTCAATGGACCAGGCCGAACCGCCCTCCCAGAGTGCCAGCAATTCGTCACCAAGAAGCAGAACCGAGGTGTTCGCGACATTCATGTCGTCCGGACCGCTGAGCCCGCCCGGATTGGGGGGTACCGAACCAAGAGCGGGCAGGATAAAACGTCCGGCCGCCTCTTCCGTCTGCCACTTGTCCGTCTGGATGAAGCGACCGCGGTGGTTGATCCCGTCCTGACCGATTTGCCAGGACTGCAGGAAGCCATCACCGTCGAACCAGTGGCGGTAGCGCCAGTCCTGGCGTGAGAATCGACCCGGGCCGTTGCGGTAGAGCGTTCCGGCAAACCCGTCAGGCAGGCGACCATTGATCAGCTCGACCTGGCCATCAAAGCCCTGCGAGGGCGCGTCCCGGACGATGAGGGTCCAGGGGTCATCGGCGCTGGCGGCAGCATAGTCCAGAAAGACCGGGTCAGCCGCGCGAGCAAACGCGGCCGGGGTCAGGGCCGCGACACCGCCGGCGGCCGCGAACAGTTTGAGCGCCTCGCGCCTTGAGGTCGTTGTCATGGCCCTCTCCCTATTCGAAACGGATGGTGTGGACAGTGCCGTCAGCGCTGAGTTCGAAGACCGCGGCTTCCCAGCTCGGCGGACCGAACCGGCCGCGTGCATTGTTGGAGAAGGCGAAAGGTTCGCTGGGAATACCCATCAGATTGGTGTCCATCTCGCCGTTGGCGTTGATGTCGTGATACATCTTGACGCCATAGGTGCCGGCCGGGAGGTCGGCGAAGACGGCCGTCACATGGTCACCATCGACCTCGGCCCGAGCGCCGGTAACAGCCGAGCCGGAGGTCCAGCCGGCCTCGCTATCGTAAAGACCGATCATCACGACGCCCCGGGACGGCGCGACGCCGCCGATTTCCAGTGTCAGGGTGGTGCCGGCATCTTCGGCAATCGCCTGGCTGGCGGCAGCGGCCATCAGTGCGGCGGCGACAAGGGTTGAGGTCATCATTTTCACAAGCATCACTCCTGTTGCATCCGGCCTGTCCGGATTGGATGAATGGAGTGATGACGGGAGAGCACGGGATATGCGACCGCATTTGCGTAAACCGGCTGTCAGGGTTCGCGAATTGCGCTAGGTGTTCATTCGCGCTTCGTGAATGACGGTGATGATGACACGCGACCGGCTTAAATCCCTGATCACTGACGCGGTGACCATCGTGGCGATCGGGACTTTTCTGGCGATCCTCGGTCCCTACAATTCCCATCAGTTCGGGATCCCGTGGGTCTGGTTCTACTGGACCGGTCTCATGACGCTGGGATGGGCGGCCGGCATCGGCTTCAAATATGTGTTCGACCGCTTCCTGCCCGACTGGCCACCCATCGCGACCGGCGTGGCGATGTCGTTTCTCGTCAGCCTTCCTGTGTTCATTGGCGTCGCAACGATCCAAGCGCTGGTCGGGAAGGCCTTTCGGCTCGACGTGATGCCCGTCGTATTCATTTTGGTCTGGGTGATCTCGGCGGCCGTTGTCACGGTGTCCATGCTCGCCGAGCAACGCAAGAGCCAGGCGACCGAGCCGACGCCGCCCGGCGCCAGCCGCGCTCTGACCGACAAACTGCCGCCCCGATTTCGCCGGGCCCGTCTGATCGCCCTGGAAGCGGAAGATCACTATCTCCGGGTTCACACCGACAAGGGGGACGCCCTGATCCTGATGCGGCTCAGCGACGCGCTCGCGGCCGTGGAAACCCTCGATGGCGCGCGGACGCACCGGTCATGGTGGGTCGCACGGGACGCCGTGGAGACCGTCGAACGCGGCGACGGTCGGGCCCGTCTGATCCTGGCGGGAGAGCTGGCGGCTCCGGTCAGCCGCACCTATGCGCCCAAGCTTCGTGAAGCCGGCTGGTACTAGCGCAGCGTCCTGCGTAGAGCGCGCCACTCGGCGGCGCTTTGGCCCCAGACGTCCACAATCATGCCGAAACCGGCCACTTCAGCGTCATGGCCCAGATCGCGGGAGCCGATCTTGCGCGCCACGCCCTGGCTGGGCGTATTGTCGGCATGGATGAGGTGGACGACATCGGGCCATCCCAATTCATCAACCACATAGTCCATGCACGCGACCGCGGCTTCGCTCGCATAGCCCTTGCGCCAGGTTGACCGGTTGAGCGACCAGCCGATCTCCGGCTGCGGCCAGCCATGCGGATACCAGGGCCCAACGCGGCCAAGCCAGTTGCCGCTTTCCTTTTCGATCACCGAGAAGAAGCCGTAGCCCCTCAGGGCCCAGTGCCCGACAATGCCGCACAGGCCGCGCCAGACAAGCGCAGGCTCCTGCACGCCCCCAATGAAACGGGTGGTGTCCTCATCTCCCATCAGCTCGCAGAGCGGCTCGAAGTCGGACAGGTCGGGTTGGCGCAAAATGAGACGGTCAGTCTCGAGAACAGGCTGGGTCATGGCCTCAGTCGACGCACACTTTGCCCTGTGGTCAAGCATAATGCCGCCACGATTGTCCCGCATTCCCATGACCGCATACGGCAGCACAGGGACCCCGGGTTGGGATCGCGTGTCAGCTGTGAGGCGTTGAAACCGGCACTTCGAGTGGTTCGAAACTTGCACCGCTTGGCGGGCACACACTATGGGAGCTGTACAATCCATGGCCGAGAAGCGTCACGGTCCGGGCGTCATAACCCTGCTGGTCTACATGATCGGCGCGGCATCGCTGGCCGGCGGTTTGTCGGGATGGCTTCACGCCACCGGTGCCATGGATTGGGCCAAGACCCTTGAGGCCCCCGACTGGGCGCCGAGCTTCGAGCTGATGAACCTGATCGGTTTGCTGATCCCGGTGTTCGCGGTTATCGCCCTCTGGATTGTTCAACGGACCGGCAAGAACGGCATGCGCCTTCTGGGCACACTCCTGATTGCCCTTCTGTTGGCCGGTATGAGCGCCCAGGTTTGTATCTTCTTCGGCCTGCGTGACCCCTCGCTCGGCTTCCTCGCGGCGATGATCATGTGGGTCTACACGCTCTTCGCCACGGGTCTTGTCGGTCGCGCCTCGACCCCGGCGGGCGTGTTGCTCTGGATACCGTTCGCCTGGGTCACCGCCCTGCTTGTGATGGGCTTCGAGTTCATGCGACTGAATGCAGCCGGGACATTTGCCGGCGGGCTCTAGACAAGAAAAAGCCGCCAAACCCAAGGGGCCGGCGGCTTGTTCCATTGACGACCGGTGACCTAGCCGAGCGACGGCTCGAGACCCTTGCAGGCCGCGACGAGACCCTTCACGGACTCAACCGAATTGTCGAACATGGATTGCTCCTCGGCATTGAGCTCGATCTCAACGACCTTTTCCACGCCACCCGCGCCGATGACCACCGGCACGCCAACATAGAGATCGTCCTGACCGAACTGGCCGGAGAGATAAGCGGCACACGGCAGGATGCGCTTCTTGTCGCGCAGGTAGGAAACCGCCATCTCGATCGCGCTCTCGGCCGGAGCATAATAGGCCGAGCCGGTCCCGAGAAGGGCCACGATCTCGCCACCACCGCTGCGGGTGCGCTGGACAATGGCGTCCATCTTGTCGTCGGTCGACCAACCCATCTTGATCATGTCCGGGACCGGGATGCCGGCAATCGTCGAGTAGCGCAGCAGCGGCACCATGGTGTCGCCATGGCCACCCATCACGAAAGCCGTAACGTCCTGGACCGAAACCTCGAACTCGTCGGCGAGGAAGTGGCGGAAGCGAGCCGAATCGAGCACGCCGGCCATGCCGACGACCTTGTTGTGCGGCAGGCCAGAGAATTCACGCAGTGCCCAGACCATCGCGTCGAGCGGGTTGGTGATGCAGATCACGAAGGCGTCGGGTGCATGCTTGGCGATGCCCTCGCCGACCGCTTTCATGACCTTCAGGTTGATGCCCAGCAGGTCATCACGGCTCATCCCCGGCTTGCGCGGCACGCCTGCGGTCACGATGCAGACATCAGCTCCGGCAATGGCAGCATAGTCGTCGGCGCCGGCCAGCTTGGAATCCTTGCCGAAAACCGGGCTCGCTTCGGCGATGTCGAGGGCCTTTCCCTTGGCCACACCTTCGGCAATGTCGAACAGGACGACATCGCCCAGTTCTTCGCGGGCTGCGATGTGAGCCAGCGTGCCACCGATCATACCGGATCCGATGAGCGCAATCTTGTTACGGGCCATGGAGGAGCTCCTCTTGTGGGGATGTTCAAGCGATTGGGCAGCGGTCTAGCGCTGCTTGGCGATTTCGGCAAGGCGGTGTGATCGCTCAGCCTTCCAGCTGGAAGAGGTCCTCGACCGAAACGTCGAGCGCACGCGCCAGTTTCAGGGCCAGGATGGTGGAGGGAACAAACACCCGGTTCTCGACCGTATTGACGGTTTTTCGGGTCACACCAACGCGGGTGGCGAGCTCCGCCTGGGTGAGGCCATGACGGGCCCTGAGCTCCCGAAGCCGGTTCGCCAACTCTCCCGAACCGCTCACAGGTCTGCTCCACTCTCGTCCTGGGCATCATCTTCGTCACCGGACCCCCGATCGAAGGCCAGGAAGGCAAAGATCGGAACCGCGACCCCGACCATCATCAGCATCCGGAAGGTCAGCTCGCTTGGCAGTTCGACGAAATCCGAGGCCACGAAACCAGCGATGACAAAGCCCATCAGCGCGATAAACCCGATCCGGAGCGCTTTCGCCTGATTGAAGGCGAAGAGTTCATCCTGGATCACGGCCTGGGTCTGGGTCTTCGTCACCCGTCCGGCATAGATCAGGAACATAATCATTGCGCCCATGAAACCGGCCAGCCCGACAAAACCCGCCACGCCAATTACCGCAAATGCGCCGGTTGAAGTCGGCAAGACACTTTCAAGCAAATGCATGAATTGCCAGAGAAGAAATGACGTTGCCGTTAGCGCGAGAAAGCGGTTGCGCATGCGGATCAGTCCGGAAATGTCGGTCATCAGATTCTCCGTGTAACCTAGAAGTTACAAATTACCTACAGGTGACATTGTGGAACGTCAAGGTTACTTTTTGGCAGACGGGCAGTGGTCCGCGCTGAGCCGCATCAAGGCGCGGGATATCGGGCTGCCTAATTGGCCTGATCCTGCTCGCGACGCTCGGCTGCCAGGTAATCACGAGTGCGCATTTCCATCAGCCGCGACGCGGTCCGTTCGAACTCGAACGCGCCATCACCGGCTGGATAGAGATCGACCGGCTCGGCATCCGCACTCATCACCAGCTTGGTGCGGGCCTCGTAGAGCGCGTCGATCAGTGTAACGAACCTCTTGGCCTCGTTGCGCTTTTCAGGCGAAAGCTTCGGTACGAACTCCAACAGGACCGTATGAAAGCGCTCGGCAATGGCGAGATAGTCAGCCGCGCCCAAAGGCCGGGCACAGAGCTCGGAAAAGGAGAAGCGGGCGACCCCGGCCGCTTCGCGATGAACCTCGAGGTCACGGCCTTTCACATCGATCACGCAGTGCTGGGGCACCGCGCCGGACGTCAGGCGTTCCCAGGCCTTGTCCATCGACAGCTCGGCATCCGCTGTCAGCGGGGCGTAGTAGACCGGCGCCGCCTCGAGCTGACGCAGCCGAAAATCGGTACCGCCATCCAGCTCCATGACATCGAGCCGCGCCTTCAGCATCTCGATGACCGGCAGAAAACGCTGCCTGTTGAGTCCGTTCCGGTACAGATCGTCGGGGTGACGGTTCGACGTCGCAACCACGACAACCCCGCGCAGAAAGAACTGCTCAAACAGGCGCCCGAGGATCGAGGCGTCGGCGATATCGCTGACCTGGAACTCGTCAAAAGCCAGGAGACGGGCCTTGGCGGCGATCGCCTTGGCAACCGGCGGGATGGGATCATCATCGGCGCCGCGCACATGCTCGGGGCGCTTGCGGCGCTCGGCCGGCGTCAGCTTGCGCCACTCCGTTATACGGGCGTGCACATCCTGCATGAACTCATGAAAGTGAGCGCGGCGCTTTGGTTCGATCGGCGCATGTTCGACGAACAGGTCCATCAACATGGACTTTCCGCGCCCCACGCCGCCCCAGAGATAAAGCCCGCGTGGCGCCGGATCGGCCTTGCCGAACAGCTTTTTTCGGTCGGGTCGCCAGGCATCCAGACGCGCCGCCAGATCGGTCAGCGTCTGTGCCGCCCGCGCCTGCTCGGGATCCGGGCTCAGCGCGCCCGCTTCGATGCGCTGACGCAGGACGGAAAGGGGGGTGGTCATGGCGCAGAGGGTTGGCGGTTGCGGCCGCCCACGTCAATGGACCGACTGCGGAGCACGACGCCCTTGTCCGGGGCCGGCAACATCTCAAGCCCAAGCACACGATCGGCCCGAACTGGGGACCTCACGCAGAGATCGCTTCCAGCGCTGCCCGCATGCCGTCCGGCAAGCGCACCGGTCGGCGGGTGTCACGGTCGACATAGACATGCACGAAATGCCCTTGGGCGGCGGGTTGATCCTCGCCCTGCTTGAACAGGCCGATCTCGTAACTGACCGAGGAATTACCCAACCGGGCAACGCGCACGCCGGCCTCGACGGTCTCCGGAAAGGCAAGTGGCGCAAAATAGTTACAGCCGGTCTCGACCACCAGGCCGATGACCGCGCCGGCATGGATGTCCAGCCCGGCTTCCTCGATCAGGAAGCAGTTCACGGCCGTGTCGAAGAAGCCATAATAGGCAGCATTGTTGATGTGGCCGTAGATGTCGTTGTCAGCCCAGCGTGTCGGCAGGGCGCGAAAGCGGCGATAGGCCGCGCGGGGTTGCTTGTCGATCACAGGACGGCCTCATAGCAGGCATGGGCCGCTTCAAGCGTCATCGCGCGCGGATTATTCTTGAGCAGCCGCTCGACCTTCATCGCATCCTCGGCGAGGCGCGGCAGGTCATTGTGCGAGACCCCGACCTGGGTCAGGCGCGTTTCGATGCCGACCACATCAGCAATCCGCTCCATTTCCGTCACCAGCGCATCGGTCGACGCCTGAGCCAGCCCGAGATGCGCGGCCAGCTCGGTATAGAGCGGCTCGGCCGCACTGGCATTGTAGCGCAGAACGGGCGGCAGCATCAGCGAGTTCGAGAGCCCGTGCGGAACATGGAAAATGCCGCCGAGCGGATAAGCCAGCGCGTGGACCGCGCCGACCGGTGCGTTGGCGAAGGCCTGACCGGTAAGCAGCGCGCCGAGCAACATGTCCTCGCGGGCCTCGATGTCCGATCCGTCCCGGCACGCGCGCTCGATCGCGCCGTGCAGCTTCTTGAGGCCGGCCAGCGCCAGGGCGTCTGAGACCGGGTTCTTCTCGATGGCCGACGTATAAGCCTCGATGCCATGAACCATGGCGTCGATCCCGGTCGCCGCAGTGACATGGCGCGGAAGCCCCAGCGTCAGTTCGGCATCCAGAACAGCCATGTCGCCATAGAGCGCCGGGTCGTTGACCCCCATTTTCGACGTTTCCCCGACCGTCACGACGGAGATCGGCGTCACTTCCGAGCCGGTTCCGGCGGTGGTCGGGACGAGTATAAGCGGCAGGCGGTCACCGCGAACCTGGTTGACGCCATACATTGCCGAGAGTGGTTGATCGCTACCCAGCAGGAGTGCGACCAGCTTGGCCGTATCCATCGAGGAGCCGCCCCCGAAACCAATCACCAGCTGACTGCCAAAGCCGCGCGCACGCTCGGTCGCGGCAAGAACCATGTCCTCGGGCGGATCGGCGACGACGTCGTCGATGACAAGCACCGACAGACCCGCCGTCTCCAGCCCCACTAGAGCGGCGTCGATCAACCCGACCTTCCGCACACCCTTGTCAGTGACAAGGACAACCCGCTCGACCCCGGCCATCAGCGGGGCGCCAATCTTGGCAAGCTGGCGGGCCGCGCCGCGGCCCGCATGAATATGAGGAACGGTTCGGAACTGGAATGTGGCCATTTTGGGCTCGCAATGCCGGTTTACAGTTAACGGTATGTTTTCCATGTCCTACCGGGCCGATCTTGGCAAGGGGAGCACCGAATGCAGTCCGGCGGCTTTTCGGATACCCATTTGAATTGATTGAGCCGGGGTGGTTAATTTGCCGAAATACCTTGTACAGACAGGCGATCCCGGCCCCTCAGCTCATTTTGAAATACTGGCGAACGACGTTCGAAAAACATAGCCTGCACCGGTCGCAGAAGATGTTTGTGTAGGTGTTGAGTATGACGGTGAGGGTTGACCTTGTCGGCGGAGGAAGCGTCGTGGAGATCCGGGCCAGCGGCCAGGCGACACGCCAGGAAGCGGGCTGGGCCACGGAACGGGCCCGCGAGCTGAGCCAGAACCCGTCGGTTCGCGCGATCCTCGCGGATTGCAGCGAGGCGGAGCCGCAAATGTCGCCGCAATTGTCGGCCGAAATGATCGAGAACTTCCTGTTCGCGCTCGAACGACCGCTGCCGAGTGCCTATGTCATGCCGCGCGGGTGGACCGACATCTATCTGACGGCGGTTCAACGCGAAATCGTCGACCTGCCGCCTAATGCCCGATTCTTTGCGGACCGGGACAGCGCCCTTGCCTGGCTGAGCGCCTATGAGCCCGCCTGACATACGCATGTGTGATGGAGTGGCGAGCCCCGCCCGGTCAACCGGCACCTGAAACGAAACGGGCCTCCGCGGGTAAACCGGGAGGCCCGTTCGATATGCGTGCCGGACGCGATCAGTTCATCGTCGGAATGACAAAGGCCTGGTCACCGATATCACCGGTCGGCCAGCGCTGGGTCACCGTCTTGATCTTGGTGAAGAAGCGGATGCCGTCGGTGCCATACTGATTGGTATCGGTGAAGGCCGACCGCTTCCAGCCACCGAAGGAGTGGTAGGCAACCGGAACCGGGATCGGCACATTGATGCCGACCATGCCGACCTGGACCTTGGAGGCAAACTCGCGGGCGGCAAGACCGTTGCGGGTGAAGATC
Source organism: Maricaulis maris (assembly GCF_036322705.1). Lineage (NCBI taxonomy): Bacteria > Pseudomonadati > Pseudomonadota > Alphaproteobacteria > Maricaulales > Maricaulaceae > Maricaulis > Maricaulis maris. The sequence continues at coordinate 2,897,414 of NZ_AP027270.1, forward strand.
GCGACACCATTGCCATACTGGTGCTCGGACGGCAGGTGTGCCGCCTCATCGAGGCTATCGGCCCGAACGACCTGCAGGACCGGCCCGAAGATCTCTTCCTGATAGGAGGACATGGTCGGCTTCACATTGTCGAACAGGCTTGGACCGATAAAGAAGCCCTTCTCATGGCCCTGCAGCTCGAACCCGCGGCCGTCGAGGAGAAGATCGGCACCCTCATCAACACCCGTCTGGATCCATTTCTCGATCGAGGTGCGGTGGGCCGACGAGACGACCGGTCCGTAGTGGGCGTCTGCATCCGTGGAGACGCCGACGCGAAGCTTGGCGGCTTCCTCGAGAATTCGGCCAACAAACTCGTCAGCCGTGCCCTTGCCGACAGGAACAGCGACCGGCAGCGCCATGCAGCGCTCGCCGGCTGAGCCGAAGGCGGCACCGAGGAAGTCATTGACGACCTGGTCCATATCAGCGTCCGGCATGATGATGCCGTGGTTCTTGGCCCCGCCCATGGCCTGGAAGCGTTTGCCCTGCTGGGCGCAGGTCTGGGCGATATATTGCGCGATCGCCGAGGACCCGACAAAGGACACCGCCTTGATGTCGTCATTATGGAGCAGCGCGTCGACGGCCGTCTTGTCGCCATGCACGATCTGCAGGACGCCTTCCGGCAGGCCCGCCTCGATCATCAGCTCGGCCAGACGTACCGGCACTGACGGGTCTTTCTCGGACGGCTTGAGGATCATTGCGTTACCCGTCGCCAGCGCCATCCCCATGAACCACATCGGGATCATGGCCGGGAAGTTGAACGGCGAGATTCCGGCGACAACACCGAGCGGCTGGCGCATCGAGTAGACATCAATCCCCGGACCGGCGCTTTCGGTATACTCGCCTTTCATGAGGTGCGGCACACCACAGGCGAATTCAACCACTTCCAGGCCACGGACCAGATCGCCCTTGGCATCGGCGATGACCTTGCCGTGCTCGGAAGACAAAAGCTCTGCGAGGCTTTCCATCTCGGCCTCGACCAGGGATTTGTAGGTCATCAGGACCCGCGCGCGGCGCTGCGGATTCATCGCCGCCCACTTGATCTGCGCTGCCTTGGCATCGTCGACGGCCTTGGCGACTTCGTCCGGTGTCGCGAACTGGACTCGTGCCTGAACCTGCCCGGTGTTCGGATTGTAAACGTCGCCGAACTGGCCTGACGTACCGACGGCGGTCTTGCCATTGATGAAATGGTGGATTTCGCGTGTCATCACTGCGCTCCCGGGCACTCGTGTGGATCCGGCCCTCGTCGGGACCGTTTGCTTGGCGGTGATTTAGTATGCCCTCCCCCTGATGTCGAGCCGCGCGACAGGAGAGGTCGTGACACAAGCGCGTGACCACTCCTCGTTGAAACTATGAGAAACACCACCGTTTTTGCTTGCTATCCGGACGGCACCAAAGGACACTTGAGCCCTGATTTTCGACCGTCAAGCGAACGCATATCGCGCAGTATCGCCGGTCCGTCCCTGAGGAAAGTCCATGGCCCATTCGCGCTCATTCAAATCGCTCCTGATCGCAACCTCGTCTCTTGTCGGCCTCGCTGCCGCTCCCGTCCTTGCACAGGACACCGAGCCACAGATCGTCACCGTTGACGGGGTGACCCCGGCAGATTCGGTCGACACGGCGGTCGATATCACGGGCATCGGGATGTTTTTCCGGAATGACGGCTTTGTCTGCTCGGGAACGCTGGTCAATCCGCGCATGGTCCTGTTCGCGGCACACTGCGTCAACGACCGTGCGGCGACTGAGTATGGCGATGGCGGGGTCCAGGCGGCCTGGTCATTCGGCGCCGATGCGCTGCCGGGCTTCATCGACTGGCTCAATAACGGCTTCGGCTCCAATGCGGACCTGGCGGTCTACAATGTCGCCCAGATCCTCTATAATCAGGATTCCCTCGCGCGGCCGGAAGGCTTCGGCTTCCTGGAAGGTGATGTTGCGTTGTCGGTACTCGACACGCCGGCCGGGAATATTCCGACCTGGGCCCTGCTCTTCTCGGCCCTGCCGGCACCAACCAGCTACACCCAGGAAACCGGCTCCGGCTATCATGTCGACCTGATCGGCTATGGCAGATCGGGCGAAGGATCCCTGGGCGCGACCAACGGGATCGACTGGCGCCGCCGCGCAGCAGAGAATTTCATCGGTGCGCTGGCCTCGCTTGATGACCGCAATCGCATCATTTTCGGGTCCAGTTTCGGCGACCCGAACCCGCAAAACCTGTATCAGATCGACTTCGACGACCCGACCCGGACCAACCCCTTCGATTTCGATCTTTTCCGCGGGGATGCGGCTCCCAATGAAGGGACGACCGCCGGCGGCGACAGCGGTGGCCCGCTGATCCTGGACGCAGCTGGAAACGCCGGCATCGACGAAGATCTTGTGATTGGTGTGCTGTCGGGCGGATCGCGCTTCTTTGGTCCACAAGCTTTCAGCACCTACGGGACATCCAGCTTCTACCAGCCGCTCTACCTGTTCTGGGACTGGATCGTAGAGAACAATCCCTATCGCTACGTCACTGCAGCCGGTGGCGATGGCAATTGGGAAGACCCCAATCACTGGGTGACGCAACTCGACCCGGCCTTCCGGGTGATCGACGAAAACGGAAACATTGTGAACGGCCTGCCGGGAGCGCCAGGCGAGGGCATCTCGGACACCTCCGATCCGTGGGGCGAAATCTGCTTCGCACCTGTGGAGTGCACAACGCTCGAGACCGGGGTCACCGCGCCTTACAGTGGCAATGGCAATTCTGTCGGCGCCGCCAGTCTCGCCGCCGACGGGACCTCGAATACGCTCGGCACCATCGCTCCGGGCAACGGGCTCACCGCGACCCGACTGCCGGTTTCCGAAGCCAACCCGGCATACGCGACCGCAACATCGGAACCGGGACCTCTGGGCATCCTTCCGACAGCGACGCTGGACAACGGCCTGCCGGGCGCCTCCGGCTTCGTCGCTGACAATATCAACGCCACATCAACATCGATCGGACGCTATTTTGACGTCACACTTTCGGCTGCAGGCACAACACGCCTGTCCAGCACGATCGAGATCGATCGCCTGACGCTTGCCGGTTCACAGGCCGGCCTCAATATCGCCAGCAATGGCAATCTGACCAGCCTGATCGAGATCATGCACCAGGCCGGCACGATGAATGTGGACGGCACCCTGAGCAGCTGGGGCGATTACCTCCTGATGTCCGGCCTGCTGACCGGTACCGGAACCATCAACACGCCCTATCTGACCAATATCATGGGACTGATCGGCCCGGGCGGGCTGGGCGAGATCGGTAATCTGACCATCAATGGCAACCTCATCCTGGCCTCGGCCAGTGGTCTGGCCATTGACATCGCTCCTGGCGGCTCGGACACGCTGACGGTGAACGGCAACGTCTTACTTGGAGGGACGCTGATGCTCAATCCGGTCAATGGCTACCTGCCGCGCTATGGCGACAGCAGCAGCTTCCTGATCGCGACCGGTGCAACGGGCAGCTTCACCGACATCATGGACCTGCCCGGCGCACTGCGTCCGACCGTCAGCCTGTCAAACGGCACACTGTCCTACGCGATCGAAGCCGACAGCCTTCTGAGCCAGGCGGAATTCAGCAACTTCTTCCAGTACAATCTCGCGACCGCGCTCGATAACGGCCGGGCGGCGAACTATGGCGACCTGGCCGACGTCTATGGTCTGATTGACCTGCTCGAGAATGGCAATCTGACCGCGGCCCTCGACAGCTTCTCGCCCTATGAAACGGTCATGTTCGACAGGTCCGCCCGGGTTCAGACCAACGCCCTGAATGCCGCACTGCGCGACCAGATCGGCGGACGGTTCAGCCAAGCCGACGCGATGGCCGAAGTGCTGGCCAGCGCCGAGCTGCATGCCAATGGCATGGGCAGCGCGATCAATGCCAGCGGAGCGAAGTCCCTCTTCCGCCAACCCGCCCCGATGATGGATGCCAGCCACGAGACCGGGTGGCGCGCTTTCGGTCAGATCGGCCTCATTCAGGGTGACGGCGGCCTGATCGCCGGCACCGGGCGCTTTGATGTCGACGGTGGATTCACGCTGCTCGGCATCGAGGGACAGGGCAATAACGGTTGGTCCGCCGGTGCCGCCATTGGTCTGGCACAGTCTGACGGTGAGGCGCAGGGTACGATCGGCTACGTCACCTCAGACACCTCGACCACACAGCTCAGCGTGTTCGCGGGCTACCAGGCGCAAAGCTGGACGCTGGCCGGGCACGTCAATCACAGTGATTTCGACTCGGACGGGATGCGGCAGCTGGCAATCGGCGGCATGTCGCGTCTGCAGCAAGGCGGCTCGGCCACCGGCGGCGGCGCCGAACTGACGCTCAACAGCTGGTCGGGCGAGGCTTTTGCGATCTACCCGACAGCCAGTCTTGAATACACGGACTTCAGCTTCGATGCGGCGACAAGCTCGGCCGGCGCGGCGAGCCTGGCGATCGCCAGCCGCTCCGTTACCAGCCTGCAGGCGCGGGTCGGCGCGTCGATGGAATGGAGCGCCTTCGGCGTGGAACCCCGTGTCTACCTGGGAATGGCACGTGACTACGGGGATGGTGACGAGGTCTATTCGGCCGCCTTCACCACCGCGCCGGCAGTCGCCTTCTCGACACCGGGCAGCCTGACCCTCGATGGAACCTGGTACGAAGCGGCTGTTGGCTTCGAGAAGACCCTGTCCAACGGGGCCGTCTTCTCCTTCACGCACCAGCGCGAGATCAGCCGCAATTATCTCAACCCGACCGTGACGACCATCGCCCTGTCACTGCCGTTTTGATCCCGGCGCCTCCGTTTTTAGACGGATGAACGAACGCAAGACACCCGGCCCCTTTCGTGGTCCGGGTGTTTTTGTTTTGCTGCATGCTTGGCGACGGATCACGATGGCTGACCCGTTGGACAACCAATGGAAGTCGAAGGGTTGATGTCATGAATCGAGTGCTCTACGGGCTGGGTGCCCTGCTTTGTCTGGCAGGTTGCGCTGGCGGACCCGATGCTGACCGGGAACGACCGCCATCCGGGTTTGACGCTGCCGCGCGCCTTGTCGACCGGGGCCAGTACGCCGAGGCCCTGCCGATCCTGCGCTGTGTGGCGATGCAGGGGGAAGGTTTCGAAATCGCCCAATACCTCGCCGGACACAGCGCCCTTGCCCTGTCACGGGCGGGGACCACACCGTCCATCCTGCGTGAGGACATGCGCGTCGAGGGCTTTGATCGCCTGATCGCTGCCGGAGAAGCCGGTTGGCCCGCCGCGCAGGCGGAACTGGCTGAAACCTTCGCCGCGATCAATACCGACGAAGCAAACAGCAATGCCGCCTATTGGGCTGCCGTCTATCGGGCCAATGTCCGCGAACGCGCCTACGGTCTGGACAGGCTCGACAATGATGTCGAAGCCCGCCTCGCTACCCGTATCGGAGAGGCCGGTCTGGCCGACGCGGCAGCGCGTGCCGCCGGCTTCACGATCACGCCGCTGGAGCGCAGTGCACCAACGCCGGAATGCGCGCCCTACCTGCGCCGCGGGCCAGGCGCCGGGCGGGGAGAACAGGCGCGGCAACGTCCGAATGGGGGTCAACGCGGTGACGGAGCCGGTGGCCCTGGCGGCAGTGGACGCGGAGGCCGCCCGGGCGGCTAGCCGTCAGGATGCTTCCGCGAGAGCGTCCGCGAGCTTGCCGACCAGTTCCGACCGATTGTGGCAGCAATCCTCGACAAGGAATTTGACCAGTTCACGCGTACCGACGGTATTCAGCGAGTAGAGCATGAAGCGCGAGCGACGCTCGGCCTTGATAAGCCCGGCCCGCTCAAGCGCCTGCAGATGACCTGTCATCGTTGAGGGTGGAATGTCGAATCCCTGGGCGAGATCGCCCGCGGATACCCGTTCGGGCGCCTGGTCGCAGAGGGTGCGAAACAGGGCAAGGCGCACGGGATGTGCGAGAGCAGCGAAGCCGGCGAGTGCATTGCGAGCGGTCATGCATTCCCGATTACGGGCGAAGCATGACCGCTCAATACAATTTCGGTGAAAGTTTTGCGACAGACCGTTGTTATCGCTCGCTGTCAGTCCGGATCAGGCAGCCGGGCGACGCGGCGGAAAGACATGGTCCATGACACGGCGGACGAGACCATAGCGGATACCGCGCGGTCGCCGCGCCGGATCGCTGACCCGGGCGAGACCGGCCAGGGCCGTCTCATCGCTGACCTGACCGGTTTTACGGAAAACCACTGCCGCGCCGGCAATTCTCGTTTCGAGGCTCCAGACGGGATCCTGAGCCAGGGCATCTGCAAGACGCGCGCAGGCGCCGTGATCAGCACCGATCAGCAACAGCACGCCGCCTTCGCGAAGACGCCCCGAAACATGGCGCCAGTTCGCGGCCATGGCCGGGAATCCGGTCTCGGCGCCAAAGATCGCCAGATCAAAGCCCGGTGCATCATCGGTTGAGCGGGCGGCAAGGCCACCACTCAACGCGTCTGTGGGAATGGAGCGACGGTCGCATGCGGCTTGCAGGGCCTCTATCGCGCCCATGGTTCCGACGACCTGATGATGCGCACCCCGCTTCAGGCAGACCGCGCCAAGATCGCCCGCGCCGATCTGGATCGTACGCTGCCCCGGCTTCACCACGGTTGCGAGGTAGTCGGCAACAAGGTCGTCCTGAATACGGGCACGCTTGACCGGCAGGCGGCGGACTTCTCCGGCAGGCAGTGTTTGCGTCAGGGTCATGGCGTGTTCCATTCGTGAACAAGGCGTTAACGTCTGACTGCGCTGTCGCAAGGCGCGGGCCATTTCGTCAATCTTCCGGTAACCCTGTTGGCCGTCAGCATGCACAGCCATTGCCTCACGAACGTGCCGGGAGTTTGCTGCGACCATGACCGAGTCTGATTCTCTGCCGATCCCGGCAAAGCCCCACATTGTCGACGAACTGATCGAGGATCGCGCGCCGCGTCTCATCCACACGCCGCTCTGGCCGCTGGTGAAAACGATCGGTTACCCGCTGCTCGGCTACAAGCGCGCGGTCGCCATGGCTGATGCCATCGCCGACCTTTCCGGCACCGGCTGTTTTGAATGGGCGTCCGACTATCTCCATCTCGACACGCGTGTTGAGGGTCTCGACCATGTTCCAGAGAGCGGTCCCTGCGTCATCGTGGCCAATCATCCGGGCGGCATTGCTGACGGGATTGCCCTGTGGGACAGCCTGAAAGCCAAACGCCCCGACCTGCTCTACTTTGCCAATCGTGATGCCTTGAAAGTCTGCCCGGGTCTTGAGGAGCGGATCATTCCGGTCGAATGGCGCGATCACGCCCGCAACCGCAATCAGAGCCGGGAAGTCCTGAGGCGGGCCATCGATGCCTTCAAGGCCGGCCAGTGCATCGTGCTGTTCCCGTCCGGGCGGATGTCAGAATGGAGCTGGAAGCATTGGGGCCTGCGCGAGCGACCGTGGCAGCCGACGGCAATCAGCCTCGCCCGCAAGTTTGACGCGCCGATCATCCCGCTTGCCGTGCGCCAGCGCATGCCCTTCCTCTACTACGCCCTTGCGCAGATCAATGAGGAGCTCAAGGACATGACGATCTTCCACGGCTTCATGGGCAAGGCCGGCACCCGCTACAAGCTGGCCTATGGCCGCCCGATGATGGTGAGCAAGGAAGATGGTACGGACAGCCAGGTCACCGAGATGTTCCGGGATATTTGCGAGCGGATGGCGTGGGGGCGCTAATCGCGTTCAGGATTCATCCGGTTGATCAGCGTGTAGTTCGACCCCTCGGACACCGCGAAAACCAGATCGGGGCGTCCATCGGCGTTCAGGTCCCCGACGCTGAGATTATACGTATCTGACGGCGCATCGCCGACCTCAAGCGGTACGAAGCCGTCCGCAGAGCCGAGATAGACCCGGTTGCGGACCCCGGAATTGGCAACAGCAATGTCCGTTCGCCCATCCTGGTTGAAGTCGGCGAGGGCGAGGCCAAACACCACGTCAGTCGCGTCGCCGAAGCGCTCGATCTGGGTGAACCTCCCGGTGCCATCATTGACCAGAATGACGCTTTGCGCCTGCATGCCGCCGGCGAGGATGTCGGGGTGGCCGTCCCCCGTGACATCGCCCAGCGCGACCGCCCTTATCTCCATGGAGAGCTCCCCCGCCAGCAGGACCGGTTCGGAGAATCCGCCCGCGACCAGGCCCCGATACAAGACCACCCCTTCACCGCCGCGATTGGAGAAAACCAGATCGATCAGGCCATCGGCATCCACATCGCCCGTCGCAAGCTGGATCGTCTGCCAAGCGCCCGGCAGTTCGATATCATCGCCAAAATGGCCTGTACCGTCGTTGAGAAAGTAGCGGTTTGCCTCGCCCCGCTGGACGAGGACGAGATCCTGATCGCCGTCGCCATCAAGGTCCGAGGCGGCAATGCTGCGGGCCTGGGCGACCGGGCCAAGCTCGCGCGCCTCGTCAAAATGGGCGGCGCCATCATTGAAGAGGAGGAGAACCGGCAAAAGGTCTCGCGCGACGGCCGCGTCGAGATCGCCATCCCCATCAAAATCAGCCAGCGCCGCCTCATAGCCGGTGGCCCGGTCCGGGCCTGCATTCCGCGCCGAACGGAAGAACCCCATCCCGTTATTCAGGAAAACCTCATCCTGCTGGATCCAGTGACGACCATTGACGGCGAACCCGTCGAGATCCCCATCGCCATCGAGATCACCGAGATTGACCGAGGCTGTCAGGCCGGTCTCCTCGCCGAAGAAATTATAGGGATGGAGCCAGAACGGGTCCTGCGCTGCGGCTAGACCCGGCATACCGAGAGCCACCGCCAGCCCTGTCAGCAGGCGTTTCATGATCGTTCTCCCCATCGATTTGAAAGAACGCTAACCGGTCGAGTTTCCGACCGCCAGTTAAGCTTTGTTCGTGAAGCCCCGCCCACCAGGAAGCGCAACACCCATTTTGGCCGAGACGACTCACGATTTGGCCAACCGGGCCCTGGCGAGTACCTCAGCGGGAAAACCACTCGCTGCATCCGATCACCCTGCAGGAAGCATCCCAATGCAGTGAGCGCCAGAATTGACCGGCGGCGGATAGTTAGGAATCAGGATGTTACGGGTTTTCTCAACTGGACTTGCCCTTTTGGCAGCGACTGCGGGCGTCCAGGCCCAGGATCTCCAGACGCAGGTGGAAAGCTGGCGCGCACGGACCGATGTGCTGGGTATCTCCGTTGCTGTATGGGACGGACGAAGTCTCGACACGGCAGTCGCCGGGCATCGCAGCGAAAACGGAGAGGCGATCACCCCTAGCGACCGCTTTGCCATTGCCAGCGTGTCCAAGACATTCACGGCGGCGGCCATTCTCGCTCTGAACGCAGACCATCTTGTCTCGCTTGATGACGCGGCTGCGACGGCATCCGGACTGAATTTTGGGGCCAATCTGACTGTCAGATCCCTGCTTTACCATACCGCTGGCATCCCGGAATACATCGGCGGGGCTCTCAGCTTTCAGACATTTCTGGCCGAGCATTCGAACGGACGGTCGTCCTGGTTGAGCGAAACGGTCGTCGGGTTCGCGACTGCCGCCCCCGGGACCGCCAATTCGGATTTTGCCTACTCGAATTCCCACTACGCGGTCCTGGGACGGGTAATCGAGCACCAGACCGGCCTCGACTTGGCCGATGCGCTGGACAACCTCGTCTTCCAGCCTGCCGGCCTTTCCAGTGCCAGCCTTGTAACCGACAGTTCTGACGCCCCCGACGCGCTCGGTTACTCAGCCATGCTCGGCGGTGTGTTGGGAACACCCCAATTTGACGACCGCCTCGCACGCGAACTGGCCAGCCTTGGCTATGCTGCGGGCGGGGTGATGATCAATGCTGGAGACTTGGCGCGATGGGGGGCGATCTGGCTGGCCGATGACACTGGCGCTACTGGCCAGGCATACCAGTTACCGGCGGGCGGCGAGGCTTTCGGTCTGGATGCCAGGCGGGTGTCGGTGGGAGCCGGCGCGTTTGAGGTCCTCTACGGCGACCATCGCTACCGCCTCCACGGCGGTGATGGTCTCGGCGCGACAGCGCTGGTCTTCTATGACCCTGAAACCGGGATCTCGGTCGCCATCCTGCAGAATGATGATACCGTGCGGTCTCTCGGCTTCGGCGCCCCCGGCTTCCTCGATGAGCTCGCCCTGGAAATACTTGCCAGTCGCGCCCGATAGAAAAAAGCCCCGCCGAAACCGGCGGGGCTTGATCCTGTGAGCCGGACGAAAGCGACCTAGCTTTCGCGTTCGACCATCATCTGCTTGATCTCGCCAATCGCCTGGGCCGGATTCAGCCCCTTCGGGCAGACCTGGGCGCAATTCATGATGGTGTGGCAGCGATAGAGCTTGAACGGATCATTGAGCTCGTCGAGACGCTCGCCGGTGGCTTCGTCGCGGCTGTCCGCAAGCCAGCGATAGGCCTGCAGCAGCGCCGCCGGACCCATGTATTTGTCGCCATTCCACCAGTAGGACGGGCAGGCCGTCGAGCAGGAGGCGCACATGATGCACTCGTAGAGGCCGTCCAGCTTCTCGCGCTGTTCCGGGCTCTGCTTCCACTCTTTTTCCGGCGCCGGCGTATCGGTCTTGAGATAGGGCTTCACAGCGGCGTGCTGGGCGTAGAATTGCGTCAGATCCGGGATCAGGTCGCGGACCACAGGCTGGTGCGGCAGCGGCGAGATGGTGATCTCGCCCTTGTACTCGTCAATGCCGGACGTGCAGGCGATCGTGTTGCGGCCGCCGATATTCATCGAACAAGAGCCGCAGACGCCTTCGCGACAGGAGCGTCGGAAAGCCAGTGTAGAGTCAACGTTGTTCTTGATCCACAACAGGGCGTCGAGGACCATCGGCCCGCAATCATCCATGTCGACCTTGTAGGTATCCCAGCTCGGGCCCTGTCCGGATTCCGGATTGTAGCGGTAGACCTTGAAGGTGCGCGTATTCTTGGCCCCTTCCGGCTTCGGGTGGGTCTTGCCCTTGGTGGGGGCGGAACCTTTGGGAAGTGTCAGCTGAACCATGTCGTTTCCCCTAGTAGACCCGTGCTTTCGGCTCGATGTACGCGATGTCGTTCGACATCGTGTAGGTGTGAACCGGGCGGTAGTCGATCTTCACATTGCCCGCTTCGTCGCACCAGGCGAGCGTGTGCTTCATCCAGTTTTCATCGTCACGATCGGAGAAGTCCTCCCGGGCGTGAGCGCCGCGGCTTTCCTCGCGATTGGCCGCGCCATTCACGGTGACGGCGGCCTGGCAGAGCAGGTTGTCCATCTCCAGCGTTTCCATGAGATCCGTGTTCCAGATCATGGTGCGGTCGGTGACACCGATATCGGCCATGCCGGTATAGACTTGGCGGATGGCCTCGACGCCTTCGTCGAGCACGTCACCGGTCCGGAAGACGGCGCAGTTATTCTGCATCGAGCGCTGCATTTCGAGGCGCAGCTTGGCGGTCGGCGTTCCGCCGGACGCATTGCGGTACTTGTCGAGACGGTCGAGCGAGTTCTGCCCGTCGGTCGCCTTGATCTCAGGCTGGCTGGCGCCAGCCTTGACCGTTTCACCCAGGCGCAGGCCGGCCGCACGGCCGAACACCACAAGATCGATCAGCGAGTTGGATCCGAGGCGGTTGGCACCATGGACCGAGACGCAGGCCGCTTCGCCGACCGCCATCAGGCCCGGCACGACCGTGTCGGCATCGCCACCAACCTTGGTCAGGACTTCGCCATGATAATTGGTCGGGATGCCGCCCATATTGTAGTGGACCGTCGGCAGGACAGGGATCGGCTCCTTGGTCACATCGACGCCGGCAAAGACGCGGGCGCTCTCGGAGATACCCGGCAGGCGCTCGTGCAGAACGGCCGGATCCAGGTGATCGAGGTGGAGGTGGATATGGTCACCATTCGGGCCGACACCGCGGCCTTCCCGGATCTCCATCGTCATCGAGCGCGAGACCACATCGCGCGAGGCGAGGTCTTTCGCGGACGGGGCATAGCGCTCCATGAAGCGCTCGCCGTTGGAATTGGTCAGGTAACCACCCTCACCGCGGGCACCTTCGGTGATCAGGCAGCCGGCGCCATAAATGCCGGTCGGGTGGAATTGCACGAATTCCATGTCCTGAAGCGGCAGACCGGCGCGCAGCACCATCGCATTGCCGTCACCAGTGCAGGTGTGGGCCGAGGTGGCGGAGAAATAGGCGCGGCCATAGCCGCCGGTCGCCAGGACAACCGTCTGGGCGCGGAAGCGATGCAGCGTGCCGTCATCGAGCTTCCAGGCCGTGATGCCGCGGCAAACACCGTCGTCATCCATGATCAGGTCGAGCGCGAAATACTCGATGAAGAATTCGGTCTCATTGCGAACCGACTGGCCATACAGCGTGTGCAGGATGGCGTGACCGGTGCGGTCGGCGGCGGCGCAGGTCCGCTGCACCGGGCCTTCGCCGTAATTCTTGGTCATGCCACCAAAGGCACGCTGGTAGATCTTGCCGTCCTCGGTACGGGAGAAGGGCACGCCCCAGTGTTCCAGCTCGTAAACAGCGTCCGGCGCATTGCGGCACAGATACTCGATCGCGTCCTGGTCGCCGAGCCAGTCCGACCCCTTCACGGTGTCATACATGTGCCAGCGCCAGTCATCCTCGCCCATGTTTCCGAGCGAGGCGGAGATGCCGCCCTGCGCCGCAACCGTGTGCGAGCGGGTCGGGAAAACCTTGGAGATACAGGCAGTCTTCAGACCGGCCTGGGAAGCTCCGAGCGCGGCGCGGAGGCCAGAGCCGCCGGCGCCCACGACGACCACGTCATAGGTGTGATCGATCCAATTGTATTCGGCCATGAGGTGCGTCCGTTAAAGCGCGAGTTTGAGCAGGGCGAAAGCTGTCACCAGCCACAGCCCCAGCGTCAGGAAGGTATTGCCCAGAAGCAGGACCGTTTTGGTTCCATGCTTGTGGATATAGTCCTCGATGATCACCTGCATACCCAAACGCATGTGGGAGAGGCCCGCGGTCAGCGTCAGGAGCGTGATGATCGCCCCGACCGGGCTGGCGAAGAATTCGGCGGCATTGTCCGGCGCGCCGGACTTGGCCAGCATCCATACAAAGGCGGGCGCCAGGAAAAACAGGGCAATGGAGGTAACCCGGTGAGTAATCCAGTGGCTGGCGGCGTGCCCGGAGGCACCAAGGCCGCGAACTTTTGCCGCAGGGGTACGATAATCACTCATCTCAGATCCCCAGTTCGAGCCAGACCAGCGCCGTCGGGACGACCGCACCGAAAATGATCAGGATGGAGCGCAGGTTGGAGCCCTTGGGGTCATAGCCCTTGCCGGCATCCCAGAGCAGATGCCGCAAACCATTGAGCCAGTGATAGCTCACCGAGTAGGTCAAAGCGATCAGGCCGAAGCGCGTCACCCAAGCCATCCAGCCCTCGAACAGGAAGCCGATCGAGCCTTCCGCGCCGAAAGCCAGGAGGATGACCCAGATGCTGATCGCAACCGCGCCGAAATAATTGGCCACGCCCGTGACCCTGTGAAGAATGGACGATGCCATCGTCGCGTGCCAGCGCCAGACCTGAAGGTGTGGCGACATCGGACGCGGATCAGACCAGTCGGAAGCCATGAGGCAGCCTTTCGCTCTTTTGTCCGGAACCCGCGCGGCAGCCCCGCCGACGCGGAAAGTAGTGTCGAGGCAGCACAATAGGCCGCAATGTGTCAGGGTCAACGCGACAGGACGCGCACCGCTGACAACATCCCGACATTATTTACGGTATCCGGTCTGCAAACGGATTGGCGTTCCCGCGGGACGGCCCTAGGTTAGCGAGAGTGCACGAAGGAAGTCATCATGAGCCAGACCCAACCGTCCGCCGTCGTAACCGGCGCCTCAACCGGCATCGGTGCCGCTTGCGCGAAGCGCTTCGTCGATGAGGGCTGGCGGGTGTTCGCCGGTGTTCGCAAAACCGAGGACGGCGAACGCCTCAAGGCCGAACTTGGCGCCAATCTGGTCCCCGTCATCATCGACGTGACCGACATGGCCAGCGTCCAGGCCGCGGCGGACATCGTCCGTGAGGCGCTTGACGGGCACACACTGAAAGGCCTCGTGAACAATGCCGGCATCGCGGTCGCTGCCCCGATGCTTGAACTCCCGATCGAGGAGTTCCAGTACCAGATGGACGTCAATGTAACCGGCGTCGTTCGTGTCACCCAGGCTTTCGGTCCGCTGCTCGGTGTCGATGAAAGCCTGACGGGCGAGCCGGGCCGCATCGCGATGATGTCGTCGGTGGCCGGCGAGATGGGCGCCCCCTTCCTTGGTCCCTATTCGGCGTCCAAGCACGCGGTCGAGGGGATCAGCAAGTCATTGCGCCGCGAACTGATGCTCTATGGCATTGAGGTCATCGTGATCGGCCCGGGTGCCGTCGCGACGCCGATCTGGGCGAAGGCGGAAGAGATCGACACCACGCCCTACAAGGACAGCCCCTTCTTCGAGGCCATGACCCGGATCCAGGGCTGGATGGCCAAGAATGGTCCATCCGGCTTCCCGCCGTCCAAGATCGCCGATCGCGTCTATCGGGCTTTCATCGACGCCAAGCCGAACTTCCGCTACGCCATCGTGCCGGATCGCCTGACCAACTGGTCACTGCCGAAAATCCTGCCCGAGCGCCTGGTCAACAACATGGTCGCCAAGCGGGTCGGGCTGCAGCGCAAGAAGCGCTAGCATGACGCCAGGCGTAGCCGGCACCCGGTGACGGCCCGGCTTGCGGCCCGTCACCGGGCAGGCCATCCTCTCGCCAACAGGGGAGAGAACCATGTCTTTTCAACGTCCCGTCTACCGGCTCGCGGGCGCCTCGCTGCTCGCCTTGAGCCTTGCCGTGCCGGCCGCGGCAATCGCCGCGCCGGCTGATTTCGCGCACAAGTCCGCGGCCCAATCCACCACCGAAGCGGCCAGCGAAGCCTTCAATCAGCTGGTTCAGGACTTCGAAGCCTTCGAATATGAAAACAGCCCCGGCGCGCGTGCCCGCGATGGCGATCTGGACGCCGCGGGACAGTGGGCCGATATCAGCGAAGCGACACTGATGGCCCAGGCTGAGGCGGAAGCCGGCTTCCTCGAACGACTTGAGGCGATTGATTCCGCGGCGCTCGAGGTCGGCGATCAGACCTCCTACGCGGTGCTGGACTATATCCTGCGCTTCCGGGTAGAGCTGTCGCCCTTCAATGAGGCCCGCCGCCCCTTCATGAATGATAGCGGCTTCTTCACCGCACCCTCCTACGCGTCCTCGTCAACACGGCCGCGGACGATCGAACGGGCCGAAGCCTGGGTCGCCCGCATCAATGCCATTCCGGGGTTCTTTGACGCCAATATCGACTGGATGCGACGCGGCCTCGCCGACGGCTTTACGCAGCCACGCCTGATCGCCGAGCTCGCCGCCTCGCAGATCGAGGCGCTGAGCGATCCGGAGACGCTCCAGGACTTGCTGATTGCGCCAATCGACCGCCTGCCGGAAGGCCTGCCGGCCGATCAGCGGGCCCACGTCAGAGCCGAGGCCGAAGCCGCCATTCGTGACGCCGCCATCCCGGCCTATCAGAACCTGCTCGCCTTCTTCCGCGACGAATATATCCCGCAGACCCGGACCAGCCTCGGCATCTCCGACGTGCCGGACGGACGCGAATATTACCAGACCCTGGTGCGCTACCACACCACGCTGGACACCTCGCCGGAGGAAGTTCACCAGCGCGGCCTGAACGAAGTTGCCCGGATCCGGGCGGAGATGGACGAGGTCATTGAGCGGACGGGCTTCGAGGGCACATTCGCGGAGTTCCTGAACTTCCTGCGCACCGATCCGCAATTCTATGCCGAGACGCCCGAAGAGCTGTTGATGCATGCCGCCTGGATCGCCAAGCGGGCCGATGACGCCATGCCGCGTTTCTTCGGTCGACTGCCGCGCCTGCCTTATGGCGTCCGTCCGGTACCCGACACCATGGCCCCGACCTATACCACCGGCCGCTACTGGCCCGGCGACCTCGAGAACGGGGTCGCGGGTGGCTATATGGTCAACACCTATGACCTGACCCAGCGCCCGCTCTACACCCTGCCGGCCCTGACCGTGCACGAAGCGGTGCCGGGTCATCACCACCAGATCTCGATTGCCGCCGAGCTGGAAGACGTGCCGGACTTCCGCCGCAACAGCTATATCACCGCCTTTGGCGAGGGCTGGGGTCTCTATACCGAAACGCTCGCAACCGACATGGGCCTGTATACAACGCCTTATGAGGAATTCGGTCGCCTGACCTACGAGATGTGGCGCGCCTGCCGTCTCGTTGTCGATACCGGCATCCATTACATGGGCTGGACCCAGGCCGAGGCCGAGGCCTGCTTCCTCGATAACTCCGCGCTCGCGCCTCACAATGTGCGCACCGAGGTCCAACGATATATCGCCTGGCCTGGTCAGGCGCTGGCCTACAAGTCCGGCGAACTTCTGATGCGGGACCTGCGGGCCCGAGCCGAAGAGCGTCTGGGTGCCGATTTCGATATCCGCGCCTTCCACGATCGCCTGCTTGAGGATGGCGCCATGCCCCTTTCGGCGCTGGAAACCAAGATGCTCTCCTGGATCGATGAACAGGTCGAAGCCCTGGCGGAGGACGCCGAATGATTGCCTTTGCCATCACCGACGCCCTCGTAACCGTCGGCGCCATTCTCGGCATTTATCTGCTGTGGCCGCACCGGCGGGACGGCAAGGTTCGGATGATCCGCTTCGGACTGGGCTTCATGGGGTTTGCCGCCCTGATCGGGGTCATCCGCTTTGCCTCCGGACAGGTCGACGAGATGGCTGTTGCGCATAGTCAGGCCAGCGAGTTCGCCGGCGCCGCCGGACTGATGCTGATCGCGGTCGCTCTGTTGCTGAAAACCAATGCGGCGAAAGTCGATGTTGGCGTGATCCGCTATGTTCGCTACGGCATTCCGGCCGTGGTCGCCTTCCTGATGTTCTTTCCGGGCACGGGGACGATTGTCGGCTTCCTGCCGATGCTGGCCTTCATCATCGGGCTCATCGCCAGCGGCCTGCTTGTCCTGCACGGGCAGCGCTCCGCCGGGCTGGCCTGGCTGGCCGGCTTCTTCGTCATTGCCTTCGCCTCGATCGTGGTCGGCGCAAGCCGGACCGAGAGCACTCTCGGGATCACGGACTGGCACATTTATCATGCCCTGGTTGGTGTCTGGGCGGTGATGGTCGGCGAGGCGACGAAACGGCTCTGGGACCGCTGATTGCCCGCGCCGCTTGACGATAGGTCGCCACTCCACCACTTATCCGCTCTCCATGAGCGCGCACGATGACAATCCGGCCGCTTCCGGTGCCGACACGCCGCCCACGCGGCCGGTCGATGCCGAAGCCGGGCTCGAAATCCTGACCTTTGGCTGCCGGCTGAATGCCTGGGAGAGCGAGGTCATGCGCAAGCATGCGCGCGACCAGGGCCTGACCAATACAATCCTGGTCAATACCTGCGCCGTGACCAATGAGGCCGTGCGCCAGGCCCGACAGCACATTCGCCGGGCCCGCCGCGACAATCCCGACGCGCAAATCATCGTCACCGGCTGCGCCGCCCAGGTCGATCCGGACATGTTCGGCAAGATGCCGGAAGTGAACCGCGTGATCGGCAATGACGACAAGCTCAAGGCCGAGACCTTCAAGCCCGCCGACCTGCTCGGCGGCACCGAGAGGGTCCGCGTCAACGACATCATGAGCGTGACCGAGACTGCCGGCCATCTCGTCGAGGGGATGGAGGGCCGCGCCCGGGCCTATGTTCAGGTCCAGAATGGCTGCGACCACCGCTGCACTTTCTGCATCATCCCTTATGGGCGGGGCAATTCGCGCTCGGTCGGGGCCGGCGAGGTGGTCGACCAGATCAAGACGCTGGTCGATAGCGGTCATAGCGAGGTTGTGCTGACCGGGGTCGACCTGACCTCCTGGGGCGGCGACCTGCCGGGTACCCCGGCGCTGGGCCGGCTGGTCCAGTCCATCCTCAAGCATGTGCCGGACCTGCAACGCCTGCGCCTGTCCTCCATCGACGCCATCGAGATCGACGAGGCCCTGTTCGAGGCGGTCACGGGCGAGACCCGCATCGCGCCTTATCTGCACCTGTCCTTGCAGGCTGGCGATGACATGATCCTCAAGCGCATGAAGCGTCGGCATTTACGCGATGACGCCATCGCCCTGTGCGAACGGCTCAAGGCGGCGCGGCCCGAGATGGCCTTCGGGGCGGATATGATTGCCGGCTTCCCGACCGAGACCGAAGCAATGTTCGAGAACTCGATCCGGCTCGTCGACGAGTGCCAGCTTGCCTATCTGCACGTCTTCCCATACTCGCCGCGTCCGGGTACCCCGGCCGCGCGCATGCCGCAGCTAGACCGCGCCATCATCAAGGACCGCGCGACGCGTCTGCGGGCCAAGGCGGACGCGGCCCTGAGCCATCATCTCGACGGGATGATCGGTATCGAGAAGGCCGCGCTGATCGAGAAGCCGGGCTTTGCCCGGGCCGGAAATTTTGCAGGCATCCGCATTGCCGAAGCCGACTTCCCCCGTCCCGGTGCGCTTGTCGATATCGCGATATCCGGGCATGACGGGCGTGAATTGAAGGGGGTCATCACCGGATGAGCGACAAGAAACCGGGCTTCTTTTCCCGTCTGGCGCAAGGCCTGAAACGCTCCTCGTCCAAGCTGGGCGAGAGCGTCACCGCGATCTTCACCAAGCGCAAGCTGGACCGCGAGGCGCTCGACGAGCTGGAAGATGTTCTGATCGCGGCCGATCTCGGTTCTGCCGCCGCCCTGCGCGTCACCGAACGACTGGCCCGCGACCGGTTCGACAAGGAAGTGTCGGACGAGGAGGTCCGCGAAGCCCTGGCCGAGGTTGTCGCCGAAACCCTGCAGCCGCTGGAGCGTCCGCTCGACCTCTCGGGGCCAACGCCACAAGTGGTGCTTTTCGTGGGCGTCAACGGATCCGGCAAGACCACCACGCTGGGCAAGATCGCCGTCAAGCTGAAGCGCGACGGCCGCAATCCGATCCTGGCCGCCGGCGATACCTTCCGGGCCGCCGCCATCGAGCAGGTCTCGATATGGGGCGAGCGCGCCAAGGCGCCGGTGATCAAGCGGGAGATCGGCGCCGACGCCGCCGGCCTGGCTTTCGATGCCATCGACCAAGCCGCCCGCGACGGCCATGACGTGGTCCTGATCGACACCGCCGGCCGACTGCAGAACAAAGCCGAACTGATGGACGAGCTGCGCAAGGTCGTGCGGGTCATCAAAAAACGCATGCCGGATGCGCCGCATCACGTCGTCCTGGTTCTCGACGGGACCGTCGGTTCGAACGCCGTGTCCCAAGCCCAGGCGTTTCTGGAGTCCTCTGCGGTGACCGGGGTTGTCATGACCAAGCTGGACGGGACCGCCAAGGGCGGCGCCCTGGTCCAGGTCGCCGAGAAATTCCAGCTGCCGATCCACTATATCGGCATTGGCGAAGGTGAGGCTGACCTCCAGCCCTTCTCGGCCCGTGACTTCTCGCGCGCACTTGCCGGGCTGGACAGCTAGCACGTGGAGACGACGCTCGGCCTTGCCACGCTGGCCATGCTGGGCTCGGCCCTGGCGCATGCCATCATGACCCTCTTGACCAAGAAGGCCAACGACAAGCTGGTCTTCCGCGGTTTGACGCAAGGGTTTCTGGCCGTTCTGATCCTGCCCTGGCTGGCCTTCCAGCCCATCCCGCCCTGGGAGGTCTGGCGCTTCCTGCTGGCCGGCGCTGTGGTGATCTGGGCCTTCAACATGCTCTTGGTCGCCGCCTTCAACGAAGGCGAGATGAACCTGGCCTATCCGGTCATGCGCGGTGCCGCACCTGCGCTGGCAGCGATTGCGGCCTTTGTCTTCCTGCATGAGACCGTCTCGCTGGGGCAGATAGCCGGACTGGGTGTCGCCACGGCGGCGCTGATCGGATTCGCTTGGCCGGAGCGCGATGGTCGGCCCAAGCTCAAACTCATGCTGCTGGCCCTCGCCGCCGCCAGCATGACCGCCAGCTATACGGTGATCGACGCGGCCGGCGTCCGCACCTCGGGACAACTTTTCATCTATCTCGGCTGGTTCTTCGTGCTTTCCGGCGTGACCATATTGCCAACGGCAATCCTTCGGCGCGGCAAGAAATTTATGGTGATCGCCCGCCAGGAAACACGCCCCGCCCTGATGTGTATGGGCTTCAATCTGACCACCTATGGCCTTGCCCTCTACGCCTACGCCAACGCACCGGTGGCACCGATGGCCGCCTTGCGGGAACTCTCCATCGTCCTCGGCGCCATCCTCGCCGCACTGGTTTTGAAAGAGCCGTTCGGAGCCCGCCGGACCGGGCTGGCAATCTGTCTTGCTGCCGGGCTCGTATTGCTTCAGGTGATGTAGACCCAACCGAGGAGGCGCCCGTGGCCCAGACCCAGAACACGTCAGAGCAGAGCTCACGCCTTCTTATTGATGCCGGCCCGATCGGCGTCTGGATCGTGGTCTACAATGTCGCGCGGATGTTTGCGGGTGATCAGGCCATCTATATCGGAACCGGCGCCTACATGCTCGCCGCAACGGTGGCGCTGGTCCTGTCGATCCGGATCGAGAAGCGCATCCCGCCGATGCTGGTCTTCACGACGATCATCGTGCTCGCCTTCGGCGCACTGGGGATCTTTCTTCAGGATCCGATCTTCATCTACGCCAAGCCCACGATCATCAATCTCTTCCTGTCCTATCTGATCCTGGTCAGCCTCGCCCTTGGCCAGAATGTCTGGAAGGTCTTCTTCAGCCATATCTTCGAGCTGACGGACCGCGCCTGGACCTTGCTGGCCATTCGCTGGGCCCTGTGGTTCCAGTTCCTGGCCTTTCTCAACGAGGTGATGTGGCGTCACATCACCGACAGCGTCGTGCCGGTGTCGGCGCGCTGGTTTGCGGAGCTGGAACTGAGCGAAGCCTTCTGGTCCAACGCCAAGCTCGGCGTGATGGTCTTGTCGGTTCTCTTCGCCGCTTCGCAAATGCCGCTTGTCCTGAAAAACCAGCCCAAGTCGCCGGACCCAGCGGACAGCTGATCCCGGCATTCCGTGCTCGGACATTTGTCATTCTCGCGTTATAAATCCGCCCTAGGATGAATTCCCGAATGGGACGGGGGGCGTCATGCCGCACGACAAGCACGACACCAAGAACTTCCATCTGACGGAATCGCCCGGTCACCTCCTGCACAGGGCACAGCAGTTCGCGGCCGAGCGCTTCACCAAGGCGATGGCCGGCGCCAAGCTGACGCAGCGTCAGTTCGCCGTCCTGCATGCGACAGCCCAGGAAGAGGGGCTGACCCAGACCCAGCTCGTCAAGACAACCGGGATCGACCGTTCCACGCTCGCCGAGCTGGTCGCCCGCATGGTCAAGAACGGGCTTCTGGAGCGCGAGAAGCTGGCCGACGACGCCCGCGCCAATGCGGTCAAGCTGACCGAGAGCGGTCGCGCCCTGCACGAAACCGCAACCCGCGGCGCCATGGATGCCGACAAGGCCATCCTGTCGGCCTTGCCGAAAAACAAACGCGCCAGCTTCATCGAAACGCTCCGGCGCATCGCCGAGACGCTGGAAAAAGGTGAGGAAGCCGCCAAACAGGCCAAGCTGGTTGCCAAGGAGAAGAAGAAGAAGGCCAAGAAGAAGGCGAAGGACAAAGCCAAGGCGAAGGCCAAGAAGGGCGAGAAAAAGTCCAAGAAAGCCGGCAAGGACACCCGGGAAAACACGGCGGCCTAGCGGCGGTCGGCCCGCTCCAGCGCGGGATAGATGGTCTGACGCAAGACATCCACTGTCAGCGGACCCGGCCAGCGAGCCAGGATCTGCCCGTCGCTGACCACCAGCGTCTCCGGTGCCCCACTGATCCCCAGCGCCATCACGGACTGGTTGTCGACATCCTGCATGACCGCGACGAACGGGTCACCGAGCTCGTCAAGAAACTGCTCCGCATCCTCCGGCGTGTCGCGCCAGTTCAGGCCGTAGATCGCGATGCCTTCGCTGCGCAAGGCCATCAAGGTGGAATGCTCGGCATGACAGGGGGCACACCAGCTGCCCCAGACATTCAGCAGCCATGGACCCTCGATGGAGCCGGGATCGAAGCGATCGCGGTTTTCCAGTTCGGCCATGGTCAGGACAGGCAGCGGCTCGCGGACTTCCACTGGCCGGTCTCCCGCGAAACGCACGGCCAACACGCCAGCCAGCCCGATAACGACCAGCCAGGCGGCAAGCCGGAGCCACCTCATCAGGCCTCGTCCGTTTCAAGACGCCGCAGAGCCTCGCGAGCGGCGCGGCGCTCGAGCAGGGCATGGACGACCAGGGCAACCAGAACAGCCGCCGACACCGCCCAGGTTGGCCAGACATAGGCGGCATAGCCACCCATCGCGAAGAACTCGGTCATGAGACGGCATCCTCATTGCGGCGCGCCGCCTGTTCCCGCTGGCGCTGAAGCGTCCGGGCACGCCGTCGCAGCGCCTGGCTGCGCAAGCGGTACAGCACCAGCCAGCCGGCGAGGAAGGTGTAGGCCAGCGCCATGATGGCCAGCGGCCACAACTGGCTGGGGTGAATGGTCGGCCCGTCGAAGCGGATCACCGAGGCCGGCTGATGCAGGCTCGACCACCAGTCGACAGAAAATTTCACGATGACCAGATTGATGATGCCGGCCATGCCGAGGATGGCCGCGGTCCGGGCCGCCTGCTGGGCATCCTCGATCGCCGCGCGCAGCGCCATATAGCCGAGATAGACCAGCAGCAGGACGAGAACGGAGGTCATCCGCGCGTCCCATTCCCACCAGGTCCCCCACATCGGCTTGCCCCAGAGCGAACCGGTGAACAAGGCCAGCACGGTAAAGGCGGCGCCGATCGGCGCGATGACCTCGGCCGCGGTATCGGCCAGGGCATGCCGCCACACGAAATAGACAAAGCTCGCCACCGCCAGCGCCGCATACAGCGCCATCGCCATGTATGCCGCAGGCACGTGGACATACATGATCCGGACCGTCTCACCCTGCTGGTAGTCCGGCGGAGACCCGAAGAAGGCCAGCCAAATTCCGACAGCCAGCAAGCCGAGCGTCAGCACACCAAAGATCGGGATCAAGGTGCGGGCCAGCTGGTCGAAGCGCTGCGGATTTGAAAAATAAGACAGCATGGAAACGGGACTTAGCTTGATGGCTCGCGCCCCGCAACTGCCGGATAGTCGCAGCCTATTGCGGCAAATGCCCGGTCTTGACCCAGATCAGGCAGCCTTCGGTCGAAAACGGCGTGTGCTGGCTCATGTGGGGGCTGCGGAGCCAGCTCCCGGCCGGATAGCGGCCATGCTCGTCCTCGAACACGCCTTCGATCACGAAGATCTCCTCACCGCCCCAGTGGCGATGCCGGTTGAACCGGGTCCCCGGCTGCCAGCGGACCAGCGCCACATGCTCGGTTCCAGCTTCATGGAGCGGAAGCACCGATAGACCGTCCACAAGGCCGGGCCGGAACGGGGCGGATCTCGTGTCGATGACTTTGCTGACCAGGTCCATCGGATCGAACTGCCGCAACTTGACCAGGATGGTGCAGCCCGGATCGGTATGCGGCTGGTGGCGGCTACCAGGCGGATTGCGGACATAGCTGCCGGCGGGATAGTCCCCGCTCTCATCCGAGAAGACCCCCTCCAGAACCAGAAACTCCTCGCCGAGCGGATGGTCGTGCGGGTCGAAGCGCGAGTTCGGGGCGAAACGCACGATGGTGGTGGCCCGGGCGACTTCACCGCCGATCCGATCCAGCATCATCCGCTCGACTCCGCTCGCGGGCGACCTCACCCACTCATAGTCTTCCGGGCGCACAACGGCGCGTTCGCTGAAATCGGCATTCAGGCGGATCTCGTTCGCAGGGTCAGTGGTTTGCAGCGCCATGGCTGGGTCTCTTCTGGTAACGGCAGTCCGGGCCCGGAGATAAGGCCGTGTCACGCGTGTTCAAGAAGGCAGGGTCACCCAAGCCGGCTGCGCAGGGCAGCAGCAATGCCAAACGGGGCCAGCGCCGTAGTTGCCAGTGAAACGGCCAGCGTCAGCAGAAGATTGGCCAGCGCGCGCTCGTCACCCTCGAAGGCAGAACGCCCGGCGCCGGCGGCGAAGATCAGGACAGGCACCATCATCGGCGTCGCGATGAGCGCAATCAGAAGACCGCTGCGCCGAATGCCCGCCGCTAGGGCGCCCGCGAAACCGGCTATCAGGGACAGCGCCGGGATCGCGGCCAACAGCGCCAGAGCGCCGACCAGTGCGGGCAGGATTGTGACGCCGTACATCAGCGCTCCCAACAATCCGATCACGGGTAACGGCCAAAGGGTAGCAGCCGCTTGCCCCATCACCTTGGCCAGAACCAGCCAGGACGGTGTCACGCCACTGAGCAGGTAAAGCTCGGCGGTGCCGTCACCATGATCATCGCCGAACAGACGATCAGCGGATTGCAACACCGAGAGCAGGGCCGCAAAGCCCATGATCCCCGGACCAACTGCCGCCAGAAGATCAGCCGCCG
Source organism: Maricaulis maris (assembly GCF_036322705.1). Lineage (NCBI taxonomy): Bacteria > Pseudomonadati > Pseudomonadota > Alphaproteobacteria > Maricaulales > Maricaulaceae > Maricaulis > Maricaulis maris. The sequence goes on from NZ_AP027270.1 coordinate 2,921,957, forward strand.
GCCCGATGGCGAGGGGGGCGAGGGTGATGGCTGCAAGGAAGAAGGCCGCCGGCCCGGCGGCGCCACCGCCGCCGGCCCAGGCCAGACGCGCTTCGCGGGCAAAAATGGCAGACAGCGCACTCATCGGTGGGCCCCCAGATCGATCCGTCTGGCGTTGGGCCAGTCGAGGGTCTGGTGCGTCGCCGCTATAACACTGCCGCCGCGGGCGCGGTGCCAGGAAACGAGGTCGGCCAGCCGCGCCCGACCGCCGCCATCAAGCGGACCGGCGGGCTCGTCCAGCAGCCAGATCGGCCGGTTGGACAAGGCAACCCGGACCAGGGCCGTCCGTCTTTGCTGGCCCCGGGAGAGGCGGCCCGCGGGTCGGTCGATCAGGCTTTCGATGGCCATCGCCCGCATCAGCGGCAGGATTGGCTGGCGGCCCTGCCCGGCCATGTCGGACCAGAACCGCAAGGCCTGACGAGGCGTTTCACCCGGCTTGAGCCCGTCCGCATGCCCGAGCCAGCCGAGCGTGTCGGCGGCCGCGACGGCTGGCGCCTGGTCACCGATGCGGATGTTTCCGGCGTCGGGCCGGATAAAACCGGCGATTGCTCGCATCAGCGTTGTCTTGCCGGTTCCGTTCGGACCACTCATCAGCACCGCGTCGCCCGGCACCAGATCGAGGCTGAAATCACGCACCAGCACCAGACCGCCGCGCGACAGCGTCAGCCCGGCAACAGCGAGCCGTTCCGGTGCAAAAGCGGGCATGGCGGGGAATTTTGCGGCTTCAGTCGGCATGGCTCAGCATGTCGCCCGACAGGGGCCTATCCGTCAACGCACGTAACGCCGCATTGCAGCAGACCGAATGTCCGGCTAAAACCCGCCAAAACATGTGGCCGCAAAACGTGGCCGACCTCCCCACCGGGTATTTTACCCCTGACCCCATGAGGACGACGCATATGGCCTCTCTCGACAGTTTTTCCTGTAAACGTACGCTCACCGCTGCCGGTGAAACGTATGCCTATTATGATCTGAAGGTCGCCGAGGCGAACGGGCTGGCCGGGGTTTCCCGGCTTCCGGGCTCGCTGAAAGTGCTGCTGGAAAACCTGCTGCGCTTTGAAGACGGCAAGACCGTCACCAAAGCCGACATCGAAGCGATGGCCGAATGGCTGACGACCCGCAAGTCGACCCACGAAATCGCCTATCGTCCGGCTCGTGTGGTCATGCAGGACTTTACCGGTGTGCCGGCCGTGGTCGACCTCGCTGCCATGCGCGACGCCGCCACCAAGCTGGGCGCCGACCCGGATCGTATCAATCCGCAGGTCCCGGTCGATCTCGTGATCGACCACTCGGTGATGGTCGACAATTTCGGACACGCCGACAGCTTCGCCAAGAATGTCGAGCGCGAGTACGAGCGCAATGGCGAGCGCTACAAATTCCTGAAATGGGGCGCCAAGGCGTTTGACAATTTCCGCGTGGTCCCGCCGGGCACCGGTATCATCCACCAGGTCAATCTGGAAAACCTCGCCCAGGCTGTTTGGACCAAGGAAGAAGACGGCGAGACCATCGCCTATCCGGACACCTGCGTGGGCACCGACAGCCACACCACCATGATCAACGGCCTCGCCGTTCTCGGCTGGGGCGTCGGCGGCATCGAGGCCGAAGCCGCCATGCTGGGCCAGCCGGTCTCCATGCTTATCCCGGAAGTCGTCGGCTTCGAGCTGACCGGCAAGATGCCCGAGGGCGCAACCGCAACCGACCTCGTGCTGAAAGTCGTGGAAATGCTCCGCAAGCGCGGCGTGGTCGGCAAGTTCGTGGAATTCTACGGCTCGGGCCTCGATCACCTGTCGCTCGAAGACGAAGCCACCATCGCCAACATGGCACCGGAATACGGCGCCACCTGCGGCTTCTTCCCGGTCGACAACGAAACGCTCGCCTACCTCAAGGCCACCGGCCGCGACGACAAGCGCGTGGCTCTGGTTGAAGCCTATTCCAAGGCCCAGGGCATGTTCCGCCCGGACTACGATGCCGACCCGGTCTTCACCGACACGCTCCACCTCGACATGTCGGAAGTCGTTCCGGCCGTCTCGGGTCCGAAACGTCCGCAGGACTGGATCGAACTGTCCAACGCGGCTGCCGGTTTCGCCCGCATCATGGAAAGCGAATACGGCAAGGGTGACGAGCTCAACAAGTCGGCGCCGGTCGCCGGTGAGGACTACGCTTTCACCAATGGTGACGTCGCCATCGCGGCCATCACCTCCTGCACCAACACCTCCAACCCGTCAGTCATGCTCGGCGCCGGCCTGCTGGCCCGCAATGCCGTGGCCAAGGGCCTGAAGACCAAGCCCTGGGTGAAGACCTCGCTGGCCCCGGGCTCCCAGGTCGTGACCGATTACCTGCTGCGGGCCGGCCTGAACGACGATCTCGACGCCCTTGGCTTCGACCTGGTCGGCTATGGCTGCACCACCTGTATCGGCAATTCCGGTCCGCTGCCGCCGGCGATCTCGAAGACGATCAACGAAAACGACCTTGTCGCGACCTCGGTTCTGTCCGGCAACCGCAACTTTGAAGGCCGGATCTCGCCGGACGTGCGAGCCAACTATCTCGCCTCGCCGCCGCTGGTTGTCGCCTATGCGCTGGCCGGCTCGATGAAGGTCAATCTGGTCACCGACCCGCTGGGCCAGGACCAGGACGGCAATGACGTCTACCTGAAGGACATCTGGCCGAGCTCGGCCGAGATCGCCGAAGTGGTTCGCACCTCGGTGACCCCGGACATGTTTGCCAAGCGCTATGCCAACGTCTTCAAGGGTGATGACGCCTGGGGTGGCATCGAAGTGCCGGGCGGCCTGACCTATGCCTGGGACCACACCTCGACCTATGTCCAGAACCCGCCCTACTTCGAAGGCATGACCATGGACCCGGAAAGCCCGGGCGATGTCGTCAATGCCAAGATCATGGGCCTGTTCGGCGACTCGATCACCACCGACCACATCTCGCCGGCCGGTTCGATCAAGGCCGACAGCCCGGCCGGTCGCTACCTGCAGGAACGCCAGGTTCCGGTTCTGGAGTTCAACTCCTACGGTTCGCGGCGCGGCAATCACGAAGTGATGATGCGCGGCACGTTCGCCAATATCCGCATCAAGAACAAGATGCTCGATGGCGTCGAAGGCGGCTACACGCTGAAGGACGGCCAGCAGGTCGACATCTACGACGCCTGCATGGCGCACCAGGCCGAAGGCACCCCGCTCGTGGTGTTCGGTGGCAAGGAATACGGCACAGGCTCCTCGCGCGACTGGGCCGCCAAGGGCACCCGTCTTCTGGGCGTCAAGGCGGTGATCGCCGAGAGCTTCGAGCGTATCCACCGCTCCAACCTGATCGGCATGGGCGTGCTGCCCCTGCAGTTCGAGGATGGTGGCAGCTGGGAAGCCCTGGGCATGACCGGCGACGAGATCGTCACCATTCGCGGCATCGAAAGCCTCGAGCCGCGTGGCATGATGACGATCGAGATCGCCTTCCCGGACGGCACGGTCAAGACTGCTCCGGCCCGCGCCCGGATCGATACCGAGAATGAGCTGGAATACTTCCGCCACGGCGGCATCCTGCACTACGTCCTGCGCAATCTCGCAGCGGCCTAGTCAGCCAGCCTCAAGCTCCCGCCCGCGTCACGGCCATTTGATTGGATGATGCGGGCGGGTATGCTTATCTGGACGCCATGAAATGGCTCTCCCCCCTTCTGGCGCTGGCCTTCAGCGTGACCACCCTGCCGGCTGCCTCAGCCGGCGAAGCGTCGACCGGCGCGGACGAACGCCCGGTCCTGGTCGAGCTCTTCACCAGCCAGGGCTGCGGCCTGTGCCCGGAAGCCAATCGGTATCTGGGCGAACTGGACCAGCGCGAGAACGTCTTCGTGCTCGCCTATGCGGTGTCCTATTGGGACATGTATGGCTGGACCGACACCTATGCCCGGCCAGAATATGTCCAGCGCCAGCGCACTTATCTGCCGCGCCTCGGCGTGCCGCGTCTCTACACACCACATTTTGTCGTTGATGGCGTCACCGATGCGCCGGGTTGGGAGCAGGACGCAGTCGCCCATGCGGTCGAGGATCGCCTGACCGCGATGCCGGACAGCCCGGTCATTACCATCAGCGATGGTCCGTTCGGATCCTTCCGCGTCGGCCTCGATGGCGAAGCGCCGGAGGCCGAACTCGATGTCTGGCTGGTGGCCTATGCTCCGGGCTGGGCAACGGTCCAGGTCCGGGCCGGCGAGAATAGCGGCCTCGACATGCTCCAGTACAACATGGTCAAGAGCCTGACCTATCTCGGCAACTGGGCCGGCGGACCGGCCAGCTTCACCGGCGAGAGCTTCCGCCGATACGCCACAGTCGCGATTGTTCAGGGCGCCAATGGCGGCCCGGTCTATGGCTATGCCCGTGTGGCCCCCAGCGAGACCCCCGGTCGCTAGCGCGGCGCGCGCTTGGCCAGAATGCGTTGCAGGGTACGGCGGTGCATGTTCAGCCGGCGCGCCGTCTCCGAGACATTGTGATCGCACAGCTCGAACACGCGCTGGATATGCTCCCAGCGGACGCGATCTGCCGACATCGGGTTTTCCGGCGGTTCCGGCTTGTCCTCGGGATGGGCCAGCAAGGCCTTGATGATGTCGTCCGCGTCAGCAGGTTTGGACATGTAATCCACAGCCCCGGCCTTCACGGCGGCAACCGCTGTCGCGATGTTGCCATAGCCCGTCAGCATGACGACCCGGCAATCTGCGCGCGAGGCGTGCAGGGCCTTGACCACATCAAGCCCGTCACCGTCCTGCAGCCGAAGGTCAAGCACGGCAAAGGCCGGCGGATTGGCCTTGGCCACTTCCTTGGCCTCTTCAACGGTGGCCACTGCAGACACAATGAAACCCCGGCTGGTCATCGCCCGTCCGAGACGCGTCCGGAAGGGCGCATCATCGTCCAGGATGAGCAGCGACTTGTCCTCGGGAAGTTCGTATTCGATCTCACTCACGCGTCGGTCCTCGCGAATTCTTGGTCTCGTTCAGTATCTAGCTCACGGAGGGCGGGGCCTCCACCCGTTTGCGCGGCCAGCGGATCGACACGATCGCCCCACCCGGTGCCGGGGCATTGTCAAACCGGACCACGCCGCCGGTCTTCTCGATCATTGTCTTGGCGATAAAGACACCCAGCCCGAGCCCGCCCTGACCCGGCGTTCCCGACCGCGAGGTGACGTAGGGCTCGCCGATCTTCGAGAGGATGTCCGAGCTGAATCCCGGACCATCATCGATCACCCGGATATAGATATTGCTGCGATCCCATCGTCCTTCCACCACAACACGGGTGACCGCGAAATCGACGGAGTTCTCGACGAAATTTCCGATCCCGTAGATCAGCTCCGGAATACGCCGAAGCACCGGCTGGTCATCGTCTGCCGGGTCGGCCAGTTCCACATTCACCAGCGGCCCCAAACCCCGCAGCGGCGCGCTCGCTTCCTCGAGGGCGGCCAGGAACTCGATCCGGTCGTGACGGACATCAGAGGCCTCCTGGACCTCACCCAGCCGCTTCAGTATGTCGCGGCACCGACGCGCCTGGGTCACCAGAAGTTCGGCATCCTCGCTCAGGGGCGTACCGGCCTCGATTTCGCGGAGCATTTCCTTGGCCGTGAGCTGGATCGTCGCCAGCGGTGTTCCGAGCTCGTGGGCGGCGGCGGCCGACAAGGCGCCAAGAGCTGACAAGCGCTGCTCGCGCGACAGCACGCTCTGGGTCGCCGCCAGGGCCGTCGCCATCCGCTTGCCCTCTTGACTGACCCGCCAGGAATAGACGGCGGTGAAGGCGACAGCGATGAAGATCGCAACCAGCAGGCCGAAGACATACATGCCCGGCAGATCGAGTGTGACCCCGCCATACCAGGGCAGCGGCAGGCTCCATAGCCACATGGCACCGGTTCCGGCGATCGCAATGATCGCCACGCCTCCGGCCCAGCGCGGCGGCAGGGCGGCAACGGCGATAATGATCGGCGCCGCCAGCATCACCACGAACGGGTTCTGCAAGCCGCCGGTGAGCATCAGCAGGGCGCACATCTGCAGGACATCGAAGCCGAGCTGGGCAAACGCCTCCCAGTCCCTGGCAAATTTCTGCGGCGGCACCGCCAGGGTCAGCCAGGTATTCACCAGGGCGCTCATCGCGATCAGGCCGAGGCAGAATCCGATCGGCAGCTCGAAACCGGCGAGGAAGTGGACAATCAGAATGGTCACGGTCTGACCACCCACCGCCAGCCATCGCAGCATGACCAGCGTTCGCAAGCGCAAGCGTCCGAAAACCGGTGTCAGGTGCGCATCACCGCCATAAGGGTCCCATTCGCTTTCGCTCATTGAGATTTTGCCTTCTTCGAGCGTGACCGCGCCACGCGATGGACAGCACCGCTGCTTGGGCCTAACTTCGCACACGCAGCAATGAGAGGCGTTCTGGTTAGCACGCTTCGTCTGCGCCCGAACAGATCGGGCACCCCTGCCGAGGAGTCAAAATGCCGCGTCCCGTGCTCTGGCTGCTGATCGCAGCGCCCACCGTTCTTCTGATCGCGTTCTTCACGCTGATGTTGACGGACAGCTCGCCATCGGTCGAGCGGCGTGCCGGTGTGCGGACGAGCGGGGAAGCCCTCGTCGGCGGTCCGTTCGAACTGGTCGACCAGACCGGTGCAACGGTCACCCAGGACACCTATGCCGGCAAGCTGATGCTGATCTATTTCGGCTACACCTACTGCCCCGACGTCTGCCCCTTCTCGCTCCAGATCATGGCCGCAGCCATGGATCAGCTCAGCGAGGACGAGCGCGCCCGGATCCAGCCGATGCTGATCACCATCGATCCCGAGCGTGACACCGTCGAGCAGATGGCGAGCTATGTCAGCTCGCCCGCCTTTCCCGACGGGCTGGTCGGCCTGACCGGAACAGAGGAGCAGATCGCCTCTGTCGCGCGGGCCTATCGGGTCGTTTATCAACGCGCCGAGGATGCCGGCAGCGGCGACTATCTGATGGATCACACCTCCATCATCTATCTGATGGATGGCGAGGCGAATTTCGTTGACGTCTTTACCTCTGGCGTTGACCCGCGCGATCTCGCGAGCCGCCTGCAAGACTTCCTTGAGGAAAACCCCGGATAACTGTCCGGAACAGTGCCGGCGCCCGCCGCCGACGCGAGGAGAGCCCATGCTTTACAGCGTCTATGAATTGAACCGCATGGCCATGACGCCATGGCGAGCCGCCGCAAATGCGACGCGCAAGATGATGCGCTCGCCGATGAATCCGATGGGTGAAACGATGGCTGGCCGGACCATGGCCGCCGCCGCCGAGCTCTTCGAGTCGGTCACCCGCCGCTATGCCAAGCCGGAATGGATGATCGAGCATACCGAGATCAACGGACAGCCGGTCGGCATCAGCGAAGAGGTCATCTGGAGCAAGCCGTGGTGCTCGCTCCTGCACTTCCAGCGCGACCAGGACGCCCTCATCGCGGCACGCGGGACCGAAACCGCGGATCGCAAGGTGCTGTTCGTGGCCCCGATGTCGGGCCACTATGCGACCCTCCTGCGCGGTACGGTCGAGGCCTTTCTGCCCGACAGCGAGGTCTACATCACCGACTGGCAGGATGCCCGGATGGTGCCGGTCACCGATGGCCGCTTCGATCTGGATGACTTCACCAGCTATATCCGCGAGATGATGACGCTGCTCGGCCCCGACCTGCACGTCGTGGCCGTGTGCCAGCCCGGACCGCCAACCCTCGCCGCCATCGCGCTGATGGCCGAGGATGACGATGCAAATCGTCCCGCCTCGATGACCTTCATGGGCTCGCCGATCGACACCCGCCTGTCACCGACCGTGCCGAACAAGCTGGCCGAGGAGAAGCCCTTCGAGTGGTTCTCCGGCAATCTCATTCATACCGTGCCGGCGCCCAATCCGGGTGCGTTCCGGCGGGTCTATCCGGGCTTCCTGCAGCTCGCGGGCTTCATGAACATGAATCTCGAGCGTCATGTCGACGCGCACTGGAACTTCTACACCCAGCTGGTTGAGGGTGACGGCGACAGCGCTGACAAGCACCGGACCTTCTATGACGAGTATCTCGCCGTGATGGACCTGTCCGAAGAGTTCTACCTGCAGACCATCACCGACGTGTTCCAGGAGCACAAGCTGGCCCGGGGTGAGCAGATGCATGGCGACCGCAAGGTTGACCCGTCTGCGATCAAGGATGTCGCCTTGCTGACCGTTGAAGGCGAGAAGGACGATATCTCCGGCATCGGCCAAACCCAGGCCGCGCACACTTTGTGCAGCAACCTTCCGGAGACGCTGCGCCAGGACTATATCCAGCCGGGTGTCGGCCATTATGGCGTCTTCAATGGTCGCCGCTTCCGCGAACAGATCGCACCGCGCATGAAGACATTCATGGACGAGGCCGGAGGCGCGGCGCTCAAGGCGCGCTAACCAGCCCTTGCGCGTGGTCAAAGAAAAAGGCGCCACCCGGACCCGGGCGGCGCCTTCTCTTTGACCGCAGTCAGGATCAGGGGGCTTCAGACGAGAAGCTGAGGCCCAGATCGTTGTAATCGAAGGTGCCGGCCTCGATATCGAGGAGCATATCGCCAATGCTCAGCGGGGTCGGCGGCGTCATGTCGATGGTCAGGCTACCACCCTGGTTGACGAAATTGGTCAGGGCGGTGGACAGCTGGGCGAGAACCGGGCGCGGGATTTCCGGCGGCGCCGCCATCAGTCCCATGCCCATCATGGCACCGGCCTGGACCCGCAGTTCTTCCTTGGTGATGCCCTGCGCCGCAGCGCCGGCGTCAAGGGCCCGGTCGAGGATGGAGAGATCAACGAGTCGCATCGACATATTGTTGATGAGAAGGGGCCCCATCAACTGGGCCATGGCCGAGAGCTGGGCGCCATCACTGACATCGGCCGCTTCGGTCATGGCCATCATGGCGTCCGGCATGTTGGCGATATACTCGTTGTATCCGGAGACATCCTGGGCCATCTCAAGACGCAGACCGTCCGTCAACTCGATGAAATTGTCGCCCGTGGTGTAGGCACGGCCCGTGTCTTCGTCATAGACAGAATTGGCCGCCATGCGGAGCTCGAGCTGCTCGTATCCGAGCATGCCAAGGCCCATGGCGAGCTGGGCACCAGCCGGCTTGGACGGATCCGGGATCAGCATGGCCGAGCCAAGCTCTGCGGTCGTCGTGATGCGCGAGCCGTAACGCTCCATCGCCGAAGTGAGATGGTCCATCGAGAAATGAACGCCCGATGCCTCGACGAGGATGTCGCGGATGGCGAAGCTGTCATAGACATCCATCGGCGAAATGAAGGCGCTCTGATAGTAGGCCTGCATCATGCCGTCTTCATCGGCACCTGCAGCGACCGCATCCATCATCGCGGAATAGGCTTCGGTCTGGAAGCCGAGCAGCGAGATCTCGCCCATATTGACGGTGACCGCCTCACCGCTGTCGTCGACGCCGGAGAAGGCGAAGCCCAGAATGGCCATGCGGCCCAGTTCGACGCGGGTGTAATTCTCGACGACGAATTGTGCGAGGTTGAACTCGAAAGCCCCGGCCTCTTCCGAGCCGCTACCGGACAGACCCTCAAGGCTGAAGCCCTCGAACTCATAGGTGTTCCAGGCGGCTTGATAGTCCTCATCGGTCTCGCCGGCGACAGCGCGACCAAAATCGGTCGTCATCGCGGCATTCGGACCATCAATGCTGACCCGGTCGAGACGGATGACGGTGCCGTCCGTGCTCGAGGTCGCGCTGATCCCCTCCAGCGCGAGGCCGTCAAACAGGACTTCGCCGTTGGCATCCAGGCGCAGGGTATCGAAGATCATCCGATCGGCGCGGACCTCTTCCATGCTGCCGGTCTCGTCATCCTCGATATCGCTGAAGGTCACATCGTTCAGGATGTAGCGGCCGCCCCGGAAGTCGACACTGTCGTAGTTGACGGATTGGTTGGTGCCATCAAGGCCCATGCGCGCCATGGCCGCCTCGGCCGCAGCGCGGCTTTGCGCCTCGACGCTACCGGCGGGCAACATGTAGGCAATGACGCTGGCCGCGGCGGCGGCAGAAAGCAGGCTGTATCTCATAATGACCCCCTTTTGGATCGGTGTTTTAACGTCCCTCAACGACGAGTTTAACACCACGTTTGCGACACGTCCTTGAAACCTGTCACAAAATTGGGGGGATTCCGTGTCAGTCCCGTCCCCCCAGACCCGCGAGGAAAGCGCCGATCGGGTCTTCAGCCTGCCCGTCCCGGTCATCGGCGGCATCCGCGGCCCGTTGATCAGACAGGGGAAGGTTGGCGGTCTCGATCGCGAGCTGGCCCGCCATACCGGTCAGGGGTTGATCCGGGCGGCTGCCAAGCCCGGTGCGGGGCGCCGCTTCGAGATACGCCTGGAAAATCCGCGCCGGCGGGCCGCCGCCAGTAGCGCGATCGGTCGGGGAATTGTCATCATTGCCGGTCCACACGACCGTTACCAGCTCGCTGTTGAAGCCGGCAAACCAGGCGTCGCGGAACTCATTGGTCGTTCCGGTCTTGCCGCCAATGACCAGACCGGGCACAGCCGCCCGGCGCCCGGTTCCCTCGCGGACATTGGTCAGGAAGAGATCGCGCATCCGGGCGCTCGTGCGGGCGTCCAGAACCAGTTCACCCGGCCGGGTTGGTGCGACATAGAGGGGTTCACCCTGCGCCGTCTCGATCCGCTCGATCCCGTAGGCACCAGCCCGAAGCCCGCCATTGGCAAAAGGCGTGTAGGCGGTTGCAAGTTCGAGTGGCGTGACCTCGAACACCCCCAGCGCCAGCGAGCGATCAACCCGCATCGGGCTCTCAATCCCCAGCCGTCGCGCCAGCCGGGCGACATGGCCGCGGCCGGTCTCCTCGGCAATCTGCACGGCGATCGAGTTGGAAGAACGGATGAAACCTTCGCGCAGGGTCATCTCGCCGCGGTATTCGTCATTGTAATTCTGTGGCGCCCAATCGCCGATCCGCACCGGCTCGTCCGTGCGGCGATCCTCCGGCGACAGACCCGCCTCGAACGCGGAGGCATAGACAAACGGCTTGAACGCGGACCCGGGCTGGCGCTGGGCCAGCACCGCTCGGTTGAACTGGGACCGGGCATAGGATCGGCCACCGACCATGGCGCGAACGCCACCATCATGCGCCAGCGATACCAGCGCGCCCTCGCCGGCACCCGACGCCAGCGTCTCGTCGTCCAGGATCAGGCTGACAGCGCGCTCGGCCGCGCGCTGGGCGTCGACATCCAGTGTCGTGTAGACAACCAGGTCGCCATGATCGAGGCCGGCGATCTGGCGCACCTGTTCAGCCGTCCAGTCGATGAAGTATTGCGCACCCTGGCTGGACGAGCCGCGCGAGACGCGGATCGGCGTCTGGGCGGCGGTCATCCGCTCTGCCTGTGTGATCCGGCCGGTCTGGGCCATCAGGTCGAGCACCACCGTTGCCCGCGCCGCGGCCCGCTGCGCATCATTGACCGGGCTGTAGCGCGAGGGGGCCTTGAGCAGCCCGGCCAGCAACGCAGCCTCGCCGAGACCCAGCTCGCTGGCCGGGCGCGAGAAATAGCGCAGGGAAGCGGCTTCGACACCATAGGCACCACCGCCGAAATAGACGCGATTGAGGTAGAGCTCGAGAATTTCGTCCTTGCTGAACCGGCTTTCGAGCCAGAAGGCGAGCATCATTTCCTGCACTTTGCGGCGTAGCGTGCGCTCGGGCGACAGAAACAGGTTCTTGGCCAGCTGCTGGGTCAGCGTCGAGCCCCCCTGCACGACGCGGCCGGCCCGCAGATTCGCGAACATGGCACGACCCAGACCGATGAAATCCACACCCGGGTGGCTGTAGAAGCGGCGATCCTCGACCGCCAGCACCGCATCAATCAGATAGTCCGGCAGCTCATCAATGGTGACCTCGTGCCCGTGCGCCGAGCCGCGTCGGGCGATCAGTGCGCCATTGTGGTCGAGAAAGGCGATTGTGGCGGTCCGCTCGATCGCCTGAAGCCCGTCCGTGTCAGGGAGATCGCGAGCGATCGAAACCAGCCAGCCGCCGAGGATAAGTGTGGCGATGATGGCCAGGCTAGCCGCCGTGCGGAACCAGGGAAAACCGCTTCCGCGCGCGCGCTTGCGACGCGCAGGACGTCGCTGTCCGCGCGAGGGTGCTGCCGAGCGGGCGCGCTGCGCCGCCTGAGATTTTCCGGGCCGGCGGGCCATGCTCATTCCTCGTGACCAATCGTCAGGTTTCATCTGCGCGCAGCAGGGTTAATTCCCCATGAAGGCACGCGCTTGGGGGCTTGCGCTAAGCCCAAGCTGGCGGCACGATATGACCGAAGAGGGGCCTCATCATGTCAGTCAAGCGTTCACTTCTTGTCCTCGCCGTGCTCTTGGGCGCCGCCAGCCTGTCAGGCTGTATTGCGATCTATGACGGTACGGATGCCGTCTGCCCGCATGGCGACCCGAATGCGGATAACTGGCCCTATTGCGGTGGCGCCCCTCCGGGCGGGAACCAACCCTACGACAACTGATCGGCCTCGCTGTCAGCCACGGCGAGCTCGGGCGGCGCGAAACAGATGATGATCGTGCCCGGCTGAGCCGGTGCGTCGCGCCCTGATCCCAGTAGGTGGAAACTGCCATTGGGCATACGGGCGATCACCAGATCCGGCAGGTCGCCTACATCCTTGAGATAGGTCTCCAGCGGATAGGAGTCCGTCAGTTTCGTGTTGCGGAACCGCCAGCCCTGCCACCAGTCGCGGGCCAGGCTGTCATAGCCACGGCCGCGCCGGATCAGGGTCCGGCCGCGGGCGGTGAAGGCGATGGCTCGCGGGTCATCCTCCACCTTCTCGGCATCAATGGGCCCGTCAAAGCCGGACAACTGGAAGACCCGGCTGCGCCCCAATTCCGGGCCGTAATCGATACAGACGAGCGCGTTGTAGGCGTCGTTCGGGGAGGCTGCGAGCAAGGCCGAGAAGCGGGCCGGTTCTAGCTGCCAGTCGGCCGCTTCCGACAGCACCTCGCCGTAATGAACCTCGTGACCGGCGAGGCGGGCCGCCCGCAGGCGGCGCCAGCTGGTATCAGCGATGGTGACGGGGACCTCGGCCTTCTTCAGCGCATCGGCCAGACCGAGGCTCCAGGGATTGGCGCCGACAATCAGGAGCCGTTCGGGACCGGACTGCGACAGGCCCAGGAGTTTGGCGAGGGGTGAAACCGCGAATCCACAGCCGAAGACGCTGATGAAAATGGTGATGAAGACCAGCGGCGCGAGAATGGCCGCATCCTCGCGTCCGACCTCGATCAGGCTTGCTGCCAGATGCCCGGCGGCGGCGGCCGCGACAACCCCGCGCGGCCCGATCACCCCGACAAAGGCCGTCTCCTTGAGGTTCAGGCCCGAACCCAGGGTCGCCAGGGCAACGGTTACGGGCCGGACCACCAGGATGAACACCCCGACGAAAGCGAAATGCCAGGCATTGAGAGCCAGCAGATCGGCGGGGGCCAGATCCGCAGCCAGGACGACAAAGACACTGGCCACCAGGATGGAGGCGATCCCCTCCTTGAAGCGACGCATTTCCTCGATCGAGGCCAGGCGCGAATTCGCGACGACGAGGCCGAACAGGGTCACCGCGACAAGCCCGGTTTCATTGGCGAGCGCGTCGGCAACCGAGAAACAGACCAGAACCGACGCCAGCACCAGGGGGGCCTTCATCGGCTCGGGAACCCAGCCGCGCCGGAAGGCGCGCGACAGGCCTGCGCCGAAACCATAGCCCAGCGCGGCCCCGATCAGTGCCCCGAAGGCCAGCGCCATACCCGCTTGCACCCAATCCTGGCCAAGCGCGGTCTGGCGGATTGCCTCGAACACAAAGACCGCGGACAGGGCCCCGATCGGATCATTGACGATCCCCTCCCATTTGAGGACAGACGCGATCCGGCCCGGCAGCTTGGCCTGCCGCAGGAGCGGCAGGACCACGGTCGGCCCGGTCGTGGTCAGCAGCGCCCCGATCATGGCCGACAAGTCCCAGGCGAGGCCGGCAACATAGTGCAGGGCGAGCACCGCACCGGCCCACCCAAGCGGGTAACCGAGAAAAACCATCCGGCGCACCGGCCCCGAGGCATCACGCAGCTCGCGGAAATTCAGGGTGATCCCGCCCTCGAACAGGATGACCGCCACGGCGAGCGCGATCATCGGGCGCAGATAATCACCAAAGACCGCAGAGGGGTGAACGAGGGGCGTGCCGGCGACAAAGGCCCAGATCGGTCCAAGGATCAGGCCCGCGCCCATCATCAAGACGATGGACGGCCAGCGCAGGCGCCAGGCGAGCCATTGGGCGGCGACTCCTGAACCGGCGATGAGCGCGATGGTCAGGGTGAGGTCAGGTCCGGTCTCTATCATGGTGATCGTGTTAGCGCGTTTCGTTGCATTCGTCGCCCCGCGGGCGGCACACCCGGAGAGGCTGAAATGGAAACCCTGCCGCACGAGGCCCAACTGGCCCTGACATCATTCCTCGCGGCCCTGGCCATCGGCGGCCCCGTGGCTGTCCTGGGGACCGACAAGGCCGTCTCGCTCGCAGGCCTGGTGGCCCGCTTCGTGATCCGGCGCCGGCTCTTGACCAGCCTTTTGATCAGCCTGGTCGGCGGGGCCGGCATGATCGGCTCGGGCCTTTTAGGCCAGGGCGGCGCGCGAGTCGCGGGCCTTGTCAGCGGCTTCCTCGTCTAGCCCGCCCCTGGCCCGGCACCCGGCTCGGCATGCACCAGTTCGAAGCCGATCATACGCCCGCCATAATCGCCATTCTCATACAGATCCGCCTGATCGCTGAACCAGGCGATCAGGTGGGTATGCAGACGCTCGAACACGGTCGTGAGGTCGGCGTCCTCGACCGGCAGTTCGAGATCAAAGACCGGGCCGTTCATGATCGAAATCTCGACATGATGACCCTTCTTGGCGCAGCTCAGCACGAGGCGGGTCCAGTCGCCGGTTCGCGACACCTTTACCGCAAGCCCGAAGCCGATAGCCCCAAGCGGCAGAAAGCCGGCCCCGGAAACCGAGAAGGCTCCGGACTGGTAGGGCTGCGGCGTCCATTCCCCCTCGGGCGGCACCAGGTACACGCAGATACCGTCCTCGGCCCCGAGGAAGCGGCAAAACCCTGTGGAGATGTTCTCCGCCACGGAGCGGATCACCGCATAATTATCCAGGGAGCAAACGCCATAGCGCTCGGCCGCATCGGCCAACTCGTCAAACCGGGTCCTGTCGCGCATTTGTCACTCCCGTGCGATACCGGCACAGGCTAGTGTATCAAAGCCGAAACCGGGAGGGGGCCATGCGACAAATCTTTATGGGCATTGGGATTCTGGCGGGCCTAGCGGCCTGTACACCAGCCGAGGACGCGCAAATGCCACACGTCTGGACGACGTTGAACGGCCAAGCCCCGCTGGTGATCGCGCATCGTGGTGCCAGCGGTGAGCGCCCGGAACACACCCTTGAAGGCTACACGCTGGCGATCGAACAGGGCGCTGATGTGATCGAGCCCGATCTGGTCATGACGTCCGACGGCGTGCTCGTGGTCCGCCACGATCATTATCTCTCGACAACGACCGATGTCGCGGACCACCCCGAATTCGCCGACCGACGGCGCACCCAGGGCGATCAAACCGACTGGTGGGTGGAGGACTTCACCTTCGAGGAAATCCGCACCCTTCGCGCTCGCCAGCCCTGGCCGCAACGTGACCAGAGCTTCAATGATCAGTTCCTGATTCCGACCTTTGAAGAGGTGCTGGACCTGGCCGCTGCCCACGGCGTGCGAACCGAACCGGAAGTCAAAGTGCCGGGTCATTTCGCCGCGATCGGCCTCGACCCCCTGCCTGAACTCGTCCGCATCCTGCGCGAGCGTGATCTTGATGGCGCTGATGCCTCAACATCGATCCAGTGTTTCGAACCGGAATTTCTCGCCCGGCTGGATGGTGAGGTCGAGACCCCGCTGCTGATGCTGGTCTTCCCGATGATCGAGCTGGATCCGACCGCGGACCCGCTCACCCCCACCGTGGCGCTCGCCGATGCGGCCGGGTTTGCCGACGGGGTCGGTCCGAGCAAGTCGCTGATCATCACCCCCGATGGCGGGGACACCGGCTTTGTCGCCGCGGCTCACGCCCTCGGCCTCGCCGTCCACCCCTGGACCTTCCGTGACGATGTCCCGGTCGCAGAGGGCGTCGATGTCGAGACCGAGCTGCGGCAGGTTTACGCCCTCGGTGTGGATGGCGTGTTTGCCGACTTCCCGGCCACCGCCCTGCGGGTTCGCTCGGAGATGAGCGGGGACTAGTGTGTCAAGCCTGACCGGCGCGAACAGACAGGGGCAAAAGGAAAGACGGCTGCCCAAAGAAAAACGGCGCGGAGCTTTCGCTCCGCGCCGCCTTCTAGATCTTGCGATCCCTGAACTGCCTTAGTCGGCAAGCTGCAGGTCAACCGCCTTCGGACCCTTGCCGCGACGATCCGGCTCGGTTTCGAAGGAGACTTTCTGGCCATCGCTCAGACCCGGCAGACCAGAGGCCTGGACGGCAGAGATGTGCACGAAGACGTCATCGCCGCCCTCGTCCGGGGTGATGAAGCCAAAGCCTTTGCTTTGGTTGAAGAATTTAACGACACCTGTAGCCATTAGAGGGAACCTTCCCAGTATGCATGCCCCGCGTCCGGACATAAAATTGAAGCCGTGCCAGCGTCCTGACACCGATATTACGGACGTAGAAAGTCGGGGAAGGCTGAAGTCTATGGGTCCGATGGGACCCTGTCATGGAAGACCATGAACAGGCATCGGGTAGGCGATCAGTATTCCGTCCGGCCAGTTCGGCCGCCCGTCCGGGGTTTTATGCGCACGAAATCGGGCTCAAGGCAAATGAAACTCCAGTGGCGCTTTCCAGTCGGGGCTGCATAATCAAGCGTGGGAGACCTTTGCAAATGACCGTTCATGACCGGAACCAGTACATCCTCTCTCTCGGCGCTGTTGCGATGTCGGCCATCGCACTGTTGTTTGCATTCCTGGAACTTCGGTCCTCTGATCGGCAGCTCGACACATCGGTCTGGCCCTATGTCGACACGTCTTTTTCGCTGAATGCCAATTCGGCCAGCCTGACGCTCGCCAACAAGGGGCTTGGCCCGGCGCTGATCCATGAATTCCGCGTCCTCCATAACGGAGTCGAAATCCGTCATCCGCTTGAGCTGCCGCAATTCGCTGATGGGCGGGGCGGCAATTACTCGGTGACTACCGCGTCAGCGCCCGGCTCGGTGCTCGCGGTCGGTGAGGAGCTGACCTCCTTTGAGATTCGCGGCGAGAATGTCGGCCTCGGCATGGAGGCGGCTTTGCGGGATATTCAGATCGAGCTCTGCTATTGCTCCATCAACGGCGCCTGCTGGAGCAACCACTCGCAGGCCAATTTCCGCGAGCCGGTCGCCGCCTGTGCAGACCAGGACGTCGACATCGGTGATGCCCTCGACATTTTTCGCGAAACCAATAGCGATGTCTCGCCACAGGCCGAGGACACACCATGACCCGCCGCCGCTTTCTTGAGCGCACCCGCCGCAACCGGGACCGCCAGGCCGAAGCCGGTCGCGGCTTCAATCCGGCCGGCATGATCCGGCTGGCCTTCTTCGGGGTGGCGCTGGTGGTCGCGGCAGCGGTCTATGTGGGTTTCTGGCGTCAGGGCGAGACGATCTATGACGGGCCGTGGGGCGTGATGCAGCGGCTGATCACCCCACTCTTCCTCGGTATCAACGCGCTGGACCTCATCGTGATCCTGACCGTCGGCCTGATCGCCTGGCGCATCTGGGCCCGCATGAAGCGACCGCCCCGCGACTGATCCAGCCGCCGGGGAAATGGCGCGGCTCAGGGCTGTTTTGACCCCATCCGCGGGCGTTCCGGCCGCCATACCGCAAAATCATCCTAGCCAGCCCCTGCATGCGGGTTTATGTGCTGCGACACTGAATGGGGGGCTTCTCCCGGGTCTTTGAAAGGTGAAGTGGCAATGGGCGTCAAAGTTGCAGTGTTCGGAGCAACCGGAGCGGTGGGCAAGGAAATGCTCACCATTCTCGCGGAACGCCTCTTCCCGGCCGAGGAAGTCCATGCGCTTGCCAGCCGCAAGTCGATGGGCGTCGAACTGTCCTATGGCGACACCACCTTGCGCTGCAAGAATGCCGAGACGTTCGACTTCTCCAGCGTCGATCTTGTGCTGATGTCCGCCGGGGGTGACGTGTCCAGGGAGTGGACGCCGAAGATTACCAAGGCCGGCGCCATCGTCGTCGACAATTCCTCGGCCTGGCGTATGGATCCGGACGTCCCGCTGGTCGTGCCGGAGGTCAATCTCGACGCGCTCGACGGCGTGAAGAAGAAGGGCATTGTCGCCAATCCGAATTGCTCGACCATCCAGCTGGTCGTGGCGCTCAAGCCGATCCATGACCGGGTCGGCATCAAGCGTGTCAACTGCGCCACCTACCAGGCCGTGTCGGGTGCCGGTCAGGCCGCAATGGACGAACTCTGGGTCCAGACCAAGGGCATCTACGTCAATGACTCGGTGAACCCCGAGGCCTTCACCAAGCAGATTGCCTTCAACGTCATTCCCCACATCGACGTCTTCATGGAAGACGGCTCCACCAAGGAAGAGTGGAAGATGATGATGGAGACGAAGAAGATCCTCGACTCCAAGATCAAGCTGTTCGCGACCTGTGTCCGCGTCCCGGTCTTTGTTGGCCACTCGATCGCCACGCATCTCGAGCTGAACGCGCCGATGTCGGCCGATGAGGCCCGCAATCTCCTGCGCGAAAGCCCTGGCCTGATGGTCATCGACAAGCGCGAGGACGAGGGCTACGTGACCCCGGTCGAGTGCGTCGGCGAATTCGCCACCTTTGTCTCCCGCGTGCGCGAGGACCCGACCGTCGAGAATGGCCTGGCGATGTGGGTTGTCGCCGACAATCTGCGCAAGGGCGCCGCCCTGAACGCCGTGCAGATCGCCGAAGGCCTGCTGAACAAGGGCCTCCTGAGCCATTGATCCGGCTGCGCAGGGCGGCGCAAACCCGCCTTGCGCAAAATCCGGGTCGCCATTTTGTGACGGGCGACCTATGTGCGTCGGATCGCACTGCCCGAGGAGCCCGCATGTCCACCGATACAACGACCGATATGCGTCGGGCCCTCGCGGCGGGCATGACCGGCTATCTGATCTGGGGAATTTCGCCGCTCTATTTCCAGACCCTGGGCTTCGCCAGCGCGGTGGAGATCATTCTTCATCGGGTGATCTGGGCTGTGCCGCTGCTGATGGCGTCGCTCGCCCTGTCGGGCAAGTTGCGCGCGGCGCTCGGCGTGCTCGCCGACCGGCGCACCCTGCTGACCCTGCTCGCCACATCGGTTTTGATCTCGATCAACTGGTGGGGCTTCGTGTTCGCCGTGAATACCGGCCACGTGCTGCAAGCCTCGCTGGGCTATTACATCAACCCGCTGATGAGCGTTGCCGTCGGCGTGATCATCCTCCGCGAACCGCTAGGGCCGTGGCGGATCGCGGCGATCGCCCTGGCGGCGCTCGGCGTTGCCAACCAGATCATCACCGTCGGCCAGGTCCCGTGGATATCCCTGATGCTGGCGACAACCTTCACGGCCTATGGCTATCTGCGCAAAGTCGCCGCGGTTGATGGCCGCGTCGGCCTTTTGTGGGAGACGCTCTTCATCCTCCCCTTCGCAATCGTCGGGCTCGGCTGGTTGCAGGCCAGCGGCGGAGGTCACTTCTTCGAGACGCCTTTGCAGGCCGGCCTGCTGATGGCATCCGGACTGATCACCGTGGTGCCGTTGCTGCTCTACACCATCGGCGTGCGCGGCCTCCGCCTGTCGACCATGGGGCTGCTTCAGTTCACCGCGCCTTCAATCCAGTTCGCGATCGGCATCATGAGCGGCGAGACTTTCGAGACCGGCCATATGATCACCTTCGCGCTGATCTGGTCCGGCGTGGCCTGTTTCGCCTGGAGCCAGATGCGTCGCGACCGCAAGCTGGCCGCTGTCGAGGACGCAGGCTGAGCCGCGCGGCATTGCGCGCGCGCCCTTGACCCGGCGGAGTGGCTACTCTCTCCTGCTGAAGAAACCCAATCGATTGATCCACAACCACGTTTCGGATCGAAAGGCCTGACCCATGACCGATTTTCCGGCTCCCCAGCGGATCGCCACCAATGGTATCGAGCTCTCCGTCCATCTCGCCGGACCTGACGATGGCCAGCCCCTGCTTCTGGTCCATGGCTGGCCCGAGCTGGCCTATTCCTGGAAGAATCAGATCGCGCTGCTCGCCGAAGCCGGCTATCGGGTGATCGCGCCCGACCTGCGCGGTTTCGGCGGGTCCGATTGCCCGACCGGCATCGACGCCTATGACATCGACACGATGATCGCCGACCTGACTGGTCTGCTCGACACGCTGGGCCACGACAAGGCGGTCTGGATCGGGCATGACTGGGGCGGGATCATTACGTGGCATGCAGCCATGCTGGCCGCTGACCGGTTCGATGGCGTGATCGGGGTCAATACCCCCCATCTGCCGCGCGGATCCCAAGCGCCGACCGAGGCCTTTCGCGAACTGGGTGGCGAGGATCACTACATCCTGCGCTTCCAGCAACCGGGCTACGCGGAGCAGCGCTTCGAGGGCAAGGAGGACGCCTTCTTCGCT
The DNA here is from genome assembly GCF_036322705.1 of Maricaulis maris. Classification (NCBI taxonomy): domain Bacteria; kingdom Pseudomonadati; phylum Pseudomonadota; class Alphaproteobacteria; order Maricaulales; family Maricaulaceae; genus Maricaulis; species Maricaulis maris. Next base: position 2,942,630 of record NZ_AP027270.1, read on the forward strand.
TTCATTTTCGGGGCGCCGCCGCGCGAAGGCAGGCTGGACGACTATTTTCCGGAGATCACCCATATCCCGGCCCAGTTCGAGAAATTCGCGGGCCGTCCGGAAGAGCGGATTGTCGTCAGGCCGGAAGACCGCGCCGTCTATGCCGAGGCCTACCGCAAGACCGGTTTTGGCCCGGGCATCAACCTGTACCGGAATTTTGATGCCAACTGGCAGCGCATGGGCGGCGTCGACCATCGCATTTCGTTGCCCTGCCTGATGGTTTCAGCCGAGCTGGACTTCATGCTGCCCCCGAAGCTCACGGGCTGGATGCCGGCCCTGTGCAAGGATGTCGAGTTCGCCGTCATCGATGGCTGCGGCCACTGGACGATGTGGGAAGCACCGGCCGAGCTGAACGGATATCTGCTCGACTGGCTGCAGAGGCGGTTTCCGGCCTGACAAGGGCGGCGACGAATTCAGTAGCGGATGACTACCTGAATATGATTATGCTTTGATCGTGTCTCCTGGAGGGCCGTATGGGCAAGGCGAACTGGATTCTGCACAGCGCACTGAAGATTGCCGAGCTCGATTTCGGCTCGAATACGACCATGCTGAATTTGCGGCATGCGATTGCGGAGCTGCCGGGCATGCCGGGTTGGGCCGGCGATTTCGACATGCTGTTGGTCATCAGCGAGCAATCGTCCCTGGACACTTTCACCCCGGAGGCGATGCGCGCGCACCAGACCTTCATGCGGACGTGGAATGAGCGCTATCGCAAGGGCCACGCCCCCAAGACCGCGCTGGTCTGCGCCAGTGATCTCAAGCGCATCATCCCGGAATTATGGGCCGCCATGACCCGGGAAGGCTGGAAAACGAAAATCCGCGTCTTCACCAATCGCGAGGAAGCGCTGGCGTGGCTGGCAGACGATCAGGCCTGACCCGACTCAAAGACAGCCATAGACCGCGTCGATAATCCGGACCGGGCGTGGATCTCCTGCCAGATAATGGTGCTGGCGGTTCATCACATAAGCACCGGTCAGGCCGCGGACCGGGTCGGCAAAGGCGCAGGAGCCGCCCCAGCCGGAATGACCAACGGTCTCCGGCGTCGGACCATAAAAGCCCGGCTTCACATTGCGCATCACCCCCGCCCCCCAGGACAGATCGAACGGCAGCACCTTGTCCGGACCGCTGACGCGTTCCTTGACCAGCTCTGCCAGCGTCGCCTCGGAGATGAAGCGTTTGCCGTCAAGGCGGCCGTGGTCGGCATAAACGGTCATCAGACGGGCCAGGGCGCCCGCTGTCGCATGCGCATTGGCGGCGGGAAACTCAGCCTTGCGCCATTCGGTCGCGCCGCGACGTCCGGGCGACGACCACGGCTTGAGAAAGGCCAGCTCACGCGGAAGGTTGGGTTCACCCAGATCGGGGACTTGTCTTGGCATGGCATGCTCGGCGGTGCGGGCATGCTCGCTTTCCGGCAAGCCGACATGAAAATCGATCCCGCGCGGACCACAAATCTCCTCACGCAGGATGGCGCCGATCGACCGGCCATCGGTTCGTCGGGCCAGCGCATCGGCAATAAAGCCGAAGGTGACCGGGTGGTAGCCGGAACCGGTGCCGAGCTCCCAGAGCGGAACCTGTCGCGCCAGCCTGTCTTCGATCAGAGCCGCGTCGAACCAGTCACCGGCATCCATCGCCTCGGCGATGCCTGACAGTCCGGCCTGGTGCGACAGCGCCTGGGCAACGGTCACAGCGGATTTGCCGCCAGCGGCAAATTCAGGCCAGTAGTCGGCGACCGGTGCGTCATAAGCCAGCAGCCCCCGGTCGACGAGGCGGGCGATCACCAGCGCCGCGATGGCCTTGCCGGTGGAATAGACCGGCACCAGCGTGTTGGCCGCCCAGTCAATCGACTTCTTTCGATCGGCCCAGCCGGCATGGATTTCCACAACCATCTCACCCTCGTGACAGAGGGCAAAGCCGGCGCCGATCTCGTCCTGATCGGTCCAATTCGCAAGAAAGGCCTCGGCAACCGGCTCGAAGCCGGGAGCGACATGACCGTGAAGGGCGGGCAGGGTAGCTGTGCTCATGACAGTCTGGCTAACGCGCGCCGCCTTGCCGATCAAGCGAGCTGGACGGCCTCGGCTTCCAGCGTGACCAGCGGGGCCGTCAGAACCGCCGCCGCCGCAACCAGCGGCAGTTCAGGCGCAGACCATTCCGCGGCCCGCATCACGAGACTGACCGTTGCGGCAACAGACTGTTCCAGCGACGTTTTTGCGTCCTCCCCGGCCAGCAGGTGCGTGACGAAAGCGGCCGTCAGGGCATCGCCCGTCCCGTTAGGTGCCTTGGGGAAGCGATCATGAACCACCAGCCACGCCTCGTGCTCATCGACATAGAGCACTCCGATCTGGCCATGCCGGGGAAGCGACGACACCAGAACCGGCCGCTCCATCGAGCGCGCCGCCCGGACGATTGAGGCCAGATCGGTCAGGGGCCGACCGGTGATATGGCCCAGCTCGAACAGATTGGGAGTCACCAGATGCGCGCGCGGGATCAACTGGTCCTTGATGGCAGCGGCGATCGCAGCGGACACGTAGAGGCCGCCCGGTGCATCCCCCATGATCGGATCAACCACAATAACGGGCTCCGGCGAGAAAGCCTTCACGCCCTTGTTGATGCGGCGCCCCTTGCGCACCACATCCATGACTGCGGCGCTATCAAAGACCTGGCCGACATCGGCGAAATACCCGGTCAGAACGACATCGGTTACGTCGAGCAGGCCCTGATCGGAAATACCCGACAGGACGCTTTCAAAGAGGTCCTGCTCGACCGGCCCGCCGCCTGGCAGACCCCAGCCCGGGTGACGCCCGTAGAGCACCGTCGGCACGAGCATGGTGTCGATCCCGGCAGCATTCATCACACGCTGCGAGACCCCGCCTCCGACCATGGAAGCGGCCACATGACTGGAAAGGATGAGGGCCATCGGCATGGAAAACATGCTATATCCAAAACGTCACCGAGCAGAAGCCCCGGAAGCGACTTGATGCGACGATTGATCCGTTCCGCCCTGTTTGTCCCGGCATCCAAACCGCGGGCGATCGAGAAGGCAGCCCATGTCGGCGCCGATCTGTTGATCCTCGATCTGGAGGATGCCGTCGGTCCGGACGAGAAGCCGGCCGCGCGTGACAGTGTCGATGAGGCGCTGCTTGCCTGGCAATCGTCGGGCGCCATCCGGGCTGTCCGGATCAATGCGCTCGACACCGAGTGGGGGGCGGCGGATATCCGCGCTGCCGCCCGGGCCGACGCGATCATCCTCCCGAAAGTTGAACAGGTCGGAGACCTGCATGCCGCGCGCTCGGCGCTCAGCTCCCATGGTTCGTCGATCCCGATCTGGGCGATGATCGAAACCCCGCTGGCCCTGATGGCCCTCAACGCCATCTCCGGGGCGGTCGGGACGGGCCTGGCCGGACTGATCGCGGGCACCAATGATCTGTGCAAGGCACTGCGCTGCTCCTCCGAACAGGGGCGGATCGCCCTGGTTCCCCATCTGGTCCACCTGGTCTGCGCGGCCCGCGCCCGCGGGCTTTATGTGCTGGACGGCGTCTACAACCAGTTCCGCGATCCGAAGGGTTTTCGCGCGGAAGCGGAACAGGGGCGGGCCCTCGGCTTTGACGGCAAGACACTGATCCATCCCGGTCAGGTGGACCTCGCTCACCTTTACTTTGGCCCGACATCGAGCGAGCTCGAGACCGCCGCTCGCATCGTTGCCGCCTTTGCCGACCCGGAAAACGCCGGAAAAGGCGTGATTTCGCTGGACGGCAACATGGTTGAGCGCCTTCACCTGGACGCCGCCCGCGCGCTGCTTTCGACAGCGAGCGGGAATGATTCCTGAGTCATGGAATGCAGTTTAAACGCAGGCCAAGACTTGATGTTGCCACACAAGACCGGCTTTCATGGCTGCGCTTGAGGAACCTTAAATGACCGATTCGACGATTATCTGGCACAACCCGCGCTGTTCAAAATCCCGCCAGACGCTGGCATTGCTCGAAGCCCGTGGCGGCGCGCTCGATGTGCGCGACTACATGGAAGACACGCCCAGCGTGGCGGAACTCAAGGCCGTCATGAAAATGCTGGGCTTCGCCTCCGCTCATGAATGGCTGCGCAAGGCCGAACCGGATTATCGTGAGCTGGGCCTGAAGGCTGTCGAGGATGAAGAGGCCCTCTTCAAGGCGATGACGAAGTTTCCCAAGCTGATCGAACGCCCGGTGGTGATCCACGGCGACAAGGCCATGATCGGTCGACCGCCGGAGCAGGTGCTCGAGCTGTTCTAGCCGCCTCGATTGTTCATCCGCCGACGAAGCGGGCGATCCGCGTTCCCATGTTCATCAGCTTGATCAAGGTGCCCTGGGGCAGCTTGCGGATCTGGGCGTACCAGCCGGTCAGGTTTGTGACGAAACCCTCCATGCGCCGCAGCCGTTCGATGGCCAGTTTCGGCGTGTCCGGATCGGCTTCAGCAGCGTCCGCGCATTCCCGCAGGATATCGATCATCGGATCGATCTCGCGCTGCTTTCTGGCCTCGGCGATTGCCATCAACATGTCCCACGGCTCATGGGTGGCGGTGAAATGATCGCGTCGATCACCGAGCACATGCTCCCGCTTCACCAGTCCCAGTGTTTGCAGCTCCTTGAGCGAATTGGAGACGTTGGATCGGGCGATCTGAAGCACGTCGGTGATCTCTTCGGCATGCAGGGGCCCTTCGGCGAGGTAGAGCAGGGCGTGGATCTGGGCAATGGACCGGTTCACCCCCCAGCGTGCCCCCATTTCTCCCCAATGGACGACGAAGCGTTGCATGGGCGCTGAGAGTTTCATGGGTGACAGCTTTCCTGAATTTCAGTCCTTACAGAAACTAACATTCTCTGCGCAGGGCCGTCACGTGTCCCGGTGCCGCACCGGGTCGAACGCCCATGGTTAATAACTTATCTATTTGAGATCCCGGCGAATACGGTGAAGCTCCAATTGGGCAAGACTGAAAAGAGAGACCGCCATGGAGCTCGCCATCATCGATGATGACCCCGTGGAGCACCTGATCCTGCGAGAGCTCGCGACGGCCATTCGCCCCGGGGTCGAAGTCTCCGGCTTTGTCTCCATCGAGCACTTCCTCGACGCGAACCCGGATCGCTTTGACCTGGTGTTTCTGGATCGTCGGTTGCCGCCCATCGAAACCTATTCGGAAAGCCTGCCGCTGATTTCGGAAGCCGGCTACACCGGCCATATTGTCCTGATGACAGCCGACAACTCGGAGGTCCAGGATGATCGCTACACGTTCAGACTGTCCGGTCCGATCGACAAGATCGAGCTGATCCGCGGGCAAAAACTGGCCGCTCTCCTCGCTGCCTGATCAGGCAGCAACCGCCGGGCTCTCCAGAATATCCCGGATCGCATTGCCCAGCTGGATCGCCTCCTCAGCCCGCGCAGACCCCTTGCGCCAGGCGACACCGATCTCCCGACCTGCGACCGGCGGGGTAAAGGCCCGCACTTCCAGCCCCATCCGGTCGACCAGGCCCGCATCGACCGCCATCCGCGGCAGCAAGGTCGCACCAAGCCCTGACTTCACCATGTGAACGAGCGTGTGCAGGCTGGTCGCCGCAAAGTCCGATCGCGCCGAGCCCGTCGAGCAGGCCGCCAGGGCGTGATCACGCAGGCAGTGTCCGTCTTCCAGCAGCAGCAGCGGTTCCTCGGCGAGGTCCGCCGGAGCGAGCTTTTCGCGCGCCGCCAACGGATGATCGGGCGGTCCGGCGAACAGGAATTCATCCGACCAGACCGCGTGGGTTTCGATCAGCGGCGCATCATAGGGAAGCGCGACCAGCGCCGCGTCGATGCGGCGCTCTCGCAAGGCGTCGAACAGTCGGTCGGTCAGATCCTCACGCAGAAAGAGTTCGATGTCGGGAAAGCGGGTCCGCAGCGCCGGCAGGACCCGGGGCAGGAGGAAGGGGGCTATCGTCGGGATTACACCGAGCTTGAACGGACCGGACAGGGGCTCACCCGCAGCCTGCGCGGCAATCACCAGGTCTTCCGCCTCTGTCATCACACGCTGGGCCCGCTCCAATACCACCTCCCCGGCCGGGGTCAGCACGGCGCCGCGTGCTCCGCGTTCAACCAGCACGGTGCCGAGTATTGTCTCGAGCTCCTTGATCGCGGCGCTGAGCGTGGGCTGGGTCACATAGACAGCCTCCGCCGCGCGCGAGAAGCTGCCATGCTCGGCGAGCGCGATGATGAATTGGAGTTGTCGGAGTGTGGGAAGCTGAGTCATGGGTATTGATATTACCTATGACTTACCCAAAAACAATCCATTGGATTTATCGATCTGGTGGCGGCATATCGGCGCCACCACAAACGCCGGCGTCAAGGCTGGCCCGACCAACTGGAGAGACATTATGCTGGGTATCGGCGAAAAACTTCCCGATTTTGAAATTGTTGGCGTCAAGCCGGGCTTCAACGCACACGAAGAAAACGGCGAGTCGGCCTTCGAGCCGATCAACCAGGAGAGCTTCGACGGCAAGTGGAAGGTCATCTTCTTCTACCCGAAGGATTTCACCTTTGTCTGCCCGACCGAGATCGTCGCCTTCGCCAACCTGGCTGAAGAATTTGCCGATCGCGATGCGGTCGTCATGGGCGGTTCGTCCGACAATGAGTTCTGCAAGCTGGCCTGGCGCCGCGAGCATCCGGACCTCGACAAGCTGGGCATGTGGCAGTTCGCTGACACGACCGGTTCGCTGATCGACAGCCTCGGCATCCGCTCCGAGGAAGGCGTGGCCTACCGCGCCACCTTCATCGTCGATCCGCACAATGTCATCCAGCACGTCTATGTGACCAATCTCAATGTCGGTCGCAATCCGGAAGACACGCTGCGCGTTCTCGACGCCCTTCAGACGGACGAGCTGTGCCCGTGCAACCGTCCGGTCGGCGGCGACACGCTCTAACGATCTGATACTGGCTGGCGGACCATCCCCTCCGAGGGTCCGCCAGCACCCTCCCCCCGAACATCCCTGGACACTGTCTCTATCCGGCCGGGAGATGAAACGCCCCACGCTGCAAATGCGTCTCACAATCAAAGCAACAACAGGAGCGCGACATGTCGCTTGATGCACTGAAGAACGAGCTTCCCGAGTACGCCAAGGACCTGAAGCTCAACCTGTCCTCGCTGGCCCGCGAGACTGATCTCGATGATCAGAAGAAGTGGGGCACCTTCCTCGCCTCCGCGCACGCCATCGGCGAGCCGAAGACCCTGGCCGCCATCACGGCCGAAGCCGAAGCCCGTCTCAGCCCCGAGGCGATCAACGCCGCCAAGGCCGCATCCGCCATCATGGGCATGAACAATGTCTATTACCGCTTCGTCCACCTGGCGAAGAACAAGGAATACGGCACGCTGCCGGCCAAGCTGCGCATGAACATTCTCGCCAATCCGGGCGTCGACAAGGCCGATTTCGAACTCTGGTCCCTGGCCGTCTCGGCGATCAATGGCTGCGGCCTTTGCATCGACAGCCACGAAGTCGAACTGCGCAAGCACAGCCTGACCACGACCCAGATCCAGGCCGCGGTCCGGATCGGCGCCACCGTCAATGCCATCGCCGCTGTCATGGCCGCCGAGAGGTGAGGTTATGCACTTGGTGCGCTGCGGGAGTGGGCCTGAAAACCCACTCCCAAAATGTTGAAAAACGGCTTCTAAAGGGGGTTACTCACAGGCCCGTTGCATCTTTTAAATAAGTCCGTATAATGAACGTATGTCGATGATAGATCATACGTTCGATCCGCTCCCGCGTCGCACCAGTCGCACGGACCATGATGTCCGCGGCGGACAAATCTGGTTTTCACGCGATACGATCAACAAGGCCCGCAGTTATGACGATGTGTCGTGGCTGCAGGTGTCCCGCACGGCCCAGATCGGCGCCGGCCTGGCGCTGACCGGTCTGCTTCTGGGTAGCGGCCAGCTTGGCTCGCTGCTGATCCTCGCCGGAATCGCCGGGATCGCTGTCAACATGCCGGCCATGATCCTGAAGGCCGCCTACAGCGCGAAAGCCAGCTGAGCCCCACCACCCCGAAAGATTGACCCCGTCCGCGCACCCTCTAGTGTGCGATGAAATCAGCGCGCCCGTGCGGCGCACCTGAATCGGGGAGAGACTTCATGGGCTGGTGGTTCAAGATCAAATTGTGGCAGCGCGTTCTGGCGGCCTTGGTGCTGGGTGTCGCCTTTGGCCTGATCGCCTCGAACACGATGGGCCAGGACGCTGCGACCGCCTTCATTGATACATGGATCCGCCCGGTCGGCCTGCTCTTCATCAATCTGATCCGGATGCTGATCGTTCCGCTGATCTTCACCACGCTGGTCGCTGGTGTGATCGCGATGGGCAAGCCATCAAAGCTCGGCTCCCTCGGGGTCAAGACCATCCTGCTGTATCTGGCCACGACCTTCTTCGCGAACGTGATAGGCCTGACCTTCGGTGCCATTTTCCGCCCGGGCGATGGCGTCGACCTGGCCGGCGTCGAGGCTGTCGCGGTCAATACGGACCCACCGTCGATTACCGACCGCCTGCTCGAGATTGTCCCGACCAATCCGATTGCCGCCCTCGCCGACGGCGATGTGCTGGCGATCATCTTCTTTTCGCTTTTCCTCGGCGTCGCCATCCTGTCTACCGGCGCCGCCGGCAAGCCGCTCGGCGACCTCTTCAATTCGGCCTCTGAAGTCGTGTTGAAGATCACCCACTATGTGATGGAAGTGGCCCCGTTCGGCGTTTTCGCGCTGGTCAGCTATACGGCTGCCAGCCAAGGCCTTGAGGCCCTTCAAGCCATCCTTGTCCTGATCGTCGCCGTTTACCTGGGACTGATCGCGCATGCGATCATCACGTATGGCATTCTGATCCGCGTCATTCTCAACCTGCCTCTGGTGCGCTTCTTCCGCGGCATGACGGACCCGATCGCGGTGGCGTATTCGACGGCCTCGTCCTCGGCGACCCTGCCGGTCACGATCGCGGCGGCCTCGGACAATCTGGGAATCAAGAAGTCGGTCGCCGGTTCGGTCCTGCCCCTGGGCGCGACCATCAACATGGACGGCACCGCGCTTTATCTTGGCATATTGGCGCTCTTCACAGCCCAGGCCTTTGGCTATGACCTGACCTTCCTGAACTATGTGATGATCGCCTTCACGGCGGCCATTGTCTCGATCGGCGCGGCAGGTATTCCGTCCGCTTCGCTCTTCCTGCTCGCCATTGTTCTGGAAACCTTCGGCGTGACGCCGGAGCATACGGCGATTGTGGTCGGCTTCATCCTGCCGGTCGACCGGATCATGGACATGGCCCGCACGGCCGTGAATGTGACCGGTGATGCTGCTGTCGCGACGGCGGTCGCCAAGTGGGAAGGCGAGCTGGACGAGGAACGCTTCCGCGACCCGGCCGTGATCTAGTCAGGCAGCCGATGCCAACCTGACCGGAGACAATATCAGAGACCCGGCCCGCCCGGGCTCTGATGCCGGGTGGCCCCGTCGTTAAAAGCTTGTCTCAGGGATGCGGCTGGAGCGATGTCCAGCGGACGGCGTTGATCCGCTGGCCTGCCGCAGCCGTAAAGCCTGCATCAGCAAGAGCGAGGCCGTCCCGTGAGCATTCTGATCCGACTTCTGTCCGCCATCGGCACCCTCGCCCTCGGCGCTCTCATCGTCTGGGCCGTACAGGCCGGCGATTTCGGCGCGGCAGGCGCCTGGCTGGTCGGGCACCCCTGGGGCATTGTCACCCTGACCGATCTCTATTTCGGCTTTCTGATCGCGGCCGTTTTCATCGCGCTCATCGAGGACGACTGGCGCTGGACTCTGTTCTGGATCCTGCCGATCCCGATACTCGGCAATGTCTGGACAGGTCTCTGGCTGTGCCTGCGCGCCGGCCGGCTCCTGTCGCGTCTGCGGCGCTCGAATGGCCGGACGGAGACTTTTTCGAATTCGGAGCCATCCAGTCCGGCGGACTGACCGTATATGCTCGTGTCCCAGAGCGGATGCGGGCTTGCCCTCCAAACACCGCCTCCTCTCGTTCCGGCTCCGGCTCTGTCCCTTCGTCTGTCCCCGACGGGGCAGGCCGGCGCCACTTCCCCCGATAGAGAGACCGTGAATGCCGGCGCCGCGCCTGGGATTAGTTGATACCTGACAAGCCGTTGTATCCGGCGCGGCAAGTCCCATATTGGCGACACAATTCCACGCTAATCGATGAAAATTGGTTGGAGCGTGTTCCATCCTTCTTAACGATAAGCGCACGTGAAACCCGCCGGGTAGGGGTCCATTAAGGGACTCAGGTCTGAAATAACCAGCGTAAACAGGCGGGCACTGCGCCCCGAGGACATCATGGCCAAGGCACAATTCGCAATCAGCATGCTCGCAAAGACAGCCCTTCTGTGGCTGACTGCGGCGCTGATCTTTGCGTCGCTTTTCGGCGCCATGCTGTCAGCCCGCCCGGATCGCCCGGGGCTGACCTTCTCGCAGGCCCAGCCGGCTCTGACGACGCATGATCGGAGCGCCGGCGCGCGCTAGCGTCAGTCAGGCCCGACTGTCGGGAAACCGACACCAGCTTGACTCTTTTCCACACGCCACGTACTAGCCCCGCTTCATCATGCAAGCATCACGCTTGTCTTACCGGCACATCCGCCCCACGTGGCGAGGGAGGTCGGCGAGAACCCTGCTCGGCGAAGGTTTCGCTCAGCGGGGCCGCTTTGCTTTGCATTGATGGCGATGGATTGAGGTTTTGATGTTCGACACACTCACAGAACGACTTGGCGGCGTTTTCGACAAGCTCACCGGCCGTGGTGTGCTGTCCGAAAAGGATGTCGATGCGGCGCTGCGCGAAATCCGCGTCGCCCTGCTCGAGGCCGATGTCGCCCTGGACGTTGTGAAGGCGGCGACCAAGCAGATCCGTGAGCGCGCGGTTGGCGAGGACGTCATCCGCGCCGTCTCGCCGGGCCAGCAAGTCGTCAAGATCGTCCATGACGCCCTGGTCGACCTGCTCGGCGGCGAGGGTGAGCCGGTCGGCCTGTCGCTCGACGGCGAGCCGCCGATTGCCATCCTGATGGCCGGCCTGCAGGGCTCCGGTAAAACCACGACCTCGGCCAAGCTGGCCAAGCGCATCCAGGAAACCCGCAAGAAGAAAGTCCTGCTGGCTTCCCTCGACACCCGCCGCCCGGCGGCGATGGAGCAGCTGCAGCAGCTGGCCGGCCAGATCGACGTTGCCTTCCTGCCGATCGTCCCGAACCAGCGCGCCGTCGACATCGCGAAACGCGCCATGAGCGCGGGCAAGCTGCAGGGCTTTGACGTCGTCATCCTCGATACCGCCGGCCGCACCTCGATCGACGAGGACATGATGTCCGAGGTGAACGAGATCGCCCGGATCACCCACCCGCACGAGACGCTGCTGGTCGCTGACGCCCTGACCGGTCAGGACGCCGTCGAGACCGCGCGCCGCTTCCATGAGCGCCTGCCGCTGACCGGCCTGGTGCTGACCCGTATGGATGGCGATGGCCGCGGCGGTGCGGCGCTGTCGATGCGCCATGTCACCGGCCTGCCGATCAAGTTTCTTGGTGTCTCGGAAAAGCCCGACGGGCTGGACGCCTTCGACGCCAAGCGCGTCGCCGGTCGCATACTCGGTCGCGGCGACATCATCTCGCTGGTCGAGAAAGCCGCCCAGAATGTCGACGAGGAAAAAGCCGCCCGCATGGCCAGGAAGATGGCCAAGGGCAAGTTCGACCTCGACGATCTGCGCGAGCAGTTTAGCCAGCTCAAGACCATGGGCGGGCTCGGAGGGATCATGGGCATGCTGCCGGGCATGAACAAGAAGATGCAGGCCCAGGCGGCCGCCGCCGGCATGGACGACAAGATGCTGACCCGCCAGGAAGCCATCATCCAGTCGATGACGCGCCAGGAGCGCGCCAAGCCGGAAATTCTCAAGGCGAGCCGCAAGAAGCGCATCGCCGCTGGCTCCGGCGTTACCGTCGCCGACGTCAACAAGCTGATCAAGATGCACCGCCAGATGGCGGACATGATGAAGAAGGCCTCCAAAGGCGGTCGTGGCGGCCTCGCCGGCATGATGGGTGGTATGGGCGGCGGCATGCCACCGGGCATGGGCGGCCAGATGGGCGGCATGAACCCGGCCGATATGGGCCGCGCCACCCGGGACCTCCTCGGCGGCAAGGCGCCTTCGGGCAGCCAGCTGCCCGGCCTTGGCACCTCGAACAATACGAAATCGGGCAGCCTGCCCGGGCTGGGCGGCGGTGGACCGCTCGGACCGGATGGTCTGCCGCTGGGCTTGCCCAAGAAATAATCCCGTTATCCAAAGACCAAACTGAAGGAATACCCCATGTCTCTGAAAATCCGTCTCGCCCGTGGTGGCGCCAAGAAGCGTCCCTACTACCGTATCGTCGTTGCTGACAGCCGTTCGCCGCGCGATGGCCGCTTCATCGAAAAGATCGGCTCCTACAACCCGATGCTCCCGAAGGACGGCGAACGCGTCCAGCTGGACATGGAAAAAGTGAAGGCCTGGCTCGCCAAGGGCGCCAAGCCGACCGATCGCGTGGGCCGCTTCATCCACCAGATCGAAGCCGATGCGTGGGCCTGGGAAGCCGGCAACAACCCGAAGAAGGCCGAGCCGGGCCAGAAAGCCAAGGAACTCGCCGCCGAGAAGGCCGAGAAGGAAGCTGACCGCAAGGCTGCCGAAGAAGAAGCCAAGGCTGCTGCCGAAGCACCCGCCGAGGAAGCCGCTGCTGAAGCTCCGGCTGAAGAGGCTGCTGCCGAAGAAGAAAAGTCCGAATAGGACTTTCCCGTGATTGGCCCCCTCCGCGCGGAGGGGGCCGCTCCGACCGGACATCGCCCCATGATCACGCCCGCCGACGATCTCGTCTTCATTGCCGCCCTCGCCGGGGCACACGGCGTGAAGGGCGAATGCAAGGCCAAGAGCTTTGCCGGCAATCCGGCCGACGCCTTTGCCTATGGCCCGTTTCTCGATGCCGACGGCAAGCCCTTCCTGACCCCGAAATCAGCGCGTCCGGTGAAGGACGGTTTCATCGTCCGCTTTGCCGAACCGCTCGATCGCGACCAGGCTCATGCGCTCAAAGGCACGCGCCTCTACATCCCGCGTTCGGCCCTGCCGGCGCTCGAGGATGACGAATTCTACCACGCCGACCTGCTCGGCCTGAAAGTCCAGAGCCTCGACGGTGCCCCCATGGGCACGCTGAAGGCCGTCCATGATTTCGGGTCCGGCGACCTGCTGGAAATCACCGGAACGCCCGACCGAAACGGCAGCTGGATGCTCCCCTTCACCCGCGAATTCGTCCCGCATGTCTCGCTGAGTGAGGGTGTGGTGACGATCGACCCGCCGGAGGATGTCGGCTCGAAGGCCGAGGAAGAGGCGGGCGACGGCGCGCCATGACTGACGCCACCCGCCCTTCCCTGCCTTGGACCGCGACCGCGGTCACCCTGTTCCCGGATGCCTTTCCGGGCCCCTTGGGTGTTTCGCTGATTGCCACAGCTGCGAATCATGGGTTGTGGGCGCTTGAAACTGTGGACATCCGGGATTTTTCCCGTCATAAGCACCGCTCCGTGGACGACACCCCGGCCGGCGGTGGCGCTGGTATGGTGCTCAGGCCGGATGTCGCAACGGAGGCGATTGATGCGGTGCAGTCTCGCTGGCAAGGCGGGAAACGACCGTTGATCTACTTGACGCCGCGCGGAAAACCGCTTGCTCAGGCCCGGGTTCGGGAATGGGCGAAGGGTCCGGGCGTTGTCGTGTTTTGCGGACGCTTCGAAGGCCTCGACCAGAGGGTGATCGAAAGCCGCGAAATGGAAGAGGTCAGTGTTGGCGATGCCGTACTGGCCGGGGGCGAGGCGCCCGCGCAGGTTCTCATAGAGGCTTGTGTGCGATTGCTCCCCGGCGTGTTGGGCGACCCGATGTCGACCGAAGACGAGAGTTTCGAGGGTGATCTCCTCGAATATCCTCACTACACGCGACCGCGCGTGTTCGAGGATCAGGAGATCCCGGAAATTCTGCTGTCGGGGCACCATGGCCGTATCGAGGCTTGGCGCCGGGAGCAGGCGGAAAAAATTACGAAGGCGCGTCGCCCCGACCTCTGGACGAGGTACAAGGCCCGCAAGGAGAATGCACGATGAACATGATCGAGCAGCTTGAAAAAGAAGAAGCCGCCCGCGTCCTGGGTGACAAGGAAATTCCGGATTTCAGCGCCGGCGATACGCTGCGCGTCCATGTTCGCATCAAGGAAGGCGAACGTGAGCGGATCCAGGTTTTCGAAGGCGTCTGCATCGCCCGCAATGGCGGTGGCCTGAACGAGAGCTATACCGTCCGCAAGATCTCCTTCGGTGAAGGCGTCGAGCGCGTTTTCCCGCTCTACTCGCCGAATGTCGAGCAGATCGAGATCAAGCGTAAGGGCAAGGTCCGCCGCGCGAAGCTCTACTATCTGCGTGATCGTCGCGGCAAGTCGGCCCGTATCGCCGAGCGTGTCTCCGGTCGCGGCATCGTCAAGCGCGAGCCGAAGAAGAAGGACTAGCTCCCTCCTCTTTCGCGACTGCGAACCCGAAAAACCCCGTCAGCTCGTCTGGCGGGGTTTTTTCTTGGCTCGATATCGCGACACGCTCGCTCCTGCTGCCCTCGGGGTGTCGTGCCGACTGGTCCGGTACCGGTTTCTGTGGCGGAATGGCCGCCTTGATCCGATCGACCGCATGAACACAGGACCGCCACCGAGATGTCGATGACGCCCCAAGAAGCCTTTACCCGCTCCCAGACCGGTTTTGCGGCCTATCGCGACCACCGCTTCGTGGATGCGGAGTCGGTCGCCGACGCCATTCTGGCCGCGCTCCCGCGGGATCCGAACGGGCTCTATTTGAAGGCTATCTGCCGCCGTGCCCGCCAGGACCCGACAGCGGCCCTGCTCTGGATCAAACAGGCCTGCGAGGCCGCTCCGGGGCAAATGGGCTTCGAGCTCGCAGCGGCCCAGATCCTCGGTGACCTGCGTGAATATGAGAGCGCCCGCACCCGCTTTGCGGCGATCTGCGAGACTTTCCCGGCAGCACCCGAGCCATACCTGCTGCGCGGACTCATGGAACGCCAGGCCGGTGATCTGGGCGCGGCACGAGCGGCCTATGAGGCCGCGCTTGAACGACGGGCCGGAGATCTGGACGCGCACCGCGGACTGGCTTGGGTCTGCGAGAACCAGCGCGACTGGCCCAGCGCCCGGCGCCATGGCGATGCCGTGCTCGCCCTTGATCCCGCCGATGCGGGGGCCCTCTCGGCCCGCGCTGGCGCAGACCTCGCGGATGGACAGCCTGCCGAAGCCCGGCAACTCATCGAAGCCCGGTTCGACGCCAGCCGCGCCAACCCGTCGGTCAACGCCTCGGTCTGGCGACGGCTTGGCGATGCCTGCGAGGCAATGGGAGACCACGCCGCGGCCCGTGCCGCCTGGGAAACCGGCTACCGGGCGCTGCGCGATCATCTCGCGCCGGCTGGCCAGTTCCTCGACGAGCTGAACGGGCTGGACAGCCTCAAACGCCTTGCCACCGCCTATGCGGCGGTCTCCCCGCCGCAATCCCCGAAAGACGAGGATCGGCGGGCCCCGGTCTTCCTGGTCGGCTTTCCCCGCTCCGGCACCACGCTGCTGGAGCAGATCCTGGCCAGCCATTCGGCCATTACCGCAAGTGATGAAGCGCCTCTGCTCCAGCCGATCCTGGAAGCGGCTGGCGACACGCCGGAGTCGATGCGCCGCTTCATGGCGGCCCTGCCGCATGAGCGCGCTCGCCTGCAGGCGGAGTACTGGCAGCGTGTCGGCGCGCTTGGCGCACCGGCGGACGGTGTCTTCATCGACAAATTGCCGCTCAATCTGGCCTGGCTCGGCGTGATCGGACAGGTTTTCCCCAATGCCCGCATCATCCTCGCCCTTCGTGATCCGCGTGACAGTGTGTTCTCCACCTTCAAGCGGCTTTTCCGGCTGAATACGGCGATGCTGCGAACCTACACGCTTGCTGACACGGTCGCGCTCTATGAGGCCGCCATGACTGCTGGCGAGGCCGGGCGCAGGATCGCACCGGACCTGCGCGTGATCGAAGTCCGCTACGAGGACGTCGTCACGGACATGAAGGAGGAGGTCGCCCGCGTCCTCGCCGCACTCGGCCTCGAATGGGAGAGCGAGATGTCCGATTACCGCGAGCGCTTGTCGCCGACCCTGTCCACACCCTCGGCGGCGCAGGTCGAGCACGCCATTCATGACCGGGCCGTTGGCCTGTGGCGTCATCATGCCGAGGCGCTCGAGCCTTACACCGCCCAGCTGGCGCCGTGGATCGAGCGCTGGGGCTACCCCGCACGCTAATGGTTTCCATTTCCGCATGGGTTGCTATTCTGGTTTGAACAACCAGAAAGGCATCAAATCGTGAGCTCAGCAAACCTGCGCACCTTGACCCTGATGGCTGCACTGGCTGCCTCCTGGATTTATTTTGGCCTGCACTGGCGCGTCGATCATCCGGCGCCGAACGGAAACAGTCCGGAAGATACTGCGGCGACCTCCCGACCGCCCCTGCTGACAAGCCTGACAGCGATCGGTGAGCTGCCGGAAGAAGCGGTCTTCACCGAGACCCCGGATTTCGCAACCACCCTGACGATTCCGGAACGGGGCGGTGAGCGGTTCGAAGCCGAGGGTGGGGTTCGCTACTGGCTCTACCAGGTCGAGCATGACGATACCGGCGCGGACGCTCGGCAATATGTTCGCATGGTTTCCGAACCCGTGAGCACGGCAGGCATCGACCAGGCTGCCAATATCACCATCGTCTTCAATCCCGCCTATGAGCGCCTGGAGTTTCACACCTTGCAGGTGGAACGCGACGGCCTGATCGAGGATCGCTCCGACACCACCACAATCGAATTCGCCCGTCGGGAAACCCGCCTTGAACGACGGATGTTTGATGGTCGCGGCACGGCGATCGTACGCTTCAGTGATATCCGTCTCGGCGACCGTGTCGAGTATTCCTACACCATCACGGGACAAAATCCGGCCCTGCCGGATCATGAAAGCCGCGAGTTTCGCCTTGGTTTTGGGACCCCGGTTGAACAAGTTCTCGTTCGCTCCCGCTGGTCTGCACAAGACGAGCCCCGATACCGGCTCATTGGCCCGGAACCCACCGAAGCGCTTGAGACCGGAGCAGACGGGCAGGCTTATGTCGTGACGTTTGGACCTGTCGCCACGCCGCCTTTTGAGGGCGAACGGGGCGCGCCGGCCTGGGTCCGGCAGGCGCCTGTCCTGCAAACTTCCAATTTCGAGAACTGGGAAGCGGTCTCGCGCTGGTCCGCCCCCTTCTATGCCCCCGAAATCTCTGACCCGGTTGTCGAGATCGCGGACGCCATCCGGGCGGACCATGACACGCCGGAAGCTCAGCTGGTCGCAGCGCTCCGGTTCGTGCAGGACGAGATTCGCTATCTCGCGATAAGCTTTGGCGCCGGCGGATATGTTCCGGCATCACCCTCTGAAACGCTCGACCGCCGCTATGGCGACTGCAAGGCCAAGACGGTGCTTTTGATGGCCGTGCTACAGGCCCTCGGGATCGAGGCAGAGGCCGCTCTAGTTCACACGACGCAGGGGTATGCACTCATGGATACACTGCCGCGATCGTCGGCTTTCAATCACGTCATCGTCCGTGCCGAGCTGGCAGGGACAACCTACTGGCTGGATGGCACACGGAGTGAGCAAGGCGGCCAGCTTGCGACATTGGCCCAACCGGATTTCGGCTGGGCCCTGCCAATCAGTCGGGACGGCCATGCGCCTGTCCTCATGCCGACCCGCGACACGACAGTCCCGAGCATGGAGACGCATGAAACGCTCACAGTGCTCGATAGCAGCGGAGCCGCCCAGGCTGACATCGAGATCCGGGCACGTGGCAGAGGCGCGGACCAGATGCGGGCCGGGATCGCCCGGGCCGGGCGCGCTGACATGGAGACACGGGTCCTGAACGGCTATCAGGCCCGGTTCGGTGTTGTCGCGACGCGATCGGACCTGACCGTCGAGGATGATCGCGAGACAAACGAAATCCGCCTGCACATGGCGATCGATATCGAGCGCGCGATCAGCGAGCACGAAGATGGGGAGCGTGAACAACTTGTCGGCCAGGTCCCGCTACGCAGCCCGGGGCGCGGGAATGTCGAACGGGACCGCGTGTTTCCGCTCAGCCTTGGAGAGCCCGGCCGCCAGATCGCGCGCGTCACCCTGAATCTTCCCGACGCCTTCTCTGACTGGGAAATCTCGCCAGCCTCGCGGCAGCTGAATGTCGACGGGATAGAGTTTTCTCTGACACAGGCGAGAACCGGTAACCAGGTCACTCTCGGCTACGATCTCCATGTGGACCGGCGGGCCGTACCGACAGAGCAGGCCGATGCGGCCAAAGACGCGTCGGACCAGATCGGACAACTCACACGCTGGTCCCTCGTCTCGCCCTGACGGTCAGCCCTCATCCTCGATCCGGTGCATGTCCTCGTCGGACAGCCCGAAATGGTGACCGATCTCGTGCACAAGCACATGAGTGACCAGTTCGCCAAGTGTTATCGCCCCGTGGTCCGCCCATTCATCAAGGATCGGTCGGCGGAAGAGAATGACACGATCCGGCTCGGGTGACGGGTCGTAGACGGATTTCTGCGACAGGTCGACGCCAATATAGACACCGGTCAGCTCAAAGGGGTCGGACAGTCCGACCGCGGCGAGCGTCTCGGCATCCGCAAAATCAGCCACGAAGATTTCCAGCCCCTCGCACAGGCGTCGCATCGGCGCCGGCAGGCTCTCATAAGCCGAGACGGCGAGGGTCTCGAAGTCTTCCAAGCTCGGCGGCAATCGGTCAGCGATCATCTCGGGGCCCTGCAATCTGCGAAAACATGAGTGTGAACGTCGGCTGGGCGCTTGCACAGGCTGGCTGTCACCCTAATCTGGCACAATCACAGGGGGCGTGGGGTTGACGATGTTGCGTAGTATCTTGTTCGGGTGCGTTCTGGTTCTGACCGGTCCGTTGGTGGCCTGGTCACAAGCCGCGCCGCCCACAATTGCAGCCCCGATTCCCGCCGCTGCGACCTTCGGCTCACCACCCGCCTTCGTCGAGGAGGTCGAGCCACAAGACCCCGAGCGCGCCGTTTTCGAGAGCTTCGGCGGTGTCCGTTATCTGCTGGTCGATGACCAGCATGATGCCCGGGGCGAGGACCCAGCCCTGTATATCCGTCGGGTCCGCGAGGCCGCGAACACATCAGGCATCGAAACCCTCGCCAGCTTCGAGGTCAGTTTCGATCCATCCTATGAGCGGGTTGTCTTTCACCATGTTCGCCTGACCCGGGACGGCGAGACCCTGGACCGCCGGGATCGTACGCAGATCGAATTCGCGCGCCACGAATCCAATCGGGACCGCCAGATGCTGAACGGCGAAGTGACGGCACTGGCCCGGATCGATGATGTCCGGGTCGGCGATATCGTCGACTTCGCCTACACTGTCTACGGATTGAACCCGACATACGGCGGCCGGGACTTTCGCCGCTTCAGCCTCAACTGGGGAATCCCGGTGGAGCGACGGTCGATTCGCTCGATCTGGCCGCGGGGTGAGGCGCGCTATCATGACGTCGCCCCCGGCGAGGCTGAGATCGAGCACATCCGCCGGCGGGACTATGAAGAATTCCGCCTTGAGCCAACCCCGCGCGACGCGATCAATGCGGAACGCGGGACGCCCAATCGCGTGAGCCAATACCCGGTTTTGCGGATATCAAGCTTTGCCGACTGGTCCGATGTGGCAGCCTGGGGCACACCTCTCTTCACCCTCGATCCGGCCGAGCCGGTGCAATCGCTGGCCGCCGAGATCGCCGCTGCCCACGACACGCCGGAAGCCCGGCTCATGGCGGCGCTTCGCTTCGTGCAGGACAATGTCCGATACCTGGCGCTGACCTATGGTGAGGGATCCTATGTTCCGGCCTCGCCTGCCAGTACGCTGGAAACCCGCTATGGCGACTGCAAGGCGAAGACCGCACTCTTGCTGGAACTGGCCCGGGCGCTCGAGTTTGAAGCCGTCCCGGCCCTCGTCAATCTCGGAGCCGGCCGCGGCATTGATCACCGAGAGCCCTCACCGGGTGCTTTCAACCACGTCATCGTTCGCCTGAACCATGATGGCGAGACCTATTGGCTCGACCCGACCCGCTCCTATCAGGGCGGAACGCTGGATGTTGTCTACCAGGCCGATTATGGCTTCGCGCTCCCGCTGAATGGCGGCGATGAGGGCCTTGTCAGCATGGCGCCGGTTGCCGCGCCGTCCGCCAGTACGGTCAATATTCACGAGACGCTCGACATTTCAGGGGGCCGCGACGCGCCGGCCATTCTGTTGGTCGAGACCGTGCTGACCGGCAATGACGCCGACCAGAGCCGGGCTCGGATCGCCCGTGACGGCCTGTCCGGTCTACAGCGGGACTATCTGGACTTCTACAACCAGACCTTTGGTGCCGCCGATTTCGCGGAACCGATCCGGGTAGAGGATGATCTGGACGCCAACCGCCTGGTCATCCGTGAGCGGGTCGAGCTTTTGGACCCGTATGAGGACAGCGACACCTCTGAACTCTACACGATCCGCTATCGCGCCCATGGCATCGGCAACCTGATCGAAAACAATGCCGAACGGCGGCGCGAGACCCCGCTCAATATCTTCCATCCCACGCACACCCGCCATGTCGTGGACCTGGTCCTGACCAATGGCGGAACCGGCTGGACGCTGGCCGACGAACAGACCGAAATCGAAAATGCCGCTTTCCGCTTCAACTATGCCAGCACCCATATGGGTCCGGCCTACCGGATGGAATTCGAGATCGAGAGCCTTGCCCACGATGTCCCGCCCGAAGACGCCCTTGAGGTCTTGCAGGACCACCGGAGCATGATCAGCAATACCTATTACGGCTTCGATCTGAGCGATCCGGTGGAGTAGGCGCCTCTTGTGGCGCGAACAAATATGGAACAGACTGGCCTCATGATTCTTGAGACGGTCGCCTCCAACGCCAATCCGGACATCGATGACGCCCGGGCGCTGATGCGCGGAGCGGCACGCCTGCTCTGGCATATGGGCTACAGCGCCATACCCGAATTCATCCTGCCGGATGGACGGCGCGCCGATATCGCGGCGCTCGGTCGCAAGGGTGAGATCACCATTATCGAGATCAAGTCCGGCATCGCCGATTTCCGGGCCGATACCAAATGGACCAATTATGCCGGCTATTGCGACCGGCTCTACTTCGCCGTCTCACAGCGCTTTCCGCATGATGTCATCCCGGAGGATGCCGGCTTGATCATCGCGGACGGGTTTGGC
Organism: Maricaulis maris; assembly: GCF_036322705.1. Taxonomy (NCBI): domain Bacteria; kingdom Pseudomonadati; phylum Pseudomonadota; class Alphaproteobacteria; order Maricaulales; family Maricaulaceae; genus Maricaulis; species Maricaulis maris. The sequence continues at coordinate 2,963,985 of NZ_AP027270.1, forward strand.
GGTGCCATCGTGCGCGAGAGCCCGGCTCTCACCCTTGCGCCGGCCCGGCGCAAGGCCCTGACCCTGCGATTTGCCCGCGCCGCGGCCGACCGTCTGATGAGAACCGGCGTGGCGGGACGCGAGAGCGGGACCGATCCGGGCTAGGTATCCGAAGCTGCGGTAACCCGGTCGACCACATCGAGAAACGCCTCCCAGCGCGGCGCAAACCGGCTCTCCACCGCGTCCAGAACCGTCGCCGACGCCTTGCCAGGAGATCCGCAATCAAAAGGCGGGGCGGGATCATATTCCAGCCCGAGCTGGATCGAGCGGGCCAGGTCATCGCCGTAGAGCTCGCGAACAATGGTCAGGGCGAAGTCGATCCCGGCAGTCACGCCGCCGCCGGTGAACAGCGAACCATCACGCACCACGCGGGCCTGAACCGCTTCAGCGCCAAAACGGGTCAGGGCGGCATGATAACGCCAATGCGTGGTCGCCTTGCGCCCTGCCAGGAGCCCGGCCGCGCCGAGGACAAAGGCGCCGGTACAGACCGAGGTGACGTACTGGGCTCCGGCCGCCTGTCGGCGCAGAAAATCCAGCGTCGGCGCATCTTCCATCGCCTGATCAACACCCCAGCCGCCCGGTACACAGATCAGATCCAGCTGCGGGCAGTCCTCAAAGGCGGTGTCCGCCAGGATAAAGGGACCGCAGTCGGTGCGGACCGGACCCGCGGCGCGGGCGACGAGATGGATCGAGATGCCCGGAAGCCGGTTAAGCACCTGGAGTGGACCGGTGAAATCGAGTTGGGTCACGTCATCAAACAACAGGAAGCCGATGCGGCGCAGTCGGGTCATGGTCACCTCCGATCCGGGTGTCGCGACACTAGACCGGGCACTACGCGGAAAACATGACAAAGTACGGGCATATGCGGTCAGGCGTCGGGCTTCACCCGCCAGGGTGGGTCGATCCGGTTCTCGCCGCCATGATAGACCTTGATCCGGTGACCATCCGGGTCGAGCAGACTGGCCTCACGCCACAGCCAGCGCTCGTCGCGCGGTTGCGTATCAAAGGCGTAGCCAGCCGCGGTGAGGCGCGCGACAACGGCGTCGACATCCTCGCACTCCAGATAGATGACGGCGCCGGGCCGGACCCTCTCCTCGACGTGAAGGGAGAACGTGGTGTCGCCCTCCGGCGCGAGAAAGCGGCAATAGTCCGGGCTGTCGACAAGCAGCCGGAATCCGAGGCCCTGGTAGAAGGCCTTTGATCGGGCGATCTCGCTGACCGGCAGGGTAACCTGGTTAAGGCGCATCGGCTTCGGTCTCTCTTGGGTCGGCGATACGGTCGAGCGGCCGGATCAGGCGGTCAAGGGTCAGATCCGAAAGCAGGAAGGCCCAACCCTCGGCCGCTGCATTGAGGGCCGCCGCATCGGCGTCTGCCCCATCCGTCACCGCCGTTGCCGTGATCAGGCCCCAGCGCGTTTCACCGAGAGCCTTCACATCGACGCGCACACGCAGACCGGAGAAGGTCTCGGCGGTATGGTGGGCAACGAACTCCCCGCCCAGCCGATCCGCCCGGCGGACGTCGCGAAAGCGGACGCGACCAAGAGCCGAGGCCGGCCCGTCGCCGGCCGCCGCCGTGATCGGCAACCAGCCCGCGGGCTGCCGGAGGGAGAAGTTTCGCGCCGAGACACCAGCCCGGACCAATCGATAAGCGGGGCCGGATTCCGGCTGGATATCGGCCCGGGCAATATCATTCGTACCCAGCGCCAGAAAATCGAGATCAAGCCACGCATCGGCCGGCACCAGGTCCGGTCTCGCGACAGCACCATCGCCCAGCCGCGCGGCGAAAGCGCGGTTTCGCCCCGGTTGGCGGACATAGACCTGTTCACCGCGGGTATCGCCAAGGAGGATATCGGCCACGATGTCAGCCTCTCCATTGCTGACCGTGATCCGCGTGCCACCGCCGGCCTCGCCGGGCGGCGCCAGGCCGAGACGCGCCAGCCGGTCGGGACTGGCCGTGCGGGCACCGACATAGGTCAGCGCGGCAAGATAGGCATCCAGTTCGGCCAGCCGCTCAGGACGAACCGGGTAGAAGTCACGGCTGGGCATGCGCCAGACCCCGTCGACCTGCTCGAGCCGGAAGGTCTCGGAGCCGGATATCTCGATGACGCGGGCAGAGGCGACCGCTTGCGACCAGTCCGGCAGAACCGGGCCACTGACATCGGGGCGCCAGGTCTCTCGCGCATCCAGAAAGGCCGTGGTCACAGCTCCGGCCGTGAGAATCAGGGCCACGGAAGCGGCCATGATCAATTGAGTGCGGCGGCGCTGGTCTGGCACGCGGCTCATGTGCGCCTCCGTCGGCGTCGGACAATCGAGCCGGCGATGCCAAACAGGATGACAAGGGCTGGCGGGACCCCGATCGTCCAGAATTGGAGGTCGGCATTCAGCGCATCGATATCGCGCCGGAAGTCACGTTCGATGCCGCGCAACTCACTCCGGCCCTGCAGGATCTGCTGGCGCAAGCGCATTGCTTCCTCGCGATCACTGGCCCGGGAATCCGACAGCAAGGCCGAGGCTTGGCCACTGCCCAGGAGGGTCGCCAGACGGGCCTGTGCATCGGCAATTTCGGCCTCCAGCGTATCTTGCGCCTCGATATAACGCGCCTCGGCGGCCGAGCGCAGGCCCTCAACCCGCGTCATCGGGCGCAGGGAGGGTGTTCGCGAGCGCAGCCCGACCAGGGCCGGGTCACCCGCCGCCATATCGATCAGATTCAGCGCGAGGGTCAGATTGTCGGCCACATAGGTGCTGCCGGTGCCCGGATCATTGCGGACATAGAAACTGTCATCGAGCCAGTCCGCATCGGCCACAATGGCGATATCGACCGGACCGCCGGCGAAGTCGCGGTGATTGTCCGGCACAAAGGCGATGTCGCCGGCCGGCGGGCCGTCGGGAAAGGCCGTCTCGATCATGCCCGTCACCCGGACTGCGATGACGGGTGGTTCAAGCGCCGGCTGATAATCCTGCAGCAGGGCATCAGGGCCTGGCGCCCCGGCGGCGATGTCGGCATCCAGCAGGGCGCCTTCCGGCGAGGTGGCCAGCAGCGGGGTGATCTCGACATCAGGCAGACTGCCGATCTCAAGCGCACCGGGTGATCCGAAATTGAGGCCGAGATCGAGGGTTGAGGTGGCCAGGTCCGACTGGCTGATCTGGCCTGCCCCGAGCGCAAACCAGAGCGGATAGGCGCGGCGGCGGGCGCGGCCATCAGCCTCCACGATCTCGACCGGAAGGCCGAGCTGGCGATCCATGCTGACCGTCTCCGGATCATAGCCGACACCCCAGCGCGCGAGCAGCGGGCCAAGGTCAGAGGCCCGGCGTGCATTGAGCGGCGGCAGCCCATCCGGCCCGGGGCGCAAGGCCATATGGGCAAGCGGATCAAGGAAAGCGACGATCCGCCCATAGCTGAGGGCGAACTGGTCGACCAGATAGGTCTGCCCCTCACTCAACACACCAGGGTGAAGGATGAGGAGGGCGCTGACATCGGGGATTTGATCGAAATCGCGCGACAGCCAGACCAGATCGTAAGCGGCGTTCAACTCGGCAATGAAGGTATTGGGCGCACCATCATCGGGACTTAGCGGCAATCCGGTCAGCACAGCCAGACGGGGTCGGGCCGGACGCTCGATATCGACGATCAGACGGGTGAGCTCGTACTCGAGGCGGGCCTCGGCCTCTTCGCGGAAGAGCGGGATGATGGCCTGGTCATCGACCGAATTGCGGGCCACCAGACCAAAGAAGAGACGCTCACCGCCATCGGTCGGCATCGGCGTCAGGCCCGCGCCCAGCGCCGCATCCTCATCCGCCGAGAATGGCTCGGGATCGATCTCGGTGACGCGGACCCGCCCCCCGGACCGGTCGGCATAGGCCGCGAGAAACTCACGAACCCGGGTCGCATAGGCCCGGATCGCCGGATATTGCGCGGCCTCGGCACGGGAATAGTAGAAGCGCCATTCCACCGGTTCCTCGAGGCGGTCCATGACCGCCACAGATCCGTCAGACAACCGGTACAGACCGTCCTGGGTCAGATCGAGCCGGGCGCCGCCAAGCCAACGGCCCGCGAGATCGTTTCCGGCGAGGAATATCAGGAGCAGGCTGACCAGCATCAGCGGCAGGAAGAGGGTGCGCTTCATCGCCCGCCTCCACGCCGCTCGGCCACCAGGATGCCGGCGATTGTCAGGGCGACGAGGATCAGGCCGACAAAATAGAGCAGGTCCGCCAGACCGATCACGCCATGGCGGAAAGCATCATAATGCTCGAGCGCGCTCAGTCCGGCGACGAATTCAGACACCACAGCCGGTGCACTCTCACCCAGGGCTGACAGCACGAAGGGCAGGCCGGCCATGGTCAGCAGGAAAGCCACGCCGGTACCCAGCACGAAAGCGACCACCTGGTTGGATGTGGTCGCCGACAGGGCTTGTCCGACCGCCAGATAGCCGCCCGCCATCAACCAGGCACCGAGATAGCCGGTTGCGATCGCGGCATTGTCCGGAGCGCCGAGATAATTGACCGCAATCCACATCGGGAAGGTCAGCACGAGCGCAAAGGCGGCCATCGACCATGCCGCAAGGAATTTACCGCCGGTCGACGCCCAGAGCGGGATCGGCAGCGCCATCAGGAATTCGAGCGTCCCGCGGTCGCGTTCCTCGGCCCAGGCCCGCATCGCCAAAGCGGGCATCAGGACGACGAACAGCCACGGCAGATAATCGAACATCGGCGCGAGATCGGCGCGATTGGTGTCAAAGATGCGACCGATATGAAAGGCAAAGGCCGGCGCACAAAAGGCAAAGACCGCGAGGAAAACATAGGCCAGCGGGGTCTGGAAGTAGGCGGTGAGCTCGCGACGATAGACGGCATGGAGGGCGTGGATCACGCGGCTGCCTCCCCGTCGGTGAGGCCCTGGGTCAGGCTGCGGAAAGCGGACTCAACCGTTTTTTCAGGGCCCGTCGCCGCAAAGGCATTCGGGGTGCCGTCAAACAGCAGCCGACCCTTGTCGATAACGATGGTGCGCGAACAGACAGCGGGAACTTCCTCGAGGATGTGGGTGGAGATGATGATGGCCTTCTCCGGCGCCATGTCCCGGATCAGCTGGCGCACGCCATCTTTCTGGTTAGGGTCGAGCCCGTCGGTCGGCTCGTCGAGGATCAGGACAGCCGGATCGTGGGCGATCGCGGCCGCCAGGGCCGCGCGACGCTTATAGCCCTTGGACAGGGTCCCGATCGGTTGATCGGCCATTTCGCCCAAAGTCGCGCGTTCCAGCGCCAGCCCGGTCGCCCGGGTCAGCGCGCTGCCGGAGAAGCCGCGCGCGCGAAGTCCGAACCGGACAAAGCCACGGGGTGTCATGGCCGGGTAGGCCGGCGCGCCCTCCGGCAGATAACCAAGGCGCGACTGGGCCTCGAGGCGCTGCGCGGTGCAATCATATCCGGCGATGGACGCCGTGCCGCCATCCGGCTCCAGCCCGCCTGCGAGCATGCGCATCGTGGTGGTCTTGCCAGCACCATTGGGACCGAGAAACCCGAGCACTTCACCGCGCTCGAGGGTGAAGCTGACACCATCGACTGCACGGAAGGATCCGAAATCCTTGATGAGATGATCGGCAACCAGCATGTTTCGCAGGGCTCATGATCTGACAGGACTAGCGTTAGCCCGACGCGGAGCGCTTGGCCAGAGGCAAGGCGCACTGTCAGTTTCAGGAGCGAAAACGGGGGGTGTCGACCGGATCGCAACCTCTTGACCCGGGGGGCTGGGGGGCTGTCTAAATCCAGGCTCGGAGGCGTTTTGCGCCCGGCCGACAGGTGAGACGGTGGTGGGGCGGTATGGCGGCATCGCGCCGAGAATGTGGCGACTTTGCGGCACCGCGTGAAATGTTTGTAAGCTGGGCAGGCCAATTCAACTGGCAGGAGAATTTCGAGTGCATCCCATATCCACCGCCGCGAAACGCAAGCCGGAACCGATCATGTGGACCCGGCGAGAGCTCGACGCGATCCTTCGGGTCTATGGCCGCTTTGTCGCCCAGGGCGAATGGAAGGACTACGCGATTGACGGGCTGAAGTCCGAAGCCGTGTTCTCGATTTTCCGCCGCCACAGTGAGATGCCGATGTATTCGGTGATCAAGACGCCCGCCGATGCCAACCGCCAGGGCCAGTTCAAAGTGGTCGCGATGGGCGGACAGATCCTCAAGCGCGGGCACGACCTCGCCCAGGTAATGACCGTATTCGATAAGAAGAAATTCCAGGTCGTCGACTAGGGTCGAGACCCGGCAGTCCGCGATACGCCCATAAAAAAACCCCGGAGCGCAGGCCCCGGGGTTTTGTGTTTCGGTCGCTGTGACAGTGGCGCTATTCGCGGCTGCCGAGCAGGGACAGGATGATCTGGAACATGTTCACGAAGGCGATGTAGAGGTTCAGCGCGCCCATATTGGTCATCACCGCCATCGAGCGCTGGTCACCGGCGATCTGGTAGTAGGTCACCTTCAGCGCTTGGGTCTGCCAAGCCACGACGCCCGCCATCAGCAGGAGCACCGCAAACTGCAGCAGCAGCTCGAGCATGCCGGACTGAAAAAAGAACATGTTCAGCAGGCCCAGCGCGATCGCACCGAAGACCGCCATGAACAGGAAGTTCTGCATCGGCATCAGATTGCGCTTCGTGGTGTAACCGAAGACCGACAGCGCCATGAAGGAGCCGGCCGTGATCACAAAGGCTTGCGCGATGGTTCCGAAATCAACCGAGAGGCTGCCGCCGCCAATGCGCTGAACAGCCTGGCCCGATGTCGCCATGACGACCCAGAAGCTCAGGCTCGCGCCGATCAGTGTCACGATTGCCCAGTACAGGATCGCACTGCCGGTCGGAGACGGATTGCGCATGAAGAACATGGAACCCATCAGCAGGGCCAGCGGGCCCCACTGAACGACGAAGAGCAGCGGCGTTCCGAAAACGAGCTGGGTCAGCGGCGGGTAGGTCCCGACCGCATAGGCGATCGCTGCGGAGAGCAGCAGACCCAGGCCCATCTTGTTGTAAACGCCAAGCATGAAATTGCGCAGGCCGGCATCGACCGACATGTCCATCGAGGCGCCGCCGGAATAGGTGCGGGAAAAATCATTCATTGTGGACGTCTCTCTTGTCTACGCGCGCCGCGAATGGCGCTTTGTACGTTGTATATCATGTTCTCCCGGCCATATGGCAAGTTTCCGGCATCACCGGATGGGGGGACTGGGAGGTTTCGAATCCCCCATAATGGGACCTGATTGCCTTGTCCGGGGAAATCGCCCTAGTTGAAAGCCTGTCCAGACGGTGCCCCATGACCCCACGCCTTTTCGCCGCCCTGCCGGTTCCTGAAATATTTCACAAGGAAATCCGCCGTTTGCAAAAAGGCGTGCCCGGCGCGCGCTGGCGTCCGAGCGCGAATTTTCACATCACCCTGCGCTTTTTCGGAACGATGGACGGCAAGCAGGCCGAGGACCTCGATGCCGAGCTGGCCAGTATTGCCATGCCGCCCTTTGATCTCACGCTGCAAGGCTCGGGCTGGTTCGGCAAACTCGACCCGCACAGCCTCTGGCTGGGCCTGCGCCCGAGCGAGCCGTTGGCCGAGCTGAACGCCAAATGCGAACGGGCAGCGCGCCGCGCCGGACTGGAAGCCGACTCGCGCAAATTCCACCCGCACATGACGCTGGCCTATCTACAGGGCACCCCGATTGAAAAGCTGACGCGATTTGCCGAACGGACGGGCGGTTTCGTCACCGAGCCTTGGCGGGCCACCCATTTCACGCTCTATTCCAGTCAGTTGTCACGTGGTGAGCGCAATATCTACGAACCCGAGGCGGACTATCCGCTGCTCTGATCATCCTGCAGGCCTGCGATGAGCCCATCGACCGCGCGCTCGATCATGTCGAGCACCCGCTCAAACCCGTCATCGCCGCCATAATAGGGATCCGGCACATCAACCCCGGCCTCACCGGCCCAGTCCATCATCAGGCTGAGGCGGGCACCGCGCTCCGCTCCGGGCATCCTTCGGAGAAAACGCATGTGGCTACGGTCCATCGCGATGATCTGGTCAAAGCGGATGAAGTCCGCCGGATCGACCTCGCGCGCACTCAGCACAGAGAGATCATGGCCCCGCGCAGCAGCAGCCGCCGTCGCCCGCTCGTCCGGCGCTTCACCGGCATGCCATCCGCCAGTCCCGGCACTATCCACGATCCAGTCCAGGCCGGCCGCCGCCAGGCGCGATCGGGCCACGGCATCGGCGGTCGGTGAGCGACAGATATTCCCGGTGCAGACAAACAGCAGGCGCATGGGCTCAATCGGTGACGGAGAACGCGCCCGGCAGAACCGTCAACGACCAGTCCTCTCCGGAGGCATGGAGCCAGAAAATATCGCCATAGGCGTCTTCAGGAAGCCGACCTTCCTCGTCACAGCCGGCGCTATGGGCGGCCTCGGGTCCGGCAAAGGCCGACATCCACAGACAGGAGGTATTGGAATGCTCGCCGACCAGGGTCCAGCCGGTCGCGGCGGCATCCACCTCGCGATAGGCATCTCCGCGCTGGCGCTCCACCGTTTCGCCCTCTGTGCAGCCCACGGCATAGCCATCAGCCGCCTGGTGAGCCACAACGGCCACGCCCCCGGCAGCGGCGGTGAGCCGGGTTCGGCAGGCTGCACTGGCAAACGCCCGGTCAACCGGTACATCGCCGATCAGGCTGGCCAACCGCGCCACCATCGCCTCGCCTTCCGGGCTGAGCTGGCAGGACATGGCATTGCAGTCCGGGGCGACCTTGATCGCATGACGAACGACGAGCACATGGCGATCAGCAGCGGCGATCGTCGCCCGCTCGGCCTCGGGCACCAGCTCCAGCAGGGCCGGATGGTCAAAACCGGCAACGGGCGGCGAGCAGGCCGCCATGGTCAGAGCCGTGGCGGTCGCAGTCAGCAAATGATTCATGTCAGTGTCCTCCCGCCCTCACACTAGTCCGTGTCCGGCCTTGTGTCTGCGGCCGCGCGAAGAGGGCATCCGTGAAGACGCTAGGACTGCTCGACGGGCTCGTCCTGGACCTGGATACGCACGGTCACCGTCGTCCCGGCTCCAGGCGTGCTCTCGATTGTCATATCGCCATCCATCAGTCGGGCGAGGCGGCGGCAAATCGACAATCCAAGTCCGGAATCGCCGCCGGCCGCGGTACCGGACTGGTTGGAAAGACGGGACAACAAAGCCTCATCCATCCCGACCCCGGTATCAGCGACCTGGAACTCCACCCAGGATTTCGGGCCGCTCTCCTCACTGTGGCTGACCGTCAGCGTGACCGTACCCTGCGGTGTGAACTTCACCGCGTTGGAGACCAGATTGTTGAGGATTTGACGCACCCGAACCGGATCGCCCAACACCGGAACAGCCGCGCCCTCGGCAACTTCAAGCGCCAGCTTCACACCTTTCTCACCCGCCGGGGGCTGGAAAAGGCCAACAACTGTCCGCGCCAGCTCATCGGGCCGGAAAGCAACGCTGCGAAGCTCGACCCGGTTGTTCTCGAGCCTGGCCAGATCAAACACGTCAGAGACGCGTGACAGCATGGCATGGGCGGAGCGGTCAATGGTCGCCAATAATTTGCGCTGGGAGGCATCGAGGTCGGTATTCGAGAGCAAGCTCGAAAGGCCCAATATGCCGTTCAGCGGCGTGCGCAATTCGTGACTCAGACCGAGCACGAATTCCGATCGGGACTGGCTTTGCGCGCGTTCGGTATTCGCCCGCTCCTTGAGCTCGGCCTCACGCTCGCTACTATTGTCGAGCTCGGTCTCAAGCGCTTCGTGGGACAATTGCAAGCCACTCATGATCTCGATCATACGGCGGAACAGCCAGACAAAGCCGATGATCAGAAACACGGTGGTCAGGAATTCGACAGGCCAGCGCATGTCGATCCGAACGACTTGCGTGACCGAGGCCAGCTCGGCTTCATTGAGAAAAAACGGGCCGGCGAGCAGGGCGATGGCATCCAGCAGCTTGTAGACGGCCCAGATGATCAAACCGATCGAGAGGAACCGGACCGGAGGCATGGCCCCGGCCGCCCGCAGGATCGCAGCCTGGCGCCACATCATCGCAACCGCCGCGGTCGGAGCCGCAGCGAATGCCAAATCGATTAATACTGTCAACAGGATGGAGTGCACGCGCCCTCACCCTCCGCTCAGGCCTCCGGCACAGTGAGGCACAAGCTCTTAAGACAAAATTAACCCGGAGCCGTCCCGGACGTGGAATCGTCTGCCCAACACAACCCCGAGTAAAGACGCGCCCGGACAAATGAATATTTCATTCATCCGGTCGGGCTTGTCAGTCCGCACGATCAGTCATTGTGGCCCAGGCGACGCTTGCGGCGCGCAAGCAGCTGCAGGCGCAAGGCATTGAGCCGGATGAACCCCTCGGCGTCCTTCTGGTCGTAGACCACATCCTCTTCAAAGGTGACATGCTCGAGCGAGTAAAGGGAGTGCTCGGAAGACCGTCCGACGATACTGGCCGACCCCTTGTAGAGCTTGAGACGGACATCACCGCTGACATATTGCTGCGAGTGGTCGATTGCTGCCTGCAGCATTTCGCGCTCGGGCGAGAACCAGAAGCCCTCATAAAGCAGCTTGGCATAGCGCGGCATCAACTCGTCCTTGAGGTGGGCGGCTCCGCGATCGAGGGTGATTTGCTCGATCCCGCGATGCGCGGCCATCAGGATGGTGCCGCCCGGCGTCTCGTAGATGCCGCGGGACTTCATGCCGACAAAGCGGTTCTCGACCAGGTCAAGCCGGCCGATTCCGTGAACGCGCCCCAGCTCGTTCAGGGCGGTCAGGAGGGTGGCCGGACTCATGGCTTCGCCATTCAGCGCGACCGCGTCGCCCGCCTTGAAGGAGACCGTCACATATTCCGGCGTGTCCGGTGCCGCTTCCGGGGCATTGGTGCGCTGATAGACCAGCTCGGCGGCTTCCTCGGCCGGGTCTTCCAGCAACTTGCCCTCGGACGAGGTGTGCCAGAGATTGGCATCGACCGAGAAGGGCGCCTCGCCGCGCTTGTCCTTGGCGACCTGAATGCCGTGCTCCTCGGCATAGGCGATCAGCTTGGTCCGGGAATTGAGATCCCACTCGCGCCACGGCGCAATAATCCGCAGGTCCGGGTCGAGGGCATAGACGCCCAGCTCGAAACGGACCTGGTCATTGCCCTTGCCGGTCGCGCCATGCGCCACGGCGTCAGCGCCGGTGGCGTGGGCAATCTCGACCAGCCGCTTGGCGATCAGCGGGCGGGCAATCGAGGTCCCGAGCAGATACTGCCCTTCATAGACAGCGTTGGCGCGCACCATGGGGAAAACGAAATCACGCACGAATTCCTCGCGCAGATCCTCGATGAAAATCTCCGAAACCCCGGCCGCTTCCGCCTTCTTGCGCGCCGGCTCAAGCTCCTCACCCTGGCCAAGGTCGGCGGTGAAGGTGACGACTTCGGCGTCATAGGCGTCCTGCAGCCATTTCAGGATGACCGAAGTGTCGAGGCCACCGGAATAGGCAAGAACGACCTTTTTGACGGGCTTTTTCGCAGGCATGGGCAAATTCCTTCTCGAGATGCCCATGCGCGTAGCGCTGCTCTTGCTGACAGGCAAGTGTTTCACATCATATTCGGCATGACCGGAGCGCCAAGGCGACTGGACAGGGCAGCGATGCTGGCCATTCTGGCGGCATGACGTCACATGCAAACGATCTCTTTGCCCGCTTCCTTGCCCGCCCTGCCCGCTATGAGCAGGATGAGGCCACGCCGGATGTGCGGACGGCGCTCGCTGAAGCGATCTGTGAGCGCGCCGGGAACCAAGGGTGCCGTACCGCCGCCGACCTGCTTGCCGTGCTGGAACGCGCCGGGCTGACCGCTGCCGGCATGTCGCGCCTGACCGCCCTGTCAGACCTGCCTGCTGGTGACCTCGACTCCGCCACCATGGCGGCTCAGCTCGGCTCCGATGCGCTCGAGCTTGTCCGACAAGCGCTGGACGGTCACTTGGCGGTTTCGAATTTCGAAAATTTTTCCAGTCGCCTGGCCAATATTTTCGCCTATGCTCGTGATGTCACCGACGGCGTCCTGGCGGACTACATCCCGGAGCTGGCAAAACAAGATCCCGCGGCCTATGGGCTGGCAGTCTGTTCGATCGACGGTCAGCAGACAGCGTTTGGCGAGGCCGATACCGCGTTCTGCCAGCAATCGGCGATCAAGCCGCTCATCTACGCGCTGTCCATGGGCCTGAATGGCGAGAACCAGGTCCATCGGCATGTCGGCCGCGAGCCATCGGGCCGACGCTTCAACGAGCTGGCGCTCGACCCCGACAACCGGCCGCACAATCCGATGATCAATTCCGGTGCCATCATGTGCAGTGCCATGATCCGCCCCGGACTGCCCGTCGCCGACCGGGCCAGCCTGTTGCAGCGATTTGTCGGATCAGCCGCCGGCGGCAGCAAGGTCGGCATCGACCAGGCGGTTTATGAAAGCGAGCGCGGGACAGCGAAGCGAAACCTGGCGCTGGTCAAGCTGATGGACGAACACGACGCCTTTCCCGAGGACGTCGACCCGGCCGCCGCGCTCGACCTCTACTTCCGGGCCTGCTCGATGACGATGGACTGTCGCCAAATGGCGGTTGTCGCGGCAACCCTCGCCAATGGCGGCGTGTGTCCGACGACAGGGCACCGGGTGATCGACAGCCGGATCGTCCGCAACACCCTGTCCCTCATGCTGAGCTGCGGCATGTATGACTATTCCGGCGAATATGCCTTCACTGTCGGGCTACCCGCCAAGTCCGGGGTGTCTGGCGGTCTGATGATCGTTGTACCGGGCATTGGCGGGTTCGGACTCTGGAGCCCGCCGCTGGACCGGCAGGGCAATCCTGTACGCGGGATCGAGGTCTCGCGTCTGCTCGTCGAAAGCTTCCCCTTTCACCTGTTCGCCGGCGTCACGGGATCCTAGTCGGCGTCAGGGTCGGCATCCTCCGGGGTCGCGGTTTCGCGCGCCGGGTCCGAACGCCAGACGAGGTAGGAATAGACCATTCCGACGACCGCCGGCGCAAGGCTGGCGACCAGAACGAGAGCAAGCTGCTGTTCCGGCAGCAGAAACCAGACGCCCGACAGGATCGCCAATCCGACCAGAACCATCAGGCGGCCGGTCAGCCGGTGCGTTTTGTCCCAGGCGAGATCGGACGATAGCGTCCACGGTGTGCGGATGCCGACAAACCAGTTCGGACGCGCCTTGGCGAGGACGTTGCCGAGCAGTACCGACAAGGCGCCGACACCAGCAAGGACCAACGTCGGAACCAGGCTGGTGTCGGCCGGATCGACCCAGCCCAGACCAATCGCAACGAGCCCGGCCTGGATGACCAGCAGCAGGCCGAGCGAGCCCATCCAAGCCGTCTGCAGCACAATCCGCGACCGTTCGAGATTGCGCCCGCGTGGATCGATGGACGGCAAAATGGCGAAGAGCACGCTCAATCCGGCCATCATCGCCGGCAGCAGGAAGAAGGCCTCCAACCGTCCGCCATAACGGTCCGGTTGTCCGTCCATTCCCCAGTGAACCGGAATTTGCGTCGTGCTGTCGGTCCCCAGCCACCCCAGCGCCGCCAGGACGAGCGCGGGGACAATAAAGACGACCGAACGGATCAGTCCGCGTTTCATGCTCATTCCTCCTCGTCGCTGATTGGGGCCGTCCGGCCAACCAGTGCCATCAACCAGCCGATCGCCTCATCGGCCACGCTGGCGTTGAGGCGGTAGACAATCGTTGTCCCGTGGCGCTCGGCCACAATCAGGCCCGCTTCGCGAAGGATGTTGAAGTGGCCGGACATGGTCGGCTTCGAGACCGGAAACCGGCCGGCCAGAACACCCGCCGAGCTCGGCCCGTCGCGCAGCGCGCGCAGGACGTCGCGGCGAACCGGGTGGGCCAGGGCCTTGAACACATCACTCATTGAAGCCGCATCCTCCACCGCTTGTAATAGTTTGGCATGTTCCTAATCACAACATTGTTGCCGCGTGGCCGGCGCAGCGCCGTGGACAATTTGTCCGCCAATGGCATGGTTGGGCTCGACCGGAACCCTCCGGCGCGCGGAGGCGGCCATGCTCGACCCGGACCTGTTCCCGATTTTCCTTGTCGGCGCCATTGCACTGGCTTTGACGCCCGGGCCTGACATGGCCTTTACGATCGCGACCGCTGCATCACGCGGCCGGCGCGCCGGGCTGGCCGCCATGGCCGGCATCATCACCGGTGGCGCCATCTGGACGGTGCTGGCAGCTGCCGGCCTCGCGGCACTGCTGACAACAGCCGAACAGGCGCTGACGGTCGTGCGATATCTGGGCGCTGGCTATCTGCTCTACCTCGCCTGGGTCACCTTGCGAAAACTCGACGCCCCGCTGGAAGCCCGCAGCGCGCAGACCGTCTCACGCGCCTTTCGGCGCGGGCTTGTGACCAATCTTCTCAATCCCAAGGTCGGCCTCTTCTTCCTCGCCTTCCTGCCCCAGTTCACCAATCCCGAGCTGTCGCCAGTCTGGCTGCAAATGCTGGTACTCGGTGGGATCTTCTTTGCGATCGGAACAGCGGTTCTGACCGCTGTCGCGCTCGCCGCCGGTCAGGCCCAGGCCTGGCTGGCCGATTCCCGCAACGCGCGACGTGTCCTCAATGGCCTGTCTGCGACCGCATTCGGCGGCCTCGGTCTGCGCTTGCTTCTGATCGACGACGCGGCTTAAAACCGCGGCATGTCACACGCCGATTCCCGCCTCATCGTCGCGCTCGACCTGCCGACGACAGACGCCGCCTGGTCTCTCGTCGAGTCCGTCGGCGATACCGTCAGCTTCTACAAGATCGGGCTTCAGCTCTTTCCCGTTGGCGGAATGGATCTCTGCCACCGGATCAAGGCCGCCGGAAAACAGGTTTTCCTCGACTTCAAACTGCACGACATCCCGGCGACCGTGGAGAAAGCGACCCGTTCGATCACCACGGGCGGAGCAGACCTGCTCACCATCCACGCCGAACCTGCCGTGATGCGCGCCGCCGTGGCGGGCCGCGAGGGCTCGGATCTGAAATTGCTCGGGGTCACGGTCATGACCTGCTATGACGACGAGATGCTGGCCGAAATGGGCTATGCGTTCGGCGCTCGCGACCTCGTTCTTCGGCGTGTCGAGCAATCGCTGGAAGCCGGAGTCGACGGCGTTGTCGCCAGCGCCCATGAGGCGCGAGAGATCCGTCAGCGCTTCGGTGATGATCTGCTGATCGTCACGCCCGGCATTCGGCCCGCAGGCGCCGACATTGGCGATCAGAAGCGGGTTTCGACACCGGCCAGCGCCTTGGCCGACGGTGCCAGTCACCTGGTCGTTGGACGACCGGTCAACGCGGCCGCGGATCCCGAGGCAGCCGCCAGAGCCATCGTCGCGGAAATGGCGAACGTCTGATCCGGTCCCGGATTGCGGTCCCGCTATCGGGCGGTTTTATTGGCCAACCAGCTGCGTGCGGAGCGCACCGCGCGCCTGCATGCGCAGAATCGGCGAGACCGGGACCTGTCCGGGTGCCAGGACGCTGGCTCGTCCGGCCGCGTCAATAGCGATAATCCCGCGATATCCATACTGGATGGCCGGTTCCCGTCCGACACCACCGACAAGGTTTCCGGCGAAGAAGTCATCGCTGAGGCGGACAGGCTCGCCTCCGGAAACCGGCAAGGGGGCAGTGGTCACAGGCCGAACGGAGCGGGGTGATTGCCGGGTCGGCGCAGGCGCGGGCTGGCGGACCTGCGGCTGCAGCGGCGCCGTCCCTGCCGCATGCGGGCGGTTCGGCGGAGCTCCGGCAAGCGCGAGGCTTGTGGTCGGCGCGGGCGCGGCGAGACCCGCAGGCATCTCGGTAAAGCGGCAGGGCGGCCCGGCATAGTCGCCAGCGAGGGCCTGGCGGATATCGTCCGCCGTGCAGGTGCGCTTAGGCCCGCCCTGGGCCTCGGCAGGGCTCGCCCACAGTGCGCATGCTGCCAATGCGGCCAATCGGATCAGGCTCGAATGTCTCATTCCGGCACACTAGCAGCTTGCCGGTCGTCCACTAAGCACCTGCACCGGTCAGGCGAAGCGGCCGGCGCCAGATCACGTTTCAGGCGCGTTCCGGTCAGACACCGAGGGGCTGACGGAGTCGAGCCAGTCCAGCGCCGCATCCCGGCCCCGGAATATCTGTACTGTCACGCCCGGACTGTCGCGCGAGAGTGTCTCCCACACCGCCGCGAGGGCATCATTGAAGGGCGAGGCCACAACATTGGCCGCATGGATATGTTGCCCCGGGGCGTTTCGCGCCTGCCAGTCATCAATCCCGTCGCGCACGGCTTCACGATGTCGAAATCCGCCCCGTCGCCGGGCAGGTCGTCGGCATAGACCGAAAGCCGGTTGAAATGAGGTCGCCAGTCCGGATGCGCGGCGGCCTCGTCATAGGCCGCGAGGATCGTCTCAAGACTGATTTCTCCACGCCAGACGAATTCGGCCACGGCTCTCTCTCGGTGGATCACGACCTCGCAAGGCTTCGTGGAGGAGGCTTCAGAAGTCACAGATGATCCCCTTCTTCTCCCAATCGCCGAACCGCGTCGGCTCAGGCCCTTTGCGCCCCCCCAGCTCAGTTGGGCTCTCGCTGTCGCGGGCTGCCTGGCGGGCCGCAGCCTCCCGCCTTTCCGCCGCTTCCGCAAGGGCGCGTTGAGCGGCCGGGGTGAGTGTTTTTGGGGCCGCAGTTTCGGAGGGGATTGCGGTCATGCCGGTCCCGTCTTGCTGATCATCATCGGTCATACCATCTAGATAGATCGCGAGCCCCGGCTCGCCAAGACACACAGGCTTCGACAATGACAGCAAACACGTTGCGCACCTTCCTCCTCCTCGCCGGGATGACGGCACTTTTCATGGGAATCGGCTATCTGCTGGGCGGTCCGGCGGGTGCGCTGCTGGCCCTTGTGGTGGCGGGCGGCATGAACCTGTTCGCCTGGTGGAATTCCGCCGACATGGTGCTGCGCATGCACGGGGCCCGCGAGATCGGCGTCGATGAGCGGCACCCGGCCTTGCGCCAGTATGCGAGCGATGTCGAAAACCTGGCGCGCCGGGCCGGCCTGCCGGTCCCGCGGGTTTTCGTCATCCAGAGCGACCAGCCCAACGCCTTTGCGACCGGCCGCGACCCGGCCCATGCCGCCGTCGCCGCGACGACTGGCCTGCTGGAACGTCTCAACCGGACCGAGATCCAGGGCGTGATGGCGCACGAGCTGGCCCATGTGAAAAACCGCGACACGCTGACCATGACGGTCACCGCGACCCTCGCCGGTGCGATCGGCATGCTGGCCAATTTCGCGTTCTTCTTCGGCGGCAATAACCGCGCCGGGCTGCTGGGCTCCCTCGCCATGATGATCTTCGCCCCGATGGCCGCGATGCTGGTGCAAAGCGCCATTAGCCGGGCCCGCGAGTACGAGGCGGATCGCGTCGGCGCAGAGATTGCCGGTGACCCGATGGCGCTTGCCAGTGCACTGGAAAAGATCGAGCGGTCCGCCCGCCGCACAATGAATGTCGCCGCCGAGCGCAATCCGGCGACCGCCCACATGTTCATCATCAACCCGCTGAACGGTCAGCGCATGGACAACCTTTTCTCCACACACCCCGATACAGCCAACCGGATCGACAAACTGCGCCGGATGGCCGGTGCCCGTGCCGATATTGCGCCCGGACCCTGGTCACAAAGAGGTCCCTGGGGCTGATCCGCGGCACCTCGCCATCGACGGGGCGGGACCTGCGTGCTAGCTCCGCGGCATGAGTGACGGACTTTCCCCGCGCCGCGCTGCGGCCCTTGCCTACCTTGCCGTGATGAAGGAACGCCGCACGCTCGAGGCGGCGCTCGACCACACGCCCGATTTCAACGCCATGAGCGATCGCGACCGGGCCTTTGCACGTGCCATCACCGCGACGACCTTTCGCCGTCTCGGGCAGACCCGAACAGTCTTGAACGCCCTGCTCTCGCGGCCGCTGCACGAAACCTCCGAAGGGGCCCAGGCCCTGCTGATCACCGGCGCGACCCAGCTGTTGTGGATGGACGGCGCGCCGCACGCCGTCGTGTCCTCGACCGTGGAGCTGGCCCAGGAGCGCGCCGACGCCCGCAAGCTCAAGGGGCTGATCAATGCCGTCCTGCGCCGGGTTGATCGTGAGGGCCGCGAGCCGCTCAAGCAGACCCTCCCGCGCGACAACCTGCCGGACTGGCTGCGTGACAGCTGGCGGGCGGCCTATGGTCCAGGCACGTTGAGCCGGATCGCCAACGCCATTGCCACCACCCCGCCCCTCGACCTGACGGTTCGCAATCCGGACGAGCGTGAGCACTGGGCCGACCAGCTCGAGGCGCAAATCCTGCCAAACGGCTCCCTGCGACGCAGCGTGGTTGGCGACGTCCGGGCCCTGCCGGGCTATCGCGAGGGCGCCTGGTGGGCGCAGGACGCCGCAGCCTCGATTCCGGCCACACTTCTGGACCTGAAACCCGGCAGTCGCGTGATCGACCTGTGCGCCGCTCCCGGCGGCAAGACGCTGCAACTGGCCGCGACAGGAGCCGACGTGACGGCACTCGACCTGTCGGACAAGCGCCTCGACCGCCTCCGCGAGAACCTCGGACGGACGGGACTCTCGGCGACCCTCGTGGCCGGTGATGCCCGGACCTACCAACCGACCCGCCTCGCTGACGCCGTGCTTCTGGATGCGCCCTGCACAGCCACGGGAACGCTGCGGCGGCACCCCGAGGCCGGCTGGATCAAGCGCGAGGACGACACCCTCCGCATGGCCCGGCTGCAGGACGAGATGATCAAGGCCGCCGTCACAATGCTCAGACCCGGCGGGCAGCTTGTGCTATGCACGTGCTCACTGCAGCCTGAAGAGGGCGAGGCGCTGGCCGGACGGGTCCCGGGACGTCACAAATTGCTCAAGGACTCGCCCGTCAAACCGGCCGAAATGCCCGGCCTGGAAGCCGCCATCACGCCGGCCGGCTGGGTCCGCCTGACACCGGCCCTGTGGGCCGACCGAGGCGGCATGGACGGATTTTTCATCGCCCGGTTCGTCAAACGGACCGGGTAGCCTCAAAACCGGCCGCCCCGCCGTGTTCGACTTGCGCGGGTCCGGCCCCACTGTTATCGGATCGATATGGGTGCTCCCGTGATCATTTCCCCGTCCATCCTCTCGGCTGACTTTGCCAAGCTGGCCGAAGAGGTTCGTGCCATCGACGAAGCCGGTGCCGACTGGATCCACATCGATGTGATGGACGGGCATTTCGTGCCCAACCTGACCATCGGCCCGGCGGTGATCAAGGCCTTGCGCCCGCACAGCAAGAAGCCCTTCGACGTCCACCTGATGATCACGCCGGTCGATCCCTACATCCAGGATTTCGCCGATGCGGGGGCCGACATCATTACCGCGCATCCGGAAGCCGGGCCGCATTTTCATCGGACCGTCCAGGCGATCAAAGCGACCGGCGCCAAGGCCGGCGCCGCGCTGAACCCGTCAACGCCGGTGGAAGTGATCGATTACGTTCTCGACGAGCTCGACCTCGTTCTGGTAATGAGCGTCAATCCGGGCTTTGGCGGCCAGAGCTTCATTGCCAGCCAGCTGCGAAAGATCGAAGCCCTGAAAGCCCGGATCGATCAACGCGGCCTTGCCACCAGGATCGAGGTTGATGGTGGGGTGAACCCGCAAACGGCCAAGGACTGCATTGCCGCAGGCGCGTCTGCGCTGGTCGCCGGATCGGCCGTGTTCAAGGGCGGGCCTGACGCCTATCGCGCCAACATTTCAGCGCTGCGTTCGTAAGTCATGGCGGTCAAAGTGCGTCTGTCTGATTATGCTGACGCGCTCGTCGCAACGGCGCGACGGGAGGCGTCCTCGACGCTGCATTCCATCGGCCTGTTCTCCAGCCTGCACGACCTTGGTCCGCTGCCGACCGAAATCGGCCCCTTGCCCGAGGACTTCTACGCCAGCAAGCCGGAGCGCGGAGCGGAAATCCGCGCCGGCCGCTTTCCGCTTGCCGGTGACCTGCTTTCGGTCGATCCCGAGCAGGACAATATCTGGCTGAAGCCCGCACCAACGCGGGCTTTCGCACGCCGCCTGCACGGCTTCGGCTGGCTCCGCGACGTTATCGCTGCGCCCGAGGACGGCGACAGGGAAGATGACGCCAGGGACGCCGACACCGGGGACGATGGCGACAGGGAAACAGACACGACGATGATGGCCGCCGGACCGGAAACGGCCCGCCTTCTGGTCGATAGCTGGATCAAGGCCTTCGGTCGCTGGAACAGCTTTGCCTGGGGACATGGCGTTCTCTCGGCCCGGATCATCAACTGGCTGCGTGCCGGCGACGTCCTGTTCGATGCCCCGGAAGAAGGCCGCAAGAGCCGCAATGCCCGGCTGCGCAGCCTGCTGCGACAGGCCCGCTACCTTCAGCGGACGATACCGCTGGCCCATGACGGCGCAGTGCGACTTCGCTGCGCGATCGCGCTCAGCTTCGCCGGCCTGTCCATTCCCAAACAGGGCGGATTGCAGAAAGCCGGCCTGGCGGCGCTGGAAAAGGAAGTGAAGCGTCAGATCCTGCCGGATGGCGGTCATGTCTCTCGCTCGCCACGAGCAGGGACCGAGGCCCTGATCGACCTCATCGCGCTTCGTGACGTGGCCGAAAAGGCGGGCGTCGAATTTCCGCGCGAGATTGTTCGCGCGATCGACCGCCTGGCGCCGATGTCCCGCTTCTTCCGGATGAGCGATGGTGGACTGGCGAGTTTCCACGGCGGCGGCGAATGCGACCATGGCGCCCTGAAACTGGCGCTCTCGCGCGACGAAACCGGCGCCAAGCCCTTCGGATTCGCGCCGCATTCCGGCTATCACCGCGCCGAAGCCGGAGGCGCGACCATTATCGTCGATGTCGGCAAGGCCCCGCCGGGTGCCCTGAGCACCGGCGCCCATGCCAGCGCCCTGGCCTTTGAGCTATGCACCTCGGGCGGGCGTCTGGTGGTCAATTGCGGATGGCATGACGACCAGCCATCGACGTGGCGCGAGGCCGTACGCGCCACAGCAGCCCACTCAACATTGACGCTCGAGGAGACCTCGTCGGCCCGCCTCTTCCCGCCAGGCTGGCAACGCGACCTGCTCGGACCGCGGCTGACATCGGCCCCCGGCCCGGTCACGGCACGGCGCAATGAAGAGGACATGGGGATCTGGCTCGAGGGGATTCATGAAGGCTATCGCGGCGAATACGGGCTGTCGCACCGCCGCCGCGTTTTCCTGGCCGCCGATGGCGGTGACCTGCGCGGCGAGGACGCCCTGTTTCGACCGGTGTCGGATGGTCCGCCCGACGATGTCGATGTCCGCTACCGCTTCGCGATCCGGTTTCACCTTCATCCCGACGTCCGGGCCTCCCTGTCACGTGACAATATGAGCGCCTTGCTGGTGCAGCCAGACGGCGATGGCTGGCGTTTCCGTACGGATGGCGGCCCGATCCGACTGGAACGATCCGTCTATCTCGCTGCCGGCGCACCTCCACAACGGGCGACACAAATAGTAGTACAGGGGGAAGCCGAGCCGTTCGGGGCCGGTGACAGACCGCCGAACCGTGTACGCTGGGCTTTCCAGCGCCTGGGCCGGGTTGGCGGCACCCAGGGGGAAACCGGATGAGCAAGCCGCCGTCCAGGGCGCGGGGCGCGACGTCGATCCGCAGCCAGATGTCCATGGTGGCGGTCGCCCTCTTCGACCTCACGGCCGGGGCCGTTGCCATGTGGGCCGCGGTCCTGCTGCGCTACCGCTTTGAGCCCACCGCACCGCCGGACGACATCGTGCTGCAGTCGGTGGCGGTCTTTGCGCTGGCCTGCGCGATCATCTTTCCGATCGAGGGCCTGCATCGCGGTTTGTGGCGCTATACCGCGCTGAACGATGCCGCCCGGATTGTCCGGGCAATTGTGCTGGCCAATCTCGTCTTCCTGCCGATCCTCTTTCTCATCAACCGGCTCGATGGTTTCCCGCGCACCTCCATCCTGCTGGAAATGCCGATCCTGCTTTTCATCCTGCTGGCAGCCCGCCTTTCGGTCGCCGCCCTGCGCACGCAAGGCCTTCGCGGGGCCTTGCAGATCGAGGACCGGTCCAAGCCGACTGCAATCCTGGTTGGATCAGCCCTCGAGCTGGATGACGCGCTGAGGGAGCTGGGGCGCCGCAATGGATCGGTCCCGTTTCGGACCAAGGGGCTGGTTGAACCCGGCGCCAGCCTGACCGGACACGCCATCCGTGGCATTCCGGTGCTGGGTGGCCTGGAAGCCCTACCGGCCGCGCTCAAACGACTGGCAGAGGTCGAAAAAGACGCACCGCGCCTCGTTCTCGCCGGCGCACACCCCGATTCCGAAACGGTCAATCAGCTGATCCGGATCGCCTCGCGGACCGGGGCCAAGTTGTCGCGCGCGCGACCGACTGACGGACGGGACGCCTTTTCGCCGGTCGAAGCCGCAGACCTTCTCAACCGCCCGCCGCGGGCACCCAACCTGTCTCCTGCACGCCCCCTGATCGAGGGCCGGCGGGTCTTGATCACCGGTGCCGGTGGGACCATCGGCTCGCAGCTCTCGCGCCTGGCCGCCACATTGGGCCCGGAAAAGCTGATCCTGTTCGATGCGTCAGAGGCCAATCTCTACGAAATCGATCTCGAATTTGCCAAGCGCTATTCCGGGATCGCCTGGCGGGCGGTTCTCGGCGACGTCCGGGATCGTGACCGGCTCGACCAGGTTTTCCGTGAGGAGCGGCCGGACGTGGTGCTGCATGCTGCCGCGCTGAAACATGTCCCGATGAGCGAACGCAATCCGGGCGAGGCAGCCCGCACGAATATCATCGGGACCGTCAATACGATCGAGATGTCGCAGCAGCACGGGGCCAGCGTTGTGGCATTGATTTCGACCGACAAGGCCGTCAATCCCGGCAATGTCATGGGCGCGACCAAGCGGGCGGCAGAGCTTTACGCGCGGGCCGCCGCCCCCCGCTCGCCGGCAACCCGGGTCTGCGTTGTCCGGTTCGGCAATGTCTTGGGCTCCACCGGCTCGGTCGTGCCCCTTTTCGAACGCCAGATCGAGGCCGGCGAACCGGTAACGGTCACGGACGCTGAAGCCACACGCTATTTCATGACGGTCGAAGAGGCGTCCGGCCTGGTACTCGACGCTGCAGCACAGACCGCCGCCGATCCGGCACTCAATGGCGCGCTTTATGTGCTCGACATGGGACGACCGGTGTCGATCATGCGCCTCGCCCGGCAGCTCCTGAGGCTGCGCGGACGCGACCCCGATGCGCCAGGGGCTATCCGGGTAGTCGGCTTGAGGCCAGGCGAGAAACGCCATGAGAACCTGGTCTATGATTTCGAAAGCACAATCGAGACCTCGATTGACGGGGTCTGGGCCGTCACCGGACCGGATCTCGATCCGGCCGCTGTCAGCGCCGGGCTCGATGCCGTTGTCAGCGCTGCCGGCAGCGGCGATGGCGCTGGTGCATCGGCGGCGCTCGAAATGCTTTGCAAGTTGCGTCCCTCAACGTTGGAAGATTGACTTGCCGGCGCGCCGTGGTACCTCGCCGCGGATCAGTCGGGATGAAAAACGGAGACCCTTCCATGTCAGACCATGACCTTGCGCCTGTTCGGCGCGCCCTGATTTCCGTTTCCGACAAGTCCGGCCTGATTGAGCGCGGACGCCAGCTGGCCGATGCCGGCGTGGAAATCCTGTCGACCGGCGGAACACTCCGGGCGCTCAAGGACGGCGGCATCCCGGCCAAGGACGTCTCCGAAGTCACCGAATTCCCCGAAATGATGGATGGCCGCCTGAAGACACTGCATCCGCGGGTCCATGGCGGCCTGCTCGGGCGCCGCGACAACACCGAAGACCGTGCCGCCATGAGCGAACACGGCATCCCCTTCATCGACCTGCTCTATGTCAATCTCTACCCGTTCGAAGAAACCGTCGCCAAGGGCGCGGCGTACGAGGATTGCGTCGAGAATATCGACATCGGCGGACCGGCGATGATCCGCGCTGCTGCAAAGAACCACGCGTGGGTCAATGTGTGCGTCGATGGCGCTGACGTCGACCGGGTCCTCGCCGACATGGCCAAGCATGACGGCCACACCGGCCTTGAGCTACGCAAGGCCCTCGCCGGCAAGGCCTATGGTCGCACCGCGGCCTATGACGCGGCGATCTCGAACTGGTTTTCCGATACGCTGGAAGACCCGGCGCCGGATTACCGCGCCTTTGGCGGCGCGCTCACCCAGGCCCTGCGCTATGGCGAGAACCCGCATCAGAACGCCGCCTTCTACTCCAGCTCGGAAAATCGGGCCGGAATCGCGACTGGTCGCCAGGTGCAGGGCAAGGCGCTGAGCTATAACAATCTGGCCGACGCCGATGCCGCCTTCGAGCTCGCGGCTGAATTCGACCCCCGCGACAAGGCGGCTGTGGTCATCGTCAAGCACGCCAATCCCTGCGGTGTTGCTCTCCATGATGACCTCGCGGCCGCCTATGAAAAGGCGTTTGCGGCCGATCCGATTTCGGCCTTTGGCGGGATTGTCGCCATGAACCGCAAGCTTGACGCCGACACTGCGGGCGAACTGGTCAAGATATTCACCGAGGTCGTGATTGCGCCCGACGCCGATGAGGATGCCCTGTCGGTCCTGTCCGCCAAGTCGAACCTGCGGGTCCTCCTGACCGGCGGCATGCCCGATCCCAAGCAAGCCGGCTGGCTGACCAAGACGGTCGCTGGCGGACTGCTGGTCCAGGAACGTGATATCGGGATGATCAGCCCGGACGACCTCAAGGTCGTGACCCGGCGCGCGCCCACCGACGCCGAACTCGCCGATCTCTTGTTTGGCTGGAAAGTCGTCAAGCACGTCAAGTCGAACGCCATTGTCTATGCCCGTAACGGCTCCACAGCCGGCATCGGCATGGGTCAGACCAGCCGCCTGGAAGCCGCACGCCTCGCCGTGCGCAAGGCCGAGGCGACGGCTCAGGAAAACGGCTGGGACGAGCCGCGAACCAAGGGTTCGGTCTGTGCTTCTGATGCCTTCTTCCCTTTCGCCGACGGTCTACATGCCGCCGTCGAGGCGGGGGCAACGGCGGTGATCCAGCCGGGCGGCTCGATCCGTGACGAGGAAGTCATCGCCGCGGCCGACGAAGCCGGCGTCGCCATGGTCTTCACCGGGATGCGCCATTTCCGTCACTAGCGCTGACGGCGGCCGCTGCATGTGAATCAAGGAAACATTGTCGGGGCGGGTCTGATCACGGCACTATCCCGCCATGAACGGATTTTCCTTGATACGTCGTGCCGGTCTTGGCCTTGCCATCGTGCTGACCGGCCTCGCCGTCAGCGCATCCGGCAACCTGACCGGCTGGACCGTCCCCACCCGCTCGCTTGACGAGCAGACCGCCTTGCTGCGCGACCATGTCGAAATTCGCCTGCCGACCGGTGCGGGCGGACCGGTACCGGCTGTCATCATGCTGCATGGCTGTGGCGGACTGCGGCAAGTCCAGCAAGCCTATGCCGATGACGTGCTCGAGGCCGGGTACGCCGTCGTCATTGTCGATTCCAACGGAGCCCGCGGGATCGGACGCCTGGGCTCGATGATGCAGGTCTGCCTGGCCTTGAGGCTGTGGGGACAGGAACGCGCGGCAGACATTCCGGCGGTCATTGACCGGCTCTCCGCCGAGCCGGCGATCGATGGGGAGCAGCTCGCGCTGATCGGCTGGAGCCATGGTGGCTGGACCGTGCTGGAAGCCCTCGACTTCGCCGGTGAGGGACGAGCTTCGCCGGCGCTGCAACCGCAACCGGACACACCCCTGCACGGGGTCCGGGTGGCGATCACGATGTATCCTTATTGCGGCTTCCCGGTCCGGGCTGACGGTCGCGGCTTCCCGCCGTCAGTTCCGATCCACGCCATTCTCGCCGAACGGGACGTGATCGCGCCGGCTGATGCCTGTGAACGCCTGTTCCGACGCGCTGATGCCGCCGGGATGCCGATCGACTACACCATTTGGCCGGGTCTGACCCACGCCTTCGACGAACCGGATGGTCCGCCCGATCCACGGATTGAATACAATGCGGGCGCGGCCCAAAGAGCCCGCGCCCGCATTCTGGTCTGGCTTGACGGCGCCTTCAGCGATCAGGGCTGAACGACAGACGCCATCTCACCAAGCTGGGTTGAGGCGATCGCCAGTTTGGACAGTGTCCAGGATCCGGACTCATCAAGCTGACGCTGGACCGAGTCGACCCGTCCGGCCTCTTCCTCATTGACCGTGTTCCACGCTTCCACCAGAGCGTCCGCCCACTCCCGCGACGGCTCTTCGACACCGGAGGCCAGCGATCCACCGGCCTGGGCAGCAAAGCGCATCGCCGAGCCGGTAAAGGCTTGCTGGCTTGCATAGAAGTCTTCCATCAGGCGACGCACGGCGAGGCGATCCCAGTGCAGCTCGGAGGACACTTCCTGGCCGAGACCGCGCAAGCGGTCGAACTTAAAGCGCGCGCCGACAGCGTGGTAGATGTAGGCGGTGGACGCCAGCGGCCAATCGGACTCCATCGCCATGTCGATGACATCCGTTGAGGAGGTCAGCGGCCGCATTTCAGCGACGGCGAGGGCGAGCTCCGGCGGCGCCCCGGCTTCGATAAAGCGCTTCTGGCGTGCCTTCACACCGCGCCGTTCATGGGTCGAAATGATCTCGTGAACCATGGAGCGCAGGGTCTGGACGCCGGGCTGATAGGCCTCGATGACATCCGTGATCGCATCCGGCTTCGACGATTTCTGGTTTCGGCCCCGACGCACGAGCCAGTAGGTCTGGCGTCGCAGGAGGCGGATAATCTCTTCGTGGAGCTGGACCTGGACGCTGGCCGGAGCCTTGTTGTCCAGCGCATTGATGGCATCCGTGATCTCGGCAAATCCGAAGATCTGGCGCCCCGCCTCGAAGGCCCGAGCAATTGCGGGCACGGCCGCCGTCGTGGAATCAATCGCGCGGTGAATGAAGGTCGGACCGCCCAGATTGATCATCTCGTTGGCCAGCACCGTCGAGATGATCTCCCGCTTCAGCCGGTGCGACTGCATGGCTTCACCAAAGTCATGAAGGCCCTTGGGGAAATAGTTCACCAGCATCGGCTTGAAGTGCGGATCATCCGGAACGTCGGACGCGACGAGCTGATCAAACAGGGTGATCTTGGCATAGGAGTTGAGCACGGCGAGCTCGGGCCGTGTCAGGCCCTGCTCCCGGGCCTTGAGGCCGCGGACCTGTTCGACCGAGGGCAGTCCCTCGACATCGCGATCAAGCTGGCCGAGCTCCTCAAGCCGCGCCATGAAACGCTCATGGGCGTCGAGATCGGCAGCGGCCGTATGCTCGGCAAGCGACAGGGCGAGGGACTGATCGTAATTGTGACGCAGGACATGGTGCGCGACGTCGGTGGTCATGGACTCGAGCAGCTTGTCACGCGCCTCGCGGGTCATTTCGCCATTGCGCATCATCGGACGCAGGAGGATCTTGATATTGACCTCGTGGTCCGAGCTGTCGACACCGGCGGAATTGTCGATGAAGTCGGCATTGGCGCGGCCACCATGTCGGCCATATTCGATACGCGCGGCCTGGGTGAAGCCGAGATTGGCGCCCTCGCCGATGACCTTTGCCCGCACTTCGTCGGCATTGACGCGCAAGCCGTCATTGGTCTTGTCGCCAACTTCCCAATGCTGTTCGAGCGTCGCCTTGGCATAGGTACCGATGCCACCGAACCAGAGCAGTTCGACATCGGCCTTGAGCAGGGCATTGATCAGTTCAACCGGACTCGCACTGTCCTTGGAAAGCCCCGTGAGGGCCTTCATTTCTGCGCTCAGCGGGATCGACTTCGCGGACCGTGTGAAGACCCCACCGCCTGTTGAAATCAGCGACTTGTCATAGTCCTGCCATGAGGTTCTCGGCAGATCGAACAAGCGCTTGCGTTCGGTCCACATGGTCTCCGGATCGCCTGGATCGGGATCGATGAAGATGTCACGATGGTCGAAGGCCGCGATCAGCCGGATCTGCTTGGACAGCAGCATGCCGTTGCCAAAGACATCGCCGGACATGTCGCCAACACCGATCACGGTGAAGGGCTCGGACTGGATATCCTTGCCCATTTCGCGGAAGTGGCGCTTGACCGATTCCCAGGCCCCGCGGGCCGTTATGCCCATCTTCTTGTGGTCATAGCCCGCCGACCCGCCCGAAGCGAATGCATCACCGAGCCAGAAGTCGAACTCTTCCGTGGCCAGGCCATTGGCGGTGTCCGAGAAGGTCGCCGTGCCCTTATCGGCGGCGACCACCAGATAGGGGTCCTCATCATCCCAGCACTCGGTCGAGCGCGGATGAACAACGGCCTCATCGACAATATTGTCGGTCAGGTCGAGCAGGCCGCGAATGAAGGTCTTGTAGGCCTCGCGTCCGGCTTCGAAAACCTCCTCGCGCGAGCCGTTGCGCGGCAGGGATTTGGGATAAAAACCGCCCTTCGAGCCGACCGGGACGATAACCGCATTCTTGACCTGCTGTGCCTTCACCAGGCCGAGCACTTCGGTGCGGAAATCATCGCGGCGATCGGACCAGCGCAGGCCGCCACGGGCGACCGGGCCGAAGCGCAGGTGGACGCCCTCGACATCGGGCGACCAGACGAAGATTTCACGATAGGGCTTGGGCAGCGGCAGCTCCTCCAGCAACTCGCTCGCGATCTTGATCGCAATGCGGGGCTTGGGCTGACCATCATCACCGTGTTGGTAGAAATTGGTCCGCAGCGTGGCTTCGACGAGATGGAAAATACGACGCAGGGCCCGGTCATGATCGAGACTGGCCACATCATCGAGTTGCTTGCGAAGCGTCTCGGAAACCTCCCAGACCGCATCGGACCGGGTTTTCCTGTCGTCGGCAAACTCGGGATCAAACTTGACCCGGGCCAGTTCAAGAAGGCCGCGGGCGATATCGGGATAGGCAGCCAGCGCTTCTTCCTGGATCGCTTGCGACGGATCCAGACCGGTCTGC
This sequence comes from Maricaulis maris, assembly GCF_036322705.1. Lineage (NCBI taxonomy): Bacteria > Pseudomonadati > Pseudomonadota > Alphaproteobacteria > Maricaulales > Maricaulaceae > Maricaulis > Maricaulis maris. Next base: position 2,993,038 of record NZ_AP027270.1, read on the forward strand.
TGACGATAGCGCGCGCAGGTCCGCAGGAAGGCGGCTTCACGCCAGGTAACGCCGATTTCGACGATCAGACGGTTGAACCCGTCATCCTCGGCTCGCCGGTCCGCGATGGCGAGCAGGGCGTCTTCGAGATTGGGCGCCAGTTCCTTGAGGTTCCGGCCCTTGAGCGCGTCTGATTTCATTTCGAAATCATGGATATGGGCGCGATCAAACAATTCACCGTCGGCGCCGCGGCGATCGACCGGGAAGCCGGTTTCCTGAACGACGTAGAGGCCCAGGTTTTCCAGCACCGGCATGACACGCGACAGCGAGACCGGCTTGCCGACGCGATAGATCTTGAGACGCAGATCGGCTTCGCCGTCGTCCGCTTCACGATAGACGCGAACCGCAACCTTGTCGGTCCCGCCCAGCGATTCCAGCTTCATGACGTCGGCGAGGGCTTCTTCAGGATCATAAAGCTCCCGATAGCCAGCCTTGAAGGCATCCTGGTACGCCCCCATCCGCAACCGGATGGTCTCGGGCGCATTGCGGCGAACATGGGTTTCCAGATCGTCTTCCCAGGTTCGGGCAAGACGGGCGACCTTGCGCTCGAGTTCAGCGGTATCGGGCTCGGGGTGGTCGAAGGGATTGAGACCAATGATGTAGTGAACCCGGGCGAGGGAACTGTCGCCGAATTGCGGGTAGAAGGCCGAGAGGCGGCCACCGAAGGCTTCGCGGATCAGCTCGCCGGCCTGTTCACGGACTTTCGAGTTGTACCGGTCGCGCGGAACGAAAAGCAGGGCCGACACGAAACGGTCAAACTGGTCACGCCGGATGAAAAGCTTCGTACGGGGACGGTCATGCAGGTGGAGAATGCCGAGACAGATCTCCAGCAGATCGTTCTCGTCAGTCTGGAACAGCTCGTCCCGCGGGAAATTCTCGACCGTGTTGCGCAGCTTCTTCGCCGAGTGGGTGCCAGGCGTCTTGCCCGCCCGCTCGAGGACACGGCGAACCTTGCGCCGGATCAGCGGCACGGCGCTGGCGCTCTGGTCATAGGCCTCGGCCGTAAACAGTCCGACAAAGCGCGCCTCGCCGATCACGGCACCGTCCTCGCGATACCGTTTCACGCCGATATAATCCATGTAGACGCGGCGATGGACGCGCGACTTCATATTGGCTTTGGCCACGATGATCGGGCTGGGTTCGCGAAGGAAGGTCTCGATCGCCGGTGTCAGAACGGCCGGCTCGGAACCCTTGCGCAGGACATGACGGTCCGGGTCACGCAGAACGCCCCGACCGGTCTCTGGCCGGACGCGCGGATGGCGTTGCGCCATCGACCCGTCTTCATCGACCTCGAAATCATAGACGCGGCACCCCAGGAAGGCGAAGTGATCGTCCCGGAGCCAACGCAGGAATTCCATGGCCTCGGCCAGCTCGTCAGGCGCGGCATGGGTGGTCGCGGCGGACAGGTGGGCGATCGCCTCATCCATCTGCGCCCGCATGTCGGTCCAGTCCTCGACAGCGACGCGAACATCATCAAGCGTTGCCGTCACGCCCTCAATGAGGGTCCGGCGTGACAATTCGTCGAGTGGCGGCAGATGCACCTGGATCATTGATTCCGCGAGGCAGCGTCCGCCTTCGGCGACGCGGGCACCGGCATTGTCCCGTCGGACCTGAACAATGGGGTGGAACATCGCAATGATGTCATGGCCCTGGGCACCCACTTCGCCCATCACGGAGTCGACAATGAAGGGCCGGTCACGACCAATAATCTCGAGCACGTCTCGCGGCAGGTCCGATCCATCGGCGCGCGTCGCGGTGCGCATCCTGACGAGAATATCGTCACCGGGACGGTCATCGCCGAACTGCCAGAAGTCGACGCTGAGCGCAGCGAGATCTTTCGGTCCGACCCGTTCAAGGTCTTCCGCTAGCGCGTCATCGTAAATCTGCGAGAAAAACGAGTCCCCGGTATCACCACTTTCGGTGCCGAAAACCTTGAGCCAGCGCGTCCGCGCCGCCTCCATGAAATCTGCGCGACTGTAAGCGTGCGCGACTCCGACGACCGCCCCCATGGTGGCGCTCCCTGGACTGTTGTGTTTATCCGCTGAGCCTATCCCTGTTCGAAATGCAAGCAACCCGCCTACGCCGTTGAAAACGCAAACGAGCCATTCTTTTTCTCAACAGACCGCTTGAAGCGATAGCGGCGCCGCCGGGTAGGGACAGGGGAACCCGGCGGCGCCTGTCAGACCTCATAGGCAGGCTGGGGGGACGCACAGTGAGGCCTGGTCTTCGCGAACGGGGGCCAATCGGGCGGAAATGGGGGGATACCGCACCGGCTGGCCTGCCGCTCACCCTCCCATGTAGAAAGCCCGCTCCGGATTTAAAGACCGGGGTGGGCTGTTTTCGTGCGAATTCGCAGGGGGTGCGTCATTATCACCCGGTTGTGATAGGGCCAGGTCGCTGTTGGTCGGTGGAGTCAGGCGGCCGGATCAAGACACAGGGTCAGGCAACCGGGGCCTCTGCCGGCCAATCCCGGGTCAGGGCTTCCCAGTCCATGACAGGCGACATCCGGGCCACCAGGTCAAAGGCCATGCTGCGTGTCTCGGCTATGTCACGGGGCTCGACGGCAAGCGCACCGACGGCGTCGGGTATGACGGTTATCGCCTTGTCACGGTTGCAGTCGTCGAACACCGTCGCGAGGATCGAGAACGGAGCCGAAAACCCGACCAGGAGTGCCGTCGAACCGGCACTGCGCGCCAGCACCTGATGAAAATAGGGATCAGAGAAGGCCGACAAACCCCGGCGCTGGAACACGGCCTCCTGCGCGGTCGGTCGCAGCCCGTCGATCGGCGCACGACCCGCTTCGGGGCCATCGCTGCGGAACTGACAATGACAGACCCGCCAGCCTGACTGCCGGGCATGGCGCAGCAAGTCACGGATCCGCTCAATCACGACCCGGTTCTCCGGAGCCACGCGTCCATCGGCTCCGGTGACCTGATCGCGCTGGCAATCAAGCAGGATCAGGCAGGGATCGGTGAAGCTCATGCGGCCTCCTCGGGTTTACGAACGGTCTCACGCTCCTGCTCTTGCATCCGCGCGAGCGAAAGGTCAAACGGGCCGGGCCTGTCCCATTCGCCATCAGGCCGGATCACGACCATTGGATCGGTGTCCATCGTAATGGCGTTGGCCGGTGGCACGAGATCGCGCTCGATCTCGACGTACTTGTAATCGGAAAAGCCGAACTCCGGACGCTCGGCGCGCAGGCGGAAGCCGTGGGTGCGCCAGTATTTCACCCGATTGAGCTGGGCATGGCCGAGCATTTTGCGGTAGCCGCGGCGCGCGGAGTAGCGCTGCGCCTCCTGCATCAGGACCCGCATCACCCCGAAGCGTCGGTATTGGCGCAAGACCGCGGCCCGCTCGACCTTCGCGAAGTCCGCGAAGAAACGCAGGCGCAGGACACCGACAGGCTCCTCGCCCTTCCAGGCGATCAGGTGGGCCGCGCCGACGAAGTCGTTGCCATCATACTCTTCGCCATACGGGGCAAACTGCTCACCCAGATAGATAACGCCGCGAAGCGTCATCGCCATCATCACCTGGTCGAGGGAGCGCGCGACTGTCACTTTCAGACTATCGGGTATCGCATTTTTCATGAGCGGCCCTCCCATTGCCCCAGGACCGTCCGCTTCAACAGCAGGTCTCCCAGCTTTTGCGGGAAGCCGGTGCTGCCATAGAGCGGGCTTTCGCCGTCCGGGTAGGCACAAATTTCAAAATTGAGGCGCCGCATCAGTGCTTTGCCTTCGGTCGTCCGGGCGCGGGCATAGACCCGCACATCGGCGTAGAAACCACGCCATCCCACAAGAAGCGCGCGCAAGGCGGCGGCCTGGGCATGCGGCGTCACCCCCGCCAGACCCCATGACAGGAGCGCCGACGCCCGCTGGTCGGGCCCGCAAACCCACTCCCGACGCGCATTCGCGAAACCAAACTCGCCCGCCAGGAGAGCCTCGACACCCAATTCGCTAAGAGGGATTGACGCAACGAAACCGTCAGGCCTGCCATTCCATCGACGCATGTGTAGCGAGGTGCGGGTCCATTGCTGGACACGGCCGATGTCTGATGCGCTCGCAATCTCGCCATCAATCAGGGCGTCGGCGAGGGCGTGAAAATCATCGATCTCGGACAGCTGGACAGGCTTGAATCCCAAGGACCCAAAGGCTTGGTCAAGACGTTCGACCGGGAATCGGAATCCGGTCTCTGTCGCCCCGAGCCGCAGCTCCTCACCCATCATGTCACGCACTCCGCCTTGTGGTTAATTCTTCGTTAACACCGGCGCGGTACCGCTTCTTCTGGAAAGTTGGAATAGGGGGTAGTCAGCGCGTGGATAACGATCTTCGACGGAACGTGTTCGACTGGGACGATCTGCAGATCTTTCATGCCGTCGCGACCACGGGCTCGATGAGCGCCGCAGCGACTGTACTCGGCTGCCAGCAATCCACCGTGTCAAAGCGAATGCGACAGCTTGAAAGCCGTCTGGCATCTCAGCTCATCGAGCGCCGGGCGGACGGCGTCGTGCTGACCAAGGCTGGCAGCGCTGCGCTGGATTATGCCGTCACCATGCAGCGCTCGGCCCAGCGCCTCGAGACCGAACTCGCCGGCATGGATCGGAGCCTTGCGGGACAGGTGTCCCTGCGCGTTCCCGACGGTCTGGCGACCTATTGGCTGGCCCGGCATATACCGGAATTTCAACGCGTAAATCCGGAGATAGCCCTGAAGCTGATCAATGATCGCTCGGCCCCGGCAAGCGATACCGCTGCCGCGCTGAGCCTGACCTTCACGCCGGACAAGTCCATGGACACAGAGGCGCGCGCACTCGGCAGCATTCATTACATGCCCATGGCGTCGCGCGAGTTCATCGCGACCTACGGGGCACCGCGGTCGCTGGAGGACGTTCTGACCCTGCGCTTCCTGCGCCTGGAACAGTACGATCCGTCGCTCCACCTGTGGCAGCGAAAAGCCACGACAACGGATGAGGTTGTAAGATATTCATTCACTGCGGACATTAGTTCGGTGCTATTTGAAACCATACGCCATGGTGGTGGCATTGCCATGGCACCGACCTATCTGGCGTCCTTGTATCCGGGCGAACTTGTCGTGCTTGATTACGACTTTCATCAAGACGTGCGGTTCTGGCTCAAGAACTCACCCGGAAGCCTCGGAATATCACGAATAAAGTGCGTTGCTGACTGGATTGCCGAACTGTTCAACCGTAGACTTCATCCTTGGTTCCGCGAAGAGTTCTGCCATCCAAACGAGTTTTGCGACGTAGAAGTCATCAAACCACAGACGTGAGGACGCAAATGAGTGCTAGAGGCCCGACCAGTATTGATCAGCATGTTGGCGCGCGTCTGCGCTTGCGACGCAGTCTTCTGGAAATGAGTCAGTCCGAGCTCGGTGAAAAGCTCGGCGTGACGTTCCAACAGGTCCAGAAGTACGAGCGTGGCACCAACCGGATCGGTGCAAGCCGTCTGTTCCACGTCGCGAAAGTCATGGAAGTCCCGGTGTCCTACTTCTTCGAAGGCCTCGAAGAAGACGGCTCGTCCGAGCTGAAGGGTCCGGACTCCGATACGCTCTACGACTTCATTGCCAGTCCCGACGGCCTGGCCCTGGCCTCTGCCTTCGCGGGCATCAAGGACCAGACCGTCCGTCGCCGGGTCATCGACCTGTTGCGGTCACTCGCAAGCTGACTGTCTTGCGCCTGGCCTGTCGCAAGGCCGGGCGCAAAACGGCTTGCCCGCGCTTCCCTGCCAGATCACGCCTTGCCAGAAGCCTCCTTGCGAGATGAGCGGCAAATGATCGCCCGGTGAATGCCGGCGCCGGGAAATGGCCTTGAGGCCGCCCCGCCACCGCCCTTCTCCTGCATGACACTGGCCGCTCAAGATCGAGGAGGCCGACATGCAAACACCCCCTGAAAAACCGACCCGCTTGCCGATCACGGCCCCGGCCGCCTTGCGCATCGGCCTGCCGCACCTGCTGGAACGGCAGCACCCTGTCGTTCCGGCCAAGGATGCCCGTCATGCGTCCTATGTCCGTCTGCGTGAACTCGGGATGTCCTGATCCGGCCCGAAATACGACAGGAAACGGCTCCGGAGCGCGGATCACGCACGGGCAGCACTTATTCTTCAGGTTAAGGGAAGAATGGAGCGGGCGATGAGATTCGAACTCACGACATTCACCTTGGCAAGGTGACGCTCTACCCCTGAGCTACGCCCGCTCACGATTTGCGGGGCTTGGCCCCGCCGGGGAGCGGGGTATATCGCGCAAAGCTCGGAAGATTGCAAGCGTCTGTTTCCGTCCTCTTGCACATGGCCAACAGGCGCGCTTCTACTGCGGCATGACAGCCACCCGGACAGACCTCTTCGCGCGCCTCGATGCACTGGGCATCGGACACAAAACCTACGAACACCCGCCGATCTTCACCGTTGCCGAAGGCGAGGGCATGAAGGACGACATGCCGGGCGGCCACACCAAGAACCTCTTCCTGAAAGACAAGAAGAACACCCTGATCCTCGTCTCGGCCCTGGCAGAGACCACGATCCGCATCAATCAGCTGCATCGTGCGCTTGAATGCGGGCGCCTGTCCTTCGGCAAGCCGGACCTGCTTTTCGAGACCCTTGGCGTGAAACCGGGCTCGGTCACGGCCTTTGCCCTGCTCAACGACACCGCTCATCGTGTCCGGTTCGTGCTCGACGCAGCCTTGCTGAACCATCGGATCGTCAATTTTCACCCACTCACCAATGACGCGACCACGGCGATCGACCGGGATGACCTGCTGCGCTTTGCCCGCGATACCGGGCACGAACCACTCATTGTTGACTTTGCAGCGCTCGCCGCTGCCGCCGATGCGGCACAGTGACAGCTTGCAAGACGGGCGCCGAGAGGCCACTTAGACCCTTCACAGAGACCTTCCGGCAAATGACAAGGATAGCGGCATGACCCTGATCACAGGCGCCAACAATCAGGACAACGCGGTCGACGACCTGGTTCGCGACTCCTCGGACCAGACTTTCATGCAGGACGTCGTCGAAGCGTCGCGTGATGTGCCGGTCCTGGTGGACTTCTGGGCACCGTGGTGCGGCCCGTGCCGCCAGCTTGGCCCGATGATCGAGAAGACCGTGCTGGACGCCGGCGGTGCCGTGAAGCTTGTGAAGATCAATATCGACGAGAACCCGGGGATCGCCCAGCAATTGCGGGTTCAGTCCATTCCGGCCGTGTTCGCCTTCAAGAACGGCCAACCGGTCGACGGTTTCACCGGGGCACTGCCGGAAAGCCAGATCAAGGATTTCATCGCCCGGATTTCCGGCAAGGGGCCAAGCGAGGCCGAGATCCGCGCGATTGTCGACCGCGGTCTCGCGGCGATCGAGGGCGGCGATCTCAATGGGGCCTCCCAGGATTTCGCTACCGTTTTGCAGATTGATCCGGGGCACCCGGGCGCGCTGTCGGGCCTGGTCCGGGTCTGGCTGAAAGCCGGCGATGCCGACAAAGCGCGCCAGATCCTGGCGCAGATCCCCGAAGACCGCGCCGATGACCCGGCAGTGGACGGTGCCCGCGCAGCGCTCGAGCTGGCAACCGGCAGGCCCGCAGATGACGGTGCAACAGCGGCCCTGCGCCAGGCCGTCGCGGAGGATGCCAGTAATCTCCAGGCGCGTTACGATCTCGCCGAGGCCCTGGTCGCGGCCGGTGATCACAAGGGCGCTGTTGACCAGTTGATCGCCATCACCGCCCTCGACCGGGAATGGAATGAGCAGGCCGCCCGGACGCTTTTGCTCAAAGTCTTCGAGGCCGCCGGCCCGGTATCCGAAGTCACACGGGATGGGCGCCGCCGTCTGTCCGCCATCCTGTTCTCGTAGGGAGATCCGCAATGAGCGATACCGAAACCCGTGAAGTCGACCCCAAGCTGCTCGAGATCCTGGTTTGTCCGGTGACCCGGGAAACCCTTCACTACGACCGGGAAGCCCGGGAACTGATCTCAAAAGGCGCGGGGCTGGCCTATCCGGTCCGCGACGGCATTCCGATCATGCTGCCGGAAGAAGCCCGGCAGATCGAGGACTGACCATGTCACGCCCCTGGCCCGAAAAGCTCGACTTCTCCAGCGCCGACAAGACGCTCCATGCCCGCTTCGATGATGGCCAGGAATTTTCCATCCCGTTCGAGACCTTGCGCGTGGAAAGCCCCAGCGCCGAGGTCCAGGGCCATGGACCTGGCCAGAAAAAGATCGTCACCGGCAAGCATAATGTCGGCATCACCAAGGCAGAGCCGGTCGGCCGCTATGCGGTCCGCCTGACCTTTGATGATGGCCATGACAGCGGCATTTTCACCTGGGACTATCTGTATGCTCTCGGAGGAGCGGCCCGCTAGCCGTAGACGGGCCGAGCGGCCTTTCTGCGCGGGACAGGATGACGGGCGTTTGATAGCCTGACCGGAGCTGTTTCCGGAGACTGTCATGCAAACTGCCAATCCCGCCCTGATGCTGCGCGCTACCATCCTGGCCTGTGCCGCCTTCACCGCCAGTGCGCCAGCCCTGGCCGGACCGGATGATTTCGGTCCCGGCCCCCTGATCGTCGAATACGGCCAGATCGCGGCTGTGGATTTCGACATGGCGATGCCGCAGGACACCGCTTACCAGGTCGCCTTTGATGTTGCCGCCCGCTCGGAGACGGACGCGCTCAACCGCACCCTGACCAGCGCTGCACGCTTTTTGAACATGCATGCCGCCAATGGTGTCGCCGCCGAGAATCTGCACCTCGCCGTGGTCATTCACGGCGGTGCCATCAACGACGTGACGACCGCGTCGGCGGGTCCGAATGCCGATCTGGTGGCAGCCCTGCTCGATCACGGCGTTCGCCTGATCGTCTGCGGCCAGACCGCCGCCTATTATGATGTCGAGCGGGAGGATCTTCTACCCGGCGTCGAGATGGCGCTCTCGGCGATGACGGCCCATGCCCTGCTTCAGCAGTCAGGCTATACGCTCAACCCGTTCTGATCCGAGGTCAGATCCCCGCTCAGGCGGCGTCCAGTCGCTCGCCTTTCAGGAGGCGGGGCGGGTCACCGGTCTCGCCGCCGGCCTGGCGCATGAAGAAGCGGCGAGCGGGACCGATCTTGTTGACCAGCGACATGCCGAAGCCGCGGATCTGGCGGATCGGCTCGATATCGTTGGAGAACAGCCGGTTGAAAATGTCCGTCCCTGCGGCCAGCGAGGCACTGTCGAACTTGCGCCAGTCCTGGTAGCGACGCAGCGTGATGAGCGCGCCGATGTCCAGCCCGACCCGCTTGGCTTCCCCGGTAACCTCGGCCAAGGCCGCCGCATCGCGAATGCCAAGATTGAACCCCTGTCCGGCAAGCGGGTGGATGCCGCGTGCGGCATCGCCAACAAAGGCTATCCGGTCATCGCAGAAGCGCTCGCTGAAACGCAGCCCCAGCGGATAGCTGAAACGCGGGCCTTCCGGACGCACATCGCCAAGAAAGTCGCCGAAACGGTTCTCCAACTCTTCCTGGAATACCGCTTCCGGCGCGTCCCGCAGGGCGTCGGCAACAGCATCCGGCTCGGTCCACACCAGAGATGACCGATTGTCAGGAAGTGGCAGGATGGCAAACGGCCCGGATGGGAGAAAATACTCATAGGCGACCCCGTTGTGGGGCAGGGCATGACGCACCGTCGCGACCAGGCCTTTCTGGCCGTATTGCCAGCCGGCGGTCCGGATGCGGGCCTGATCACGCAGGCGCGAGAATTTGCCATCGCAGGCGACCAGCAGTTGGGCCGACAACACCCGGCCATCATCGAGATACAGATCCACACCATCGCCGCGGGTTTCGTACCGATCCGCCCGGGCCGGCGCCAGGATGGTAATGCGGGGCCGGGACTTCAGGGTCTGGATCAGGGCGAAGCGGGAATGACGGTTCTCGGCCATCCAGCCAAGCGGCTCACCCTCATCGCCTTCGGAAATCTCGCGCCGATCAAAATGCAGCGTGTGCGGCCCGGGCCCGCCCGGCTTGTTGCCACCATAGGGGCGACCATCACAGACAAGGATGTGCTCGATGCGCTGGGTAAAGGGCTTGAGATGCTCTGCCACGCCGAGCGCCTCGAACATGCGCCAGGACGTATAAGCCAGTGCCGAAGCCCGGCCGTCAAAGGTCGGCGCAAGCTGGTCTTCCATCTCCAGCGCATCAACCAGGGCAACCCTCAGGCCCGCCTGGTCCATCGCCAGCGCGAGGGTCATCCCGGCGAGCCCGCCACCAGCGATCACAACATCGCCATCAAAAAATGCTGTCTTGGTCATGACGCGCAGAATAGGCGGTTTGCTGGCTCTGAAAAGCGGCCAGAGCGTCGCAGCGCTGTTAACCTTTGTTTACCGACCGGGAAGACTTGCAGCGTTAGGAAGAACGGATGAGCCGCAAACCCTCGACCCGCAAAGCCAAGACGCCGAAGTCTGCGCCCAAGCCGACGCCGCAATGGCGCCTGCGTCTGACCGATATCCTGTTCGGCAGCCTGATGCTGGCTGCCGGCGTGTTCCTGATGATCGCACTCTTGACCCACAATGTGCTCGATCCCAGCTGGAATGTCGCGTCCGACGGCGCCATCGGAAACTGGATGGGCCGACCGGGCGCGACCGCCAGTGACGCTCTATTGCAGGCGCTTGGCTGGGCGGCAGGCGGGCCGGGCATTGCGCTCGTTATCTGGGGCGGCATCCTGATCTGGCGGACACCGGAGCGGCGCAACGGATCAATCGCCATCTTCCGGTGGGTATTTGCAGCGCTGGGAACCGCGGGCTTCGCCGCCGCCGTCGCCTCCCTGCCCGTGCCGCAAGCCTGGCCACTCGCTGTGGGCCTGGGCGGGGTTGTCGGCGACACGACGCTGGGTGCACTCGCTTCATTGCCCGCCCGTCTCGATCTGCCGGGTTCAACTGCCATCGCCGCCGGCTTCGCGCTCCTGCTCTCGATCGCCGGCATCTTCTTCACCTTCGGTTTGCGGGCCCGCGACCTGAGCTCGGCCCTCGATGCCGGCGGACTGGCCTGGGCAACGCTGAGGGTCTGGTTTGACCAGCTCCGCGGTCGGCTTGCAGATTGGGGGCCGGGTTCCGAACGGGCGGACGAGGACGCGTTCGATGATGATCGACCGGAGCGCGATGAACCGGTCTTGCGGCGCGCCATGAGGGCGGCCGACCATGAACCAGCACCGGCCACCGCCCGGGCGGCCGAACCGGAAGCGCCCAGTTACAATCCCGCGGTAAAAGTGGCCCCGTCGCGCAAGTCGCGCGACTCCGACCGGGACCTGCGTGAGGCTCAGGGCGCGCTTCCCTTCACCCGCAGTGAGGGCTTCAAACTGCCGCGGCTGGACCTTCTGGCCAGGCCGGACGTCCGCAATGACGCCATTGACGAGATGGCGCTGCGCCAGAATGCCGAGCTTCTTCAGGGCGTGCTGTCCGACTTCGGGGTCAAGGGCGAGATCGTCCAGGTCCGCCCCGGCCCTGTGGTCACGCTCTACGAATTCGAACCGGCCCCGGGCGTCAAATCGTCCCGTGTTATCAATCTGGCTGACGATATCGCGCGCTCCATGAGCACGATGGCGGCCCGCGTTGCCGTTGTGCCCGGGCGCAATGCGATCGGAATCGAGCTGCCCAATCCCAAGCGCGAAACCGTTTTCCTGCGAGCCCTGTTCAATTCCAAGGCCTTCGAGGACGCCAAGGCCGAGCTCCCCTTTGCCCTTGGCGAGACGATTGGCGGTGAACCTTTCGTCGCCGACCTCGCGCGGATGCCGCACCTGCTGATCGCCGGCACCACCGGCTCGGGCAAATCGGTCGGTATCAATGCCATGATCCTGTCCCTGCTCTACCGGCTGCCACCGGAAGACTGCCGGATGATCATGATTGACCCGAAAATGCTCGAACTATCGGTCTATGACGGTATCCCGCACCTGCTCAGCCCGGTCGTGACCGATCCCAAGAAGGCGGTTGTGGCTCTCAAATGGGCGGTTCGCGAGATGGAGAGCCGCTATCTGCGCATGTCCAAGGTCGGCGTGCGCAATGTCGCCGGCTTCAACGAGCGCGTCGCAGAGGCGCTGGCGACCGGCGAGGAACTATCGCGCACGGTCCAGACCGGCTATGACAAGGAAAGCGGCGAACCGGTCTTCGAGACCGAGACCATCTCAGCGGAGAAGATGCCCTACATTGTCGTCGTGATTGATGAGATGGCCGATCTCATGATGGTGGCCGGCAAGGAAATCGAGGGCGCGGTCCAGCGCCTCGCCCAGATGGCCCGCGCCGCCGGCATTCACCTCGTGACAGCGACCCAGCGGCCCTCCGTCGATGTTATTACCGGCACCATCAAGGCCAATTTCCCGACCCGGATTTCCTATTCCGTGACCTCCAAGATCGACAGTCGCACCATCCTCGGCGAGCAGGGAGCCGAACAACTCCTCGGCATGGGCGACCTGCTGTACATGGCATCCGGTGGACGCGTCCGCCGCCTGCATGGTCCGTTTGTGTCCGACAAGGAGGTCGAAGACGTCGCCGCCTTCCTGAAAAAGCAGGGCGCGCCGGAGTATCTTGAAGCCGTCACGGCCGGCGGCGACGATGACGAGACCGACCTGCCCGGCATGGATGACGGCGAGGGCAGCGGCGATGCCCTGTTCGACCAGGCCGTGGCACTTGTTGCCCGCGACCGGAAAGCCTCGACCTCCTATATCCAGCGCCGGCTGCAGATCGGCTATAACCGCGCTGCAACCCTGATCGAACGCATGGAAGAGGAAGGCATGATCGGTCCGTCCGACCATGCCGGTCGCCGTGAGATCTATCTGCCCGAGGGCGAGGGCTGACACGTGCAGCGATTGCACCTGAGGCCTGAAAACGTGAGCCATCCATGAACATCGAGGCCTTGCTCGTGCCGCAATCCCGGGCCAGCTTGGCAGCATGATCACGCTACTTGCCTCCATCGCCCTTCTGCAGGCGACCGACCCCGCGACCGCTCAGGACGAGCCGGTGTCACCGCCAACTGACACCAGCGAGACGGTCACCGCACCGACCCTCGACCCGGAGCGGGCGATCGCCGGGATCAATGCCTATCTCAACGCGGTCGAGACCCTCCGGTCGCGCTTCATCCAGATCGCGCCGGACGGCTCCTTTGCCGAGGGCGACCTGGCCCTGTCGCGTCCCGGCCGGCTGCGGCTCGACTATGACGAGCCCAATCCGCTTCGCATCATCGCAGATGGCACCACGGTTGCGGTCGAGGATCGGGCGCTGGAGACCGTCGACCGCATCCCGCTGCGGTCAACCCCGCTCTGGTGGCTGTTGAAGCCGGAAATCAATATTTCCGAGGATGCGGCCATCGTCTCCATGGAAAGCGAATTCGGCTTTCTTTACCTCACGCTTCGCGACCCGTCCGGTGAGATGGAAGGCGAAATCATGTTTGTTTTTGCCGAACCGAATTATGAATTGCGCGAGTGGTTTGTCACCGACGCGCTGGGCGAGATCACCCGCGTGAGCCTGACCGATGTGCAGCCGGGCGTGAACCTGAACCCGCGCCTGTTTGTGATTCCGGAGCCGGAGAATCGTCGTGATTCGAGGCGTGGCCGATAACTGCCTGCGACATTTTGAACACACGCAATTTCTTTCTCATTTTTTATTTGTAAAACTCTGAGCGCTGTGGCGTTATTGTAACGCTGACTGAGAGGCAATGGATCGGCGTCGTCCCCCCGCTTGCGGATCCTTTCCTCAGTCGCGCCGGAATGATCCCCTCCCGGCGCTGCGCTGTAAAAGACACGCGCATGGCTTTGCGCCCGGTCTCCTCCCCCCTCGAGACCGGGCGCAATTCATTCCGGCCTCCGGTTACCCGCCACTCATTACCACCTCTCGCACCCGGACCCCTGTTGCAGCGGCGCGTTGAGGGTTAAATACGCATCATGCAGTTCCATGATGACCCCGACGACGCGGACATTCCGCGCCTGCTCGAAGAAATCCCGCTCCTCTACAAGGCCAAGGCCTTTGCCGAGAGCCTCAACTCCAATTCCTGGTTCGCGCGCCTGGGCGAACCGCTTGATGCGCGCGAGCTGTTTCTGGCCCGCGCCTATCTTGATGGCCTCGGCTTTCCCGATGCCGAGCCGGCAGTGCTGTCCGACTGGGAGGAGGCGGCTGGCGCGGCCGAGACCCTCGATCGCGACGCAGCCAGCTGGGAAGCGGAGGAAATGCTGCGCACCGGTCTGGTCTCACGCGTGCTGGAGCGGCTCGACGAAGAAGCGGTTCACGCTGCCCTGGCCATGGTCACCGAGAAGACTGGCGACAGCGCCCGGGACATTGTCGAGGATGCCGCGGCCATGGACGATGTCGAGGACATGGCCCTGGTGAACGCGGCGGCCGGAGCGCTGGCCCAGGCGGCCAATGGCGCGGCCCTGGTCATTCTGGCCGAAGCCGAAGACGATCAGCCTCCGCACCCCTTCCTGGCCCGCTGGCGCCTGTTCGCGCGCGGGCGCTGGCCGGTCGGCCTCGCCGGCGCGACCTACAACATTCTTTGACGCATCAGACAGATTCCGGACACCCCTCATGACCCTGACCCTTGCCAGCTGGAACATCAATTCCGTGCGCTTGCGCGCGATACCCCTTGTCGCAGACTGGGTCCGCGAGGCCGATCCGGACGTGCTCTGCCTGCAGGAGATCAAGTGTCTGAGCGAGCAGTTCCCGGAAGACGCCTTCCGCGAAATGGGATTCCGGCACTTCCACGTCCGGGGCCAGAAGGGCATGCATGGCGTGGCGATTGCTTCGAAATACCCGCTCGAGGACCTCGGCGATTGTGATTTGTGCCCGCGCGGGGAGGCCCGCCACCAGCGCGTTGGCGTCGAAGGCATCGAGCTGCACAATTTCTACATTCCCGCCGGCGGTGACGAGCCGGATCCGGCGATCAATCCGCGCTTTGCCCACAAGCTGGAGTTTCTCGCCCGGATCGAACGCTATTTCGCCGAGCGGGCCGCCGAGAACGCCCCCCTCGTTCTGGTTGGTGATTTCAACATCGCGCCCTATGAGCATGATGTCTGGTCACACAAGCAATTGCTCAAAGTGGTGTCGCACACACCGGTCGAAGTCGAAGCCCTGGAGCGGATCCGCCAGGCGGGACAGTTCTCCGACGTGGCCCGCGAGCTGATCCCGATGGACGAGAAAATCTACACCTGGTGGAGCTACCGGGCGAAAGACTGGCGCGCCGCCAATCGCGGTCGACGGCTGGACCATATCTGGGCCGCCCCCGCGGCACGCGATCGGGCGCTCGCCGGTGGCCGCGACGCCTTCAGGATATGGGAAGACGAGCGCAGCCGCGAGAAGCCATCAGACCACGCGCCGGTTGTCCTCACGCTCGGCAGCTAACGCCGACCGACCCGAGGGCAGCGTCAGTTCTGGAGCCGGTAGCCACCGCTCTCGGTGACGAGCAAGCGCGCGTGCGCTGGTTCCGGCTCGATTTTCTGGCGCAGCCGGTAGATGTGAGTCTCCAGCGTGTGGGTCGTGACCGCCGGATTATACCCCCAGACCTCGTGCAGGAGTTCGTCCCGCGGCACCGGCTTGCCGCCGGCCCGATAGAGATATTTGAGAATATTCGTCTCTTTCTCGGTCAACCGGATCTTCTTTTCATCCGTGGTCAGCAGCACCTTCATCGACGGACGAAACTCATAGGGACCGACCTGGAAAACAGCATCCTCGCTCTGCTCATGGCTGCGAAGATGGGCCCGGACCCGGGCCAGCAGGACGGAGAACTTGAACGGCTTGGTGACATAGTCATTTGCACCGGACTCCAGACCAAGGATCTGGTCGGCATCGGTGTCCTGGCCCGTGAGCATGACGATCGGAGCCGTAATGCCGTTCTTGCGCATCAGGCGGCACGCGTCGCGCCCGTCCATGTCGGGCAATTCAACATCGAGAAGGATGAGATCGGCACGCTCACTTCGGGCTGTGGCCATGCCGCCGCCGGCGGTCTCGGCGGACAGGGTGCGGAATTCCTCGTGCAGGGCAAACTGCTCGACAAGGGCTTCACGGAGGTCTTCGTCATCATCGACGATCAGGATGGTTTTTTGCGCGTTCATGCGTTGATCATGCCCATTTCGTTGCACAAGGCAATTCCTGCCGCGTGGCAGAATTTGCCCGGCAGGTTTTGCTGGTCTGGTCAGTTTTTCCCAGCCGTTACTGGGTGGTGATCTGGTCCCGAATTTGCTTGGTTAACGACAGGTCCGGCTGCCCGGACAAACCTCCGTGGTGGGGGAGGCGAAGCGGATGCCGATACGGTCACGTGCCGGACGTCCCTCGCCGACCACCGCATTCCTTGAAAGGCTCGCGACATGGAATGGCAGGTCAGCCAGAACGGAAGCCTTGCCCTTGAGGCAGACACCGTACCCGCAGCCCTCGGCCGTGCCGGAGTCACAAAGGCGTCAGACAAGCGTGAGGGCGACGGTGCGACCCCGCTCGGATGCTATCGCCTGCGTCGGGTTCTGTATCGGGCCGACCGGATCGCGCGGCCGGTGACCGTCCTGCCCTGCCGGGCCATCCGCGAGGATGACGGCTGGTGTGATGCACCCGGAGACCCGGCTTATAACCGGCCCGTCCGGCTGCCCTACCCGGCATCTCATGAGGCCTTGTGGCGCGAAGACGGCCTCTACGACATCATCCTCGTGCTAGGCCACAATGATGACCCGCCGATTGCCGGGTCCGGGTCGGCGATCTTCCTGCATTGCAAACGGGGTGACTATGAGCCGACCGAGGGCTGTGTGGCTCTGGCTCCGGAGCATGTCCGGACCCTTCTGGCCGCCGCCAGACCGGGCGACGGCCTGCGGATCAGCTAGTCCGGACGCGAGCCGAAAAAGCCTGTTCCGACGCGGATCGAAGTCGCACCCAGTCCGATCGCTACCGGATAGTCGGCGCTCATCCCCATCGACAGCTCGGCAATATTGTTTTGTGCCGCCAGTTTGGCGAGCAGGGCAAAATGCAGGCCTGCCGGCTCCTCGACGGGCGGAATACACATCAGGCCGCTGACCGAGAAACCGTAATGGCCGCGCATGCGAGCTAGGAAATCCGCCAGCTCGGCCGGCGCGATCCCGGCCTTCTGGACCTCTTCGCCTGTATTGACCTGGACATAGAGACCCGGTGCCCGTCCCTGCCGGTCCATTTCTTTGCGCAGCGCGCCCGCCAGCTTTTCGCGATCGAGCGTTTCGATCACGTCAAACAGGGCCACCGCCTCGGCCGCCTTGTTGGACTGCAGCGGGCCAATCAGGCGCAGTTCCAGATCCGGGTAGCTTTCGCGACGGTCGGCCCAGTGGGCCTGGGCCTCCTGGACCCGGTTTTCGCCAAACACCCGCTGGCCGGCTGCCAAAGCCTCGGCCAACCGCTCTTCGGGCTGGCGTTTGGAGACAGCGACCAGTTTGATGGACTGCGGGCTGCGACCGATATCGGAAGCAAGCGTTGTGATTTCAGCGAGCAGGGCCTCGCGGCGGGCGGCAATATCGGAGGGATTGATCATGAAGTCGGCCTACGATGCAGCAGCGCGCATGGCAAGCGCGGCCGCCCGTCTGACGGGTGATCGGCCGCACGTCCTGCCCCCGCTGCTGGCCCTGACGGATCCGCTCAGGCAGCCTGATCCGGTCGCCCTGATCGCCAACCTCGCACCGGGTTCGGGTGTCATCTACCGGCATTTCGGTGCTGCCGACCGGCTGGAGACGGCTCGCCGCGCTGTGACCCTGGCCAACAGGAAAGGCGTCACGATATTGGTCTCTTCCGATCCAGACCTTGCCCGCCGGAGCGGGGCTCACGGGATACACTGGCCGGAGCAGCATATCGCACAGGCCGGACGGATGCGGGCACGAGGCAGCACGCTGATCTTCACCGCGTCGGCCCACTCTGTGAAGGCTCTGGCCCGGGCCCGCCTCGCCGGGATCGATGCCACGCTCGTATCGACGGTTTTTCCGAGCGCCAGCCCGAGTGCCGGGCGGCCAATGGGACCGTTGGCCCTTGCCGCCTGGGCGCAGCACAGCGACATGCCGATCTACGCGCTCGGCGGCGTCAATCCGCGCACGATCAGGCGTCTGGAAAGCTTGCAAATCTCAGGAGTAGCTGTGGTCGGTGCGCTGGAAGTCGGCGCGATCAGAACCGCAGGGCCGACTCAAACTTGATTTCCGGCTGACGGGCTTCGTCTTCGCTGTTGCGGACAAAGAAGCTTTCATCCGGCGACGCAAAACGAACCTGGCCGCCGAGGCGAATACGGTCACCAAAGGTCACGAAGGCTCCGGCGCTCAGGTCGTCGTTGAGACGCGAGTCGCTACGGTCCTGAATGCCCAGAGAGACGCCCCAGCGCTCGCCCAGTTCAAGATCGAACGTCGTGATTTCGTCGAGTTCCGGCGTCGGGGATTCGGCCATGGACAGGGTGAAAGCCTCGTACCAAGGCGCAACCGCCTCGGCTTCAGCGGTCACATCCTGGGCCATTGCGGCCGGTGCGCACAGGAAAACCGCCAGGGCAGCAGCTGCCATGGTCGATTTTGTTCCAATGATTTCAAACGGATTTCCCCGCCCACTCATTGTACTTCTCCCTCACGCCCAACCGTTGTAGCGCAGCCAAGCCTGCCAGCCCAAATAGAATCTACGGCCGGGGTGAAAGAAGTCTGAGGCCTGTTGCGGAATTGTCAGTATCGCCAGCCGAGCTCAAGAAAGGCGGTGAATGCGTCCACCTCCCGCTGGACACGGCCCGGACCGGAGCTCTCCGGAAAGCTGGTCTCGGCGGCCTGGAGTCCGAAGGCCACGAGCCCGTGATCACCGACGAGACGCGAGCTGGCAATTTGCCAGATTTCGCTGTCGCTGTGGACAAAGTCATCGCTGGACGCGGCAAACTCCAGCGTCGTCAGCCAGTCGCCGCTCTCCCATCCGATGGAGCTGGCCCAGGCCTCGTAATCACCAGATCCTGAAACCGCATTATTGCTTCGGCGCCAGCGGCCCCCGGCACGCCAGTCCTGCCAGCGCCAGGACAGGCCCGCATCGACACCCGAGACAGGCTCAAAGCCCGGCCCGCCCTCCACCCGCCCAGCCTGGCTGGCCGACAGGCTCGCTGCCCATTCATGCTCGCCGCGACGGACTTGGTAGGTCAGGGCCAGTTCGGCGACGTCACGATTGATCGCGCCAACCTGCCCGCCCGGCCCTGTGCCGCGCGGGCAGTAGTCGACGCCGCATTGGCTGACTTCGGGCGTGAACGAGACCGCCGCCCTGACCGTGCCCACGGTTGTTTCCTGACCCAGAGCGACCGATCGAAACACGAATTTTGGGTCCTGCCCGGAATGGGGCGCTTCGGTTCGAACCGCTGTAACGGAACTGGCGCGCAGATGCCCGCCATCGGCGCGCACCAGGCGAGCGGTTGCAGGTCCGCCCACCGGATCGAGTCGGGCCGCGCCGGCGCCATAGCCCAAACGTACTTCGCCCCAGCCAGTATCGGTGAAGAGATAGGCTTCGGAGATCGCCGCTCGGGAGCGATCGCCACCGAAAGCGCCGTCGCTGAACAGGCCGCTGTCAGACGCGATGGGGGTTTGAGGCGCCGCGACGGTCCCGACCCGTGCGCAATCGCCAATTGCCGCCGGACAACTCCCGACACGGCCACCATGCGCCGCGCCGGGCAGGTCACGCTCGGCATGGCCGGTCAGGACCAAGCCCCAGCGGCGGCCGAGATCGGTGAAGCTTTCGAAGTCCAGGCCCAACTCGAGATCAGCCAGCATCTCGATGCTGTCGTCTGGCGTATCACCGCCCAACAAGACAAGGCCGGCATCCCCACGCCAGGTCAGGCTATGGACGGATTCAAGTTCGAAAGGATCGCGGGATTGCGGCGCCGGATTCTGCGGGAAAGCGGGGTCCTGCGGGAATGCCGGCGGGGCCGCAAGTGTCCCGGACAGAGCAGCGAAAAGTATCGCGCTTGAAGTCCGTTTCATCGCTCGCGGTCCCGCCGATCGGCCCCGTCCCCCCGGACGTCGCGCCTTACAGGAGGTTAGCGCGCGCGTCCGGTCAAGCGTCCGGAAAGTGTTGAATGCGTGTTCACCAAAATATGTTGCAGGTTTGTCACGCCTGACTGGGTGCCTTTCGCCGCTGGCGCGCGCGATTTCGCGTGTTATACAAAGCCTTCAAAATCTGAAGCGCGTTTGCGTCTTTCAGTTTATCGCGCGTTTTCGCCGTTTGTTTCGAAGGAGTCACGGCACATGTCGGACCGTCGGATTCTTGGATTGATCCTTTCTGCCGCCATCCTCGCCCTGCCGGCTTGCGCATCGCGCAACGCCGACACTGCGGACTCATCGTCGGAGTCTTCCGGATTCCGCCTGCCCTCGCTGCCGAATCCGCTGGCCAACAACCGTCCGGTTGAGGCCGAAGGCATCGGGGTGAACGGCTTCCTGTGGCGAGCGAGCCTCGACACGATCAGCTTCATGCCGCTGGCGGAAGTCGACCCGTTTGGTGGCGTGATCGTCACCGACTGGTACGCCAATCCGCAAATGGCGAACGAGCGCTTCAAACTGACGGTTTACATCCTCGATACGCGTCTGCGTGCCGATGCGCTGGCTGTCAGTGCCTTCCGTCAGGTCCGCAGTGAGACGGGCGAGTGGATCGATGCCGAAACGGGCGCTCAAACCGCCTACGACATTGAAAACGCGATCCTGACCCGCGCGCGGCAACTGCGCATTTCACAGCTGGAAAACTAGTCCGGCTGCCAAGCCTGATCGATTACCGGGGGCGCGGCGCGGCCGCGGGCCAGACATGACACGATACAATCCTCGCGAGGCCGAACCCAAGTGGCAGTCGGCCTGGGATGCCTGTGATGCATTCAAGGCCCAAGGGCCGATCGCATCGGGCGGCAAGCCGAAATACTATGTGCTCGAGATGTTTCCCTACCCGTCGGGTCGGATTCATGTCGGCCACTCCCGGAATTACACGATGGGTGACGTCGTGGCGCGCTACAAGCGCGCGCGCGGCTTCGACGTGCTTCACCCGATGGGCTGGGATGCCTTCGGTCTTCCGGCCGAGAATGCCGCCCGAGATCGCGGCGTGCATCCCGGCGCTTGGACCTACGACAATATTGACGCCATGCGGGGCCAGCTGCAGCGTCTGGGGCTGGCGCTCGACTGGAGCCGCGAGTTCGCAACCTGCGATCCCGCCTATTACCGCCATCAGCAGGCGATCTTCATCAAGTTGATGGAGCAGGGCCTGGTCTATCGCAAGACCGCCAAGGTCAATTGGGACCCGGTGGACCAGACCGTTCTGGCCAATGAACAAGTCATCGACGGTCGGGGCTGGCGCTCTGGCGCGCTCGTCGTCCAGCGTGAGCTGGACCAGTGGTTTTTCAAGATCACCGATTATGCAGACGAGCTCACCGACGCCCTCGACGAACTGGATCGCTGGCCGGACAAGGTCCGGACCATGCAATCCAACTGGATTGGCCGGTCACGCGGTGCAGAAGTCAGCTTTCCGCTGACCGACGCGGATCTGTCTGCCGAGTTCGGCGCGACGATCGACGTTTTCACAACGCGCCCGGACACGCTCTTCGGCGCCAGTTTCCTGGCGCTCGCGCCGGATCATCCGATAGTCAAAGCGCTCGCCGCTGATGATCCGGAGATCGACCGTTTCATGCGCGAATGCGCGCGCATGGGCACGACCGCGGAAGAAATCGAGAAGGCGCCGAAGCGGGGCGTCGACCTCGGCATCACGGTACGCCACCCCTTTGATGAAACTTGGGAATTGCCGGTCTGGTCGGCCAATTTCGTACTCTCCGGCTACGGCACTGGCGCCATTTTCGGGTCGCCAGCCGGCGATCAGCGCGATCTCGACTTCGCCCGCAAATACGGCCTGCCTGTCAATCCGGTGGTCCTGCCGCCGAACGCCGATGCCGCGAGCCATGTGATCACAGACGAGGCCTATACCGGCCCGGGTACGATCTATAATTCACGCTTCCTGGACGGTCTCTCGACAACGGACGCCATCGAGCGCGCCATCGCCGAGCTCGAGAGCCTGAAGCTGGGCAAGGGTGCAACCAGCTATCGCCTGCGCGACTGGCTGGTCTCTCGCCAGCGCTATTGGGGTTGCCCGATTCCGGTGGTTCACTGCGGTGATTGCGGTGTGGTGCCGGTCCCGCAGGACCAGCTTCCGGTCAAGTTGCCCGACGATGTCACCTTCGATCATCCGAGCAATCCGCTCGAGCGTCATCCGACCTGGAAGAACACGGACTGCCCGTCCTGTGGCAAGCCGGCACGGCGCGAAACCGATACGCTGGACACCTTCGTCTGCTCGTCCTGGTATTTCCTGCGCTTCACCTCGCCTTGGGCAGAGGACACACCCTTCCTGGCCAGCGACGCCGAGCACTGGATGCCGGTCGACCAGTATGTCGGCGGTATCGAGCACGCCATCCTGCACCTTCTTTATGCCCGCTTCTTCACGCGGGCCCTGAATGATGCCGGCCTGATGAACATGTCGTCCGGTGAGCCTTTCGCCGGCCTGTTCACCCAGGGCATGGTGACCCACGAGACCTACAAGTCCGCCGAAGGCAAATGGCTGTCTCCAGAGGAGGTCGACCAAGGCGAGAACGGGATGGTCGAGATTGCCACGGGCAAGCCGGTGACGGTGGGCTCGATCGAGAAAATGTCCAAGTCGAAGAAGAATGTGGTCGATCTGGACGCCTTTATCGAAAGCTATGGCGCTGATGCCGTCCGCTGGTTTGTCCTCTCGGATTCGCCGCCGGAACGCGACGTCGAATACACCGATAGTGGTGTTGAGGGTGTCTGGCGGTTTATCCAGCGCCTGTGGAGCACGATAAACTCCCTTCCGGAAGGTGCACCGGGACCGCTGACCGTCGCTGAAGACGCCACCGGCGAGGCACTCGACATCCGCCGCGCCGCCCACAAGGCCTTGCAGTCGGTCACCGAGTCGATCGAGGGCTTCCGCTTCAATTCCGCAGTGGCGCAGGTCCATGACCTGGTCAATGTGCTGCGCAAGTTCGAACCGGCAGACGCCGGCGGGATCGCGGCCAAGGCAGAGGCGCTGGGGATCCTGGTCCGGATCATCGCGCCTTTCGTCCCGCACCTGGCCGAAGAATGCTGGGCCCTGCTCGGCGGAGACGGTCTGGTCATTGATGCGGCCTGGCCCGAGGCAAACGCCGCGCTTCTTGTCGCCGACAGCGTCGTCCTGCCCGTTCAGGTCAATGGCAAGCGGCGGACTGAGATCGAGGCTCCCAAGGGCGCCGCCCAGGATGTCGTTGAAGCAATGGCAATGGCGGACGAAACCGTCCAGCGCGCGCTGGAAGGGCTTACTGTCCGCAAGGTTATCGTGGTACCTGATCGTATCGTGAATATCGTCGCAGGATAGAAACCATGGGTTCCAGCCGCCGCGCCCTCTTGATCATGATCGCCGCGTCGGCAGGTGTCGCCCTGTCAGGCTGTGGTTTCTCGCCGATGTATGGCGAATCCGGCGTCAGCGCGGCGCTGTCCGATATCCGAGTGGAGACCGGCCGGGAACAGGTCGACTTCCATCTCCAGGAAGCGCTGCTCGACCGGATGGGAGCGCGCCACGCCTCGGGTCCCTACATCTTGCGCACCGAGAGTGACACAACCCGCTCACCGCTCGGCGTTGGCGCTGACGCCGCGATCTCCCGCTATGCGATCGGCCTGACTGTTGATTATGGCCTCTTCCGCGACGGGGATGTCGATCCGGTCGTATCCGGAACAGTCCGCTCGGAAGCCTCCTACAATGTCCCGCTCTCGGTCTATGCCTCGGTTTCGGCCGAACGCGACGCGACGGAGCGGGCCGCTCAGCTGGCTGCGGAACGAATCGCCAGTCAGCTCGTGCGGGCGTTGCAGGACGCCAACACGCAGTGAAGGCCACCGCGCGGGATGCCGATGCCCGGGTCAGCAAACCCGACCCGTCAATCCGCGCCTACCTGATCTACGGACCGGATCGTGGCCTCACCCATGAACGGGCCCAGACGCTCGTCCGCGCCATCCTCGAAGATCCTGACGATCCCTTCGCGCTCACCCAGCTGACAGAAGAAGATCTCAAATCCGATCCGGCCGGCCTGGCCGATGCGATGGCGGCCATGTCGCTCACCGGCGGCAAACGCCTGGTCCGGGTCCGGCTCACGGGTGAAACCGGGAGCGGACCGATTATCGACCTGATCAAGGACCTCGAGAGCGGCTCTCTCGCGGCGGAAGCGGTGCTGCTGGTCGAATCAGGAGATCTAACGCCGCGAGGGAAGCTCCGAAAAACCTTTGAACCGGCAAAAAGTGCAATAGCAATAGCATGTTATGCTGATAGTGCTCATTCACTCGAATCGCTCTGTGAAGATATGCTCAAGGTTGAAGGGCTCATTCTTGATCGCGATGCGCGTGATGCATGGCTGCCCCGGCTGGAAGGCGACCGTGCGCTGGCCCGTGGCGAGATTGAAAAGCTCATCCTCTACAAGGGGCTCCGCTCACAACGCTTGGAGGGCGAGGACACGGTCACGCGCTCAGACATCGAAGCGATCGCGGCTGACCAGGGTGAGGCCCAACTTGACGCCGTACTGGCACCGGCTTTGCTCGGACTGATGACGAAGGCCGACAGTGCCTACCATCGCTCGATCAGTGCCGGTGGCTCGGCGGTCGGAATTCTGCGCGCCCTGCAACGCCGGCTCGATCAGCTCGGTGCCGTCCATGCTGCTGGCGGAAATGAGACCGCGATGGCAAGAAGCGGCGCGCCACGCTTTGGACCCCAGGCCGACGCCTTCAAGCGACAGCTTTCAATGTGGCGGGGTCGGCGGCTGGATCACGCGCGCCAACTCGCCTTTGATGCGGAACGCGCCGTCAAGCGCTCCGGGGCTCCGGCAGAGGCCCTGGTCGGCGATCTGCTCCTGCGCTTGGCGCGCGGTGCTGCACAGATGGGGCGTTAGGCGCCTACCCGCGGCTCACGTCAGCACTCAAGCGACGGCAGACATCATCGAGTTGCTCGAGGGTCTTGTACTGGACCCGCAGCTCACCGCCCTTGGCGCCATGGCGAATATCGACAGCCAGACCCAGACGGGCGGTGATATCCGCTTCAAGCGAGCGTGTGTCCGCGTCCTTGGAATCATGGCTTCGAGGAGCCGCCTTGGTCTCGGGTGCAGCGGGATTGTGCGCTTCCCGGGCCAGCTTTTCGGCATCCCGGACCGACAAACCCTTTGCAATGATCAGGTCGGCCAACGCCGCCGGATCGGGAGCGTTGGCGATCGCTCGCGCATGCCCGGCTGAAATCTGCCCGTCTGCCAACAAGTTGAGCACGGAGTCAGGAAGTGACAGGAGGCGCATCATGTTGGCGACATGACTACGGCTCTTGGAGACCGCGTGGGCGACGTCTTCCTGGGTATGACCGAAGCGATCGATCAGCTGACGATAGGCCTGCGCCTCTTCGACCGGGTTCAGATCCGCGCGCTGGACGTTCTCGACGATACCGATTTCCAGTGTCTCTCGGTCGGTGAGCTCGCGTACAAGCGCCGGCACTTCATGCAGGCGGGCCCGCTGAGCCGCGCGCCAGCGGCGCTCGCCGGCGACAATCTGGAAGCGCTCGCCGTCATCAACCGGCCGAACCAGGATCGGCTGGACAATCCCCTTGTCCGAGATCGATTCAGCGAGAGCATTGAGTTCTGGCTCGGAGATCGACTTGCGTGGCTGTTCTGGATTGGGCGCGATCAACTCGATCGGGATCATCCGCACACCATCACGCGACGGTTTGGCACGCTCGGTCGGCGCTTCCGGAGCGCTATAGCCTTCGGTATCGGTCTCGCCGAGCAAGGCCGACAAACCTCGACCCAGTCGCTTGTTCTTGTCGCTGGCGCTCATGCCACTTCACCCTGTTCTTCACGTCGACGCTTGCGTTCCTGCTGAACGATTTCCTTGGCCAGGCTGATATAGGCCTGGGACCCGCTGCAGTGCAGGTCATAGAGCAGGACAGGCTTGCCCACAGATGGCGCTTCGGAGACCCGCACATTGCGCGGGATGACGGTCTTGTAGACCTTGTCGCCGAAATGCTCCCTGACATCTGCCGCCACTTCCGCCGACAGGTTGTTGCGGCTGTCATACATGGTCAGAACGACGCCCTGTATGTCCAATCGGGAGTTCAGATGGCCTCGCACCCGCTCCACCGTCTTGAGCAGCTGTGACAGTCCCTCAAGGGCGAAGAACTCGCACTGCAGCGGCACCAGGATGGCGTCGGCCGCGGTCAGAGAATTGACGGTCAACACGTTCAGAGAGGGTGGGCAGTCAATCAGGATATAGTCGAGCGCCGCAGCATCCGGTCCGAGCGCATCAAGGCTTTGATCGATGGCACGCTTGAGGCGGTAGGAGCGGCGCTGATCATCGGCCAGTTCCAGCTCTGCTCCTGACAACATGACATCGGAGGGGACGATGCTGAGACCCGGCACCACCGTTGGCACCAGAGCGGATTTGAGCGAGTCCCCGCCTACCAAGACGTCATAGGATGTCAGGGTGCGCATGTTTGGCGGAACGCCGAGCCCGGTCGAGGCATTGCCCTGCGGGTCGAGATCGATGATGGCGACCCGCTGCTTGATCGCAGCGAGGGCTGTCCCGAGATTGATGGCCGTCGTGGTCTTTCCGACGCCGCCCTTTTGATTGGCAACAGCAATAACACGGGGCGCCTTGGCGCGCTGGACGTCATTTGACACGTTCCACCTCATGAATGCGCAGGATCACACCGTCACTGGTACGACTGGGTATGACTTCGTGATCGAATGTCCAGTGTTTAGCCGCCTCGGTCAATTCATCACGGTAGTTTTGCCCTTTGAAGAAAAGGCCTTGAGCGTTGTTTTTCAACAAGGGCGCGACATAGCCCAATAATTTATTCAAAGGGGCAAACGCCCGCGCGGTGATGAGATCGAACCCTTCGGCAGGGTCCAGGGTTTCGACTCGCACGGATCGCGCGTCCGCATCCAGGCCCAACGCACCAATGGTTTTGCGAAGAAAGGCGACTTTCTTGCCAACGGAGTCGACCATGGTGACGTGAGCCGCCTGGCCGCGATCGCGAAAGCCCAGGGCGAGCGCTATGCCGGGAAAGCCGGCACCGGCTCCCAGATCCGCGACCTTCATCACGCTTGGCGGGATGTGCTCGAGAAGCTGGTAGCTATCCATCGCATGACGCGCCCAGAATTGGTCAAGCGTCGAGCGCCCGACCAGATTAGTGTGGGCATTCGTTTCGACCAGCAGGGCCCGCCATTGCTCAAAGCCATCGAGTGTTTCACGTGAAACACCGGTTTCCCGGCCAAACGCGTCCCGGTCCATCTAGCTGGCCTCCTGCGCACGCCGTTTCACGTGCGCCAAAACAGCCGTGAGGGCGCCCGGCGTCACGCCTTCAATACGGGAGGCCTGTCCCAGCGTTTCGGGACGGGCGAGTTCAAGCTTTTCCCGAGCCTCATTCGACAGACCGCCGATCCGGCCATAATCAAGATCCCGCGGCAGGCGAACCGACTCGTCGCGACGGAAGGCGAGAATGTCCGCTTGCTGTCGATCAATATAGCCGGCGTAGAGCGCATCGATCTCGATCTGCTCAGCCACGCTGGCGCTGACCTGGGCCAGTTCTGGCCAAATCTCGCTCACCCGAGACCAGTCCACACCGGGATAGGCCAGCAGTTCCGAGACATCCCGACGCTTTCCGTCAGCATTCACCGATAGGCCCTTTGACCGGGCCTCATTCGGGGTCAACGACAGGCTCTTGGCCAATGACCGCGTCGCGGCAAGCTCAGACAATTTACCATCAAACCGGTCCGCTCGCGTCTTTCCGACGAGGCCAAGCGAAACACCGGTCGGGGTCAGGCGCTGGTCAGCATTGTCGGCCCGGAGTGACAGACGATACTCGGCCCGTGATGTGAACATGCGATAGGGCTCACTCACACCCCGCGTGATCAGGTCGTCGATCATCACGCCAATATAAGCCTCGGATCGGCTGAGAACGAAGGGCGCCCGGCCGGTCGCGGCCAGTGCGGCATTGGCACCGGCCATCAGGCCCTGGGCCGCCGCCTCTTCATAACCCGTCGTGCCATTGATCTGTCCAGCCAGCCAGAGTCCCGCGCGCTTGCGCATCTGCAGGGTCGCGTCGAGCTCTCGCGGGTCAACATAGTCATACTCGATCGCGTAGCCGTAGCGCTTCACCTCGACCTGTTCGAGGCCCGGGATCGTTTCCAGGAAGCGCTGCTGCACATCGTCGGGAAGCGAGGTCGAGATACCATTTGGATAAACGGTATCGTCCTCCAACCCCTCCGGCTCCAGGAAGACCTGATGCTGAGACCGGTCGGCGAAACGGACCACCTTGTCCTCGATCGACGGACAATAGCGCGGGCCCCGACCCGCAATGGCGCCGGAATAGACCGCAGACTGGCCGAGATTATCGGCGATGATCTGATGGGTCGCGTCAGTCGTCCGGGTGATCGCACAGGTAATCTGCGGGACCGTGATCCGATCGGTCAGGAAGGAAAACGGCACCGGCTCGTCATCGGCAGCCTGCTGTTCCAGGGACTCCCAATCGATTGACGACTTGCGCAGCCGCGCCGGCGTCCCGGTTTTGAGCCTGCCCATGCGGAGATCGAGACCGTAGAGCGTATCAGACAAGCCGATGGACGGCGCCTCGCCGGCCCGTCCGGCGGGTATACGCTCGCTGCCGCGATGGATGAGGCCCCGCAGAAAAGTCCCGGTCGTGAGGACGACAGCCTTGGCATGGTAAGCCTGTCCGGAGGCATCAACAGCCCCGACGCAACGCTCACCGTCGAACATCAGATCCTCGACCGCTGCCGCCAGGATTTCGAGGTTATCGGTCGCCGCCAGTTCAGCCTGCATCCCGGCCCTGTAGAGCGCGCGATCCGACTGTGTCCGCGGTCCACGGACTGCCGGGCCCTTTGAGCGGTTCAAGAGTCGAAACTGGATTCCGGACGAATCCGCGACCCGGCCCATCACACCGTCCAGCGCATCAATCTCACGAACAAGATGGCCCTTGCCCAGACCACCAATGGCGGGATTGCAAGACATCTCGCCGATGGTCTCCAGCTTGTGGGTCATCAGCAGCGTGCGTGCGCCCAGCCGAGCGGAAGCCGCCGCGGCATCGCAGCCGGCATGGCCGCCACCAATGACAATCACATCCCAAGTCTGCATGGGTTTCGTCCGTCCGGTCCGAGCTCGAAAAGAGGTTGGCTTACATAGGGCCTTCACCGGGCCGAGTCGAGATCAAGCGGGGATGTTTCACGTGAAACACAAGTGAGGCTTAACCCGACCCTATTTGCCGATACAAAATTGCGAAAACACACGGTCCAACACGTCTTCGACGTCGACCCGACCGGTGAGACTCTCGAGGGCTCTCACAGCGAGACGCGCGTCCTCGCCCGCCAGTTCGGGCGCCAAGGCCAGATTGTCCCGACAGCGTGCCAGCGCTTCAAGCGCAGCCTCGACCGAGCGCCGGTGGCGGACCCGACTCAGGGCCGGCATCTCACGGGCAGAAAGCCGATCACGAACGATCGATTCAATGCGGCCCTCAAGTGCTGCAACGCCCTCGCCGGATTTCGCACTCAGGCGATAGGCGCCCTCGCTGCCTGAACCAGGCGCAAGATCCTGCTTGTTGAGCACCAGCAAGTCACCTTCCATCAGACGCCCTTTGAGGTCCTGCAACTCCTCTTGCGACCGGGCATCGGCGACCCCGATCCGGAGATCCGCATGCTCGGCCCGATCCAGCGCGCGCCGAACCCCCTCCGCTTCGATCGCATCGACCGCTTCACGCAAACCGGCGGTATCCGAAATCACGACCGGGAAGCCAGCCAGGGTCAGCTGAACCTCGACGATATCGCGCGTCGTTCCCGGAATATCCGTGACAATCGCTGCATCACGCCGCGCCAAACGGTTCAGCAAGCTCGATTTGCCCGCATTCGGCGCCCCGATCAGCGCGATCGAGAAACCGGTCCGGATCCGTTCGCCACGACGACCGTCATCCAGATGTGCGAGCATGGAGGCGATCAACGCACTCAAGGGCTCATGGGCCGTATGAGACAGCGCGTCGGGAACATCGTCCTCGTCGGGGAAATCAATCTCACCTTCGATGGACGCCATGGCGGTGATCAGGCGCTCACGCCATCCCTCATAGAGGCGCCGCAAGGAGCCCGACATCTGGGCCAGCGCCTGGGCCCTCTGGCCTTCGGTCTCGGCTTCAATCAGATCGGCGAGGCCCTCAGCTTCAGTCAGGTCAATTTTCTCGTTCTCGAACGCCCGGCGGGTGAAC
Source organism: Maricaulis maris (assembly GCF_036322705.1). Lineage (NCBI taxonomy): Bacteria > Pseudomonadati > Pseudomonadota > Alphaproteobacteria > Maricaulales > Maricaulaceae > Maricaulis > Maricaulis maris. The sequence goes on from NZ_AP027270.1 coordinate 3,023,316, forward strand.
TCGCCCGCCTCTGCCGGATGCCCACCGGCCTCGTCGATCGCCGCCAGCATCGCCTCGATCACGGCGGGTCCGCCGTGCAGGTGAAACTCGACGCAATCCTCGCCGGTAAAACTCGCCGGTCCCGGAAACCAGAGAACCAGCCCACGGTCCAGCACGCGCCCACGCGAGTCCCACAGCACCCGTAGCGCCGCCTGTCGCGGCTCTGGACGCGGCAGGCCGGCGATCGCATCAAGCATTCCGCCGGCCCCGCTGCCCGACAGGCGTATCACGGCTACACCGGACCGGCCCGCCGGCGTGGCGAGCGCGTAAACAGTTGTATTCAAATGACTAACTGCCCTTCCCCGATCCCGGGGTGGTCCCAGCCTGACGCATCATCTCCATGAATTGATTGGTCATTTGGCCACCAATGGAGGACCATTGACGCATCAAGGCTTCCGGCTCCATGGATTCCAGATTAGCCTCGGTGCGACGAACCACTTCATCGACCATCGCCTCATTGATGCGTGAGACATCCGGCAAGCCGAGAAAGCTTCTTGCTTCATCCGGCGTGCAATCAATATCGATCTTGACCTTCATTCCGGCCTCCCGTGTACGGGTTGAAGGAGCACTCAACAGGAGCCCCCCATGAACGGTCAATATATCCCGATCACCGGACGTGATGGAGAATTTTCCGCTTATCGCGCCGTCCCCGCATCCGGCACAGGCCCGGGCGTCCTCGTCCTGCAGGAAATCTTCGGTGTGAACCACAACATGCGTGACATCTGCGACGGCCTTGCCGAAGCGGGTTTTGTGGCCCTGTGCCCGGATCTTTTCTGGCGTATCAAGCCGGGAATCGAACTGGACGATCATGTTGACGCCGATCTGCAGCGTGCCTTCCAACTATTTGGTGAATTCGATGTCGAGGCCGGCATGACCGATATCGCGGTCGCCCTCGCCCACCTCCGCAAGGATCCCGCCTGCACCGGCAAGGCCGGAGCGATCGGCTACTGCCTCGGTGGTCTGCTGGCTTACCTCACAGCCTGTCGCACCGATAGCGATGCGACCGTTGGCTATTATGGTGTTGGCATCGAGGGGCGTCTGGCTGAAGCCGATGCCCTTGACCGTCCCCTCCTGCTGCACATTGCCGGCAAGGACCAGTTCGTGCCCGCCGAAGCACAGGCCAGAATTCATGCCGCCTTCGACGAGCATGCCATGATCCGGCTCGAGGACTATCCCGACGAGGACCACGCCTTTGCGCGCCCGGACGGCGATCATTATGGCGAGCAGAGCGCCGGCGTCGCCAACGCCCTGACCCTGCAATTCCTGAAACAGGGGCTCACCTGACCCTCAACGCGCTCTGCTCGCGCAATTGTTAGAGCGTTGTCACTTGTCGACGGGGTGTCAGGTGGGCAGTAATTGACGTCTGGATCAGACCCGGTATCGATCATTGGCTTTCGTAGACGACATCCGCGACGTTCGCCTTGCAGGCTTTCCCCTGCGCCTGCCCTTCCTGGCCTTGACGACGCTGGGCTGGCTCGGATGCCTGCTGGTTTTCGCGACCGCAGCCTGGATCGACGCAGTCCGGGCCAACCCGCAGGTCACATACAGCATGATCCTACTGGCCTGGGGACGCGGGCTCATCCCCTGGCTCGTTCTCTTCCCACTGGTGTTCAAGCTCGGCGCCCGGCACGCGAATTCCGGACTGAGAGAAACCCTGGTGTCGGCGTTGACCGCCGGCACGATCGCGATGATCGCGGTGCTGGCCTATGCCAGCATCACCTTCTCGATCGGTACGGACCGCTCTCCGCTGGACACCATTGCCGCTTTCGGGATGCGCGCCTTCCTGTGGGACATTGTGCTGTTCGTCCTGACCTTCCTGCTTGGCCGACAGATGCGGCCAATCTTCGATCCCAGCACATTCGGAACACCGGATTATGGTTCTCTCGCGGTCAAGTCGAGCGGTCGCGTCGAATACATCCCGGTCCGCGATATTCTCGGCGCGACGGCCCAGGGCAATTACATCGCCCTGCACCTCGCCGAACGGGATGTGCTCCACCGTACCACCATGGCCCAGCTTGAATCCGCCCTGTCGGAGGCCGGCTTTGTCCGCATCCACCGCTCGCACCTGGTCAATCCGTCACGCATCAGTGTGGCGCGCTCGCGCGGAGAAAGCTTCCGGATAGTCGAGCTGACCAACGGCACCCAGCTGCCGGTATCGGACCGCTATCGGGCCGAGGTCCGCGATCAGCTCGACCAGCGCGTCCGCGGCTAGGGCTGCGTCGTCACACCGAGCTTGTGACACCACACGCACGCCACCGGTTTCAGCCCTACAGGCCAGACAACAAGTTCCGCAGGCAGCCGAGACACCCCCAGTGGGACCGCCCGGTGCCCGACCCTGTCGCCCTTCAGCCTAGTCGAGTGAGCTGGCGACAGCCCAGCTCGGGCGTCCGGTCATCCGCTCGAAATAAGCCTTCACCGCGTCCGGCGCGTCATCCAGCTGTTTGATCAACTTCAGCAGGAACAGCATGTAGACCACCGAGATGTCGGCAGCGGTGAACCGGTTCGCCACCAGAAAGTCGCGGTTTTTCAGACCGTGCTCAGCGAGCATGGCCAGGGCTTTCTGGGTATCCGACTTGGCGGACTTAGCGATGCCCGGATTCCGCGCCTTCTCCGGCAGCAGCATGGTGTGGGCGAGCAGCAGGGAGACCGGCATGATCATGCCGCTTTCACCGAAATGCAGCCATTGCAGATAGAGATGATAGTCAGCTTCGTCAGGCCTCACATCGAGGTCGGTCGGGCCATAACGACCCATGATGTATTGCATGATCGCGACGGACTCGAACATCACCCGGCCGTCATCATCAAGCGCCGGCACCTTGCGGAGCGGATGAATGTCGGCATAGGCCTCATCCCCCGCCGGCCGCTGGGCAAAGGCCACCGCTTCGAGCGTATAGGGCAGACCCATCTCCTCCAGCAGCCAGCGAACCCGGATCGAGCGGGTTCTCGGTGCGTGATAGAGACGCAGCTTCGGTGTATCGACCATGGTGGTACTCCCCGTTATTCAACGTCCGGCATTGATGCGCCGGATCATCGGTTCTTCAATCGTCCGGCCATTGAAACCATACCCGCGCCAATCAGCTATCCGAAATGTCGCATGATCGCGATACAGTCCTTCAATAACCGTTGGACAGACAGCCCCTGCAACAGCCCGGAAACCGGGCCACCACAGCCTACTCGAGGACCTCCCCATGCGCCGATCCGTCTTAGCTATCCTGGTCCTGATCGCGTCCTGTGCTCCCGAGCCGGTGGGTCTGGAGGACCGGCCGGCCCTGCCGGCCGCAGCCCTGACCTGCTTTCGCGCGGAGGGCTTCTCGATGCTCGCGGCACACCGCGGGGGCCCGGCCCCGGGCTATCCGGAAAATGCCCTCTCCAGCCTGCAGCGGCTCTCCGAGATCGGCGTCCTCTATGCCGAAATCGATGTCCGCCGGTCCAGCGATGGCGTTCTGTTTCTGCTTCATGACGACACGCTCGACCGGACAACGACCGGCACCGGCTCCGTGACCGGCCAGCCCTGGAGAGCGCTCTCGGACTTGCAGCTCGAAGACAATAACGGCCAAATCACCGCGGACCACATACCCACCCTCTCAGACGCCATTGCGCTGGCACAGACGGCCGGGCTGGTCCTCAATCTCGATCTCAAATCCGTGGCGCCGGAAGAGATTGTCCAGACCATCCAGACCACCAATGCCCGCGATCACGTCGCGATCATCGCCTACTCCGTCGAGGACGCGGCTGCCATCCACGCGCTGGATCCCGGCCTCGTCCTCTCGGTTCCCAATGACCTGCCCGGACTGGCGTCTGTCGGCGTCAATCTGGAGACAAGCTATATCTGGCTTGGTACCGGGCCGCTGGATGCCGAGATGGACGCGACGCTCGCCAGCCGCGGGCTGGAGACGTCAGCGGGTCTTTTCCGCCGTGAAGACGGGACTGATACACCCTATCTGGAGGCCCGCGCGGCCGGTATCGAGCTCCTTTCAATCGATGATGTCGATACCGCGGTTCGCGCGCTCGGTGGTGCGCAGACCCTGCGTGGGCAGATTGCCGCCTGCACGCCCTAGCCGGCAACTTACGAACCGGATCATACTGGCAGCTCGACCCAACTGCGCAGGTGATCTTGATGACGAAGGCGATCCGAATCCACCAGACCGGTGGACCGTCCGTGATGCACGTGGAGACCGTCGAAACGCGCGACCCCGGCCCCGGCGAACTGCGCATCCGGCATGCCGCCATCGGCATCAACTTCATCGATACCTATCACCGTTCGGGGCTTTACCCCGTGCCCCTGCCCGCCGGTATCGGATTGGAAGCCTCCGGCACCGTCGACGCCATCGGCACTGAGGTGAGCGGGTTTCAGCCCGGCGACCGCGTCGCCTATGGCGGCGGACCGCTTGGCGCCTATGCAGAGGTCAATATCGTCCCCGCGGGACGCGTCGCCCACCTGCCGGACGCGGTATCCTTTGACCAAGCGGCCGCCATCATGCTCAAGGGCATGACCGCGCGCTATCTCCTCAAGGAGACCTATGCCGTCAAACCCGGCGACACGATCCTGTTCCACGCAGCCGCGGGTGGAGTCGGTCTCCTGGTTTGCCAATGGGCCCGCGAGCTGGGAGCGACCGTGATCGGTACCGCCGGCAGTGAGGAAAAATGTGCCCTCGCGCGCGCAATGGGCGCGACCCACATGATCAACTATTCGAGCGAGAATGTCGTCTCCCGCGTCCATGAGATCACGGACGGAAAAGGCGTGCCCGTTGTCTATGACGGTGTCGGCAAGGATACTTTTGAGATGTCGCTGGATTGCCTGCAGCCGAGGGGTCTTCTGGCCAGCTTCGGTAATGCCTCCGGTCCGGTCACAGGGGTCGATCTCGGCATCCTGACCCAGAAGGGCTCGCTCTATGTCACCCGCCCGTCACTTGCCCATTATACGGCAAGCGAAGCTGCCCTTGCGGCCAATACGGCCGATGTCTTCGACGCCGTCGCACGGGGCATCCTGACGATCAGCGTCAATCAGCGCTTCGGCCTCGATGACGCCGTTCAGGCGCATGAAGCGCTGGAAGGCCGGCGGACGACAGGGGCCAGCATTCTGGTCCCCTGATCGCCCGACCCGGTCAGGTGTTCATGGAGTCGAAGAACTCGTCATTGGTCTTGGTCTGACGGAGCTTGTCGAGCAGGAACTCGATCGCATCCTGGGCACCCATCGGGTTGAGGATACGGCGCAACACATACATTTTCTGGAGCTGGCCGCGATCCACGAGGAGTTCCTCTTTCCGCGTTCCGGATTTGAGGATGTCGATGGCCGGGAAGACGCGTTTATCGGCAACCTTGCGGTCGAGAACCACTTCCGAGTTACCCGTACCCTTGAATTCCTCGAAGATGACTTCGTCCATCCGCGAGCCGGTATCGATCAGTGCGGTCGCAATGATGGTCAGCGAGCCGCCATTCTCGATATTCCGGGCAGCACCGAAGAAGCGTTTCGGACGCTGCAGGGCATTCGCGTCGACACCACCGGTGAGGACCTTGCCCGAGGACGGCACCACGGTGTTGTAGGCGCGGCCAAGACGGGTGATCGAGTCCAGCAGGATCACGACATCGCGCCCGTGCTCGACCAGGCGCTTTGCCTTTTCAATAACCATTTCGGCAACTTGGACATGACGCGTTGCCGGTTCGTCAAAGGTCGAAGCAATCACCTCGCCCTTCACCGTACGCTGCATGTCCGTCACTTCTTCCGGGCGCTCATCGATCAGCAGCACCATCAAGTAGCAATCCGGATGATTGCTTTCTATGGCGTGGGCGATGTTCTGCAGGAGGACGGTCTTACCGGTCCGGGGCGGCGCGACGATCAGGCCACGCTGGCCCTTGCCGAGCGGTGCCACAATATCGATGACGCGGCCCGAGCGATCCTTCACGGTGGGATCGGCAAGTTCCATGTTGAACCGGCTCTCGGGATAGAGCGGGGTAAGATTGTCGAAGTGGACCTTGTGACGGGCTGACTCCGGGTCCTGGAAATTGATCGTCGAGACCTTCAGAAGCGCGAAATATCGTTCGCCATCCCGCGGGCTCCTGATTTCACCCTCAACCGTGTCACCGGTTCGCAGGCCGAATTTCCGGATCTGGGTCGGCGAGACATAGATGTCATCCGGTCCGGCCAGGTAGTTCGATTCCGGTGCTCGCAGGAACCCGAACCCATCCTGCAAGACCTCGAGAACACCGCCGCCATGAATCTCGACATCCCGCTCGGCCAGGGCCTTGAGAATCGCGAACATCATGCCCTGCTTTCGCAGGGAGGATGCATTCTCGATTTCAAGCGCTTCGGCGAATTCGAGAAGCTCGGTCGGTTTCTTTTCCTTCAGTCCCTGGAGCGACATGTGCTCCAGGCCTTCAAGAAGAGCCGGTACAGGTAGGGAGGTTTCGTCAGTCATGATGATACTTCAGCTCAAGCACAAGAGCGTGGCCGCCAAAGGGCCTTACGCGATCAAGCAAGTCGGGTGCCGTCAAAGCGGAGGGTACCCGTGAATTGAGGAGCAGACGGGCGCGCTGAAAATCACGCGTCTCACGTCACGAAAGAAAGGATCCCGAAAAGGAGTCACGAAACCCTTGCCATGCAGGTCGCCCATCGTCAAGCGCCCACATATTTGTTCCTGCTATTTCAGGGCAACAACAGCAATCAGGACTATGGCGATCGCGAGAACAAACGGGACTTCATTGAGCATGCGATAGCGCTTGTCAGACCAGTCATTCGTTCCGTTCTGGAAGCGCTTGAACCGGGCCGAGAAAACCATGTGCAGACCGGTCATGAGGATGACCAGGACGAATTTGGCCGTCCAGGCCCAGCCCTGGAACACAGCCCAGCCGCCAGCCCGTTCCATGTTCGACCAGATCAGCGCTAGTCCCAGGATCCAGACCACGATCATGGCCGGGTTCATGATGATCTTGAGAAGACGCTGTTCCTGAAGTTTCAGGGTCTCGTCAAGCTCTCCGCCGGGCGTTGCGGCACAATGATAAACATAGAGCCGTGGCAAATAGAGCAGCCCGGCCATCCAGGCGATGACCGCGAGAATGTGGAAGGCGCGGAGCCAGTCGTAGGCGGCGAGCATCATGATGGGTCTATCCCTGAGCGATCAGGCAGCAGTCTTGCACGGACATCCCTTGCAGTCAGCCGGGCAAATCCGTTTGCCGTCATCGGGAAACAGGCCCGGTTCACGGCGCAGGGCATTGCCCACAACATTGGCCAGGCTCTCGATGAACACGCGATCAAGACCCAGCGCCGGCACCCGGACATAGGTCTTGATACCCAGTTCCTCGGCGATCTCGGCATATTCCTCATCAAGCTCGACGAGGGTCTCGATATGCTCGGACACAAAGGCGATCGGCGTCAAAAGAATGGATTTCCCATCCTCGGCCGCCTGATGAATGGCCTTGTCGGTTGAGGGCCCGATCCATTCGAGGGGACCGACGCGGCTTTGGTAACAGATCTGATAATCGGGAAATTCCGGCAATTGCTTCGCCACAGCCGCAACTGTCTGCTCGACCTGCCACTGATAGGGATCACCGGCATCGACGATCTTCTTGGGAAGACCGTGCGCCGAGAACAGCAACCGCACGTTTTCAGGCCGACCGGCCTTCTCCCAGGCCTTGCGGATCATGGCCGCATGGGCATCAAGGAAAGCAGCCTCGGTCGGATAACAGCAAATCGCCCGCGTTTCGGGACCGCCCGCATCGCGCCAGGCCTTGAGCGAAGACCCTGTCGTCGTCGTGGACAGTTGCGGATAGAGCGGCAGCAGCACGGTCTCGTCCGGCTGCCAGGCCTTCACTTCCTCGGCCACATCATGGGTGAACGGATGCCAGTAGCGCATGGCCGGCCAGATCCGGATCTCATAATCCGGCCATTGCGGGGCAAGATGATCAGCGAGCGCGTTGGCCTGACGGATGGTCTCGGGCAATAGCGGCGATCCGCCACCCATCTTGGCATAATTGGCTCGCGCCTCCTTGGCCCGAACCGTCGAGATGAACAGCGCCAACGCTTCCCGGATCAAACCCGGGGCCTGGATGATAGCCGGATCACGAAACAGGTTGCGCAAGAAGGGGCGCACCGAGTCCGGACCATCAGGACCACCCAGATTGAACAGGACAACTGCCAGTTTCTTGCGCGCGTCGCTCACTATCCGCTCCCTGGATCAGGCGCGACCGCGAATGCGCGCCAGTAATTGCTCGACATGGGCCACCGGCACATCGGGCGTAATCCCGTGTCCGAGATTGAAGATATGGGGCCGCCCGGCCCAACTATCCAGCAAGCGATCCACCTCGCCATCCAGCGCCGCCCCACCGGCCCTCAAGGCGGCCGGATCGAGATGACCCTGAACCGGCATGCCCTCGGGCAGGACCGACTGGATCCAGGCCGGATCGACAGCGGTATCAATGGCAATCGCCGTCACACCCGTCTCACGGGCATAACGCGGATAGAGCGTGCCCGCCCCGCGCGGAAAGCCGATGATCGGCACATCGATGCCCTTGGCCCGCACTGCGTCGATGATCCGCTTGGTCGGCCGGATAATGACGCGTTCAAACAGCGGCTCGGGCAGACCTTCCGCCCAGCTGTCGAACAATTTCAGCACTTCAGCGCCGCAATTGGCCTGCATGACCAGATACTCAGCCGTGACATCAGCGATCCGGTCCATCATTGCGTCAAAGGCTTCCGGATGCTCCCAGGCCGCGACCCGGGCCTTGAACCGGTCCTTCGACCCGCCACCCTCGATCATGTAGGTCGCTACGGTCCACGGCGATCCCGCAAAGCCGATCATCGTCGTCGTGTCCGGCAGCTGAGGAACGACGCGTTTGAGCGTCTCCCCGATCGGTGCCAGCACGGCCTCGGTCTGATCGAGCCGGAGTTCCTCGAAATTCAGCGGATCGAACGGTTCCAGCTTGGGGCCTTCACCCGTGACGAACCAGACTTTCCGGCCAAGCGCGATCGGCACCAGCAGGATGTCGGCAAACAGGATCGAAGCATCGAAGCCAAAACGACGAATGGGCTGCAGAGTCACTTCTGCCGCCAGATCCGGAGAGAAACAGAAATCGATGAAGTTCTTCGCCCGGGAGCGAACCTCACGATACTCGGCGAGATAGCGACCAGCCTGGCGCATCAGCCAGACGGGCGGTGGCGAGACAGTTTCTCCAGCGAGAACCTGAAGGAGCGGTTTCTTGATCGTGTCTTTCATCGGTCCTGCTTAGGCATCTCTTCCCACAGGATCAATCTGTCCCTTTCATCTCTCTAAAAGAATTAAAAGGATTGTAGATGGTAGTGGGGGCGTGGATGACGTGGAATATCCCGGTTCTACCCGTTTTTCACGGTCCTGAAGGTCAAATTTTTCCTTCCACACAATCAATCAGCGGGCGCACGTTGAAAAGAAAATCAGTGATATTTCTCAATAATTTCCCTCGGGAATAAAATGTGGAATGACAGTGGAAAACGAGCGCGGAACGGGTGCCGGACTGGAACGTCATCCACAGGGCTTTCCCCGGAGCGGGTGCATGTGGATAGTGCTGTGGGTTGCTCGCGGTAAGACCGGGTACTACTCACACCTGCCGTGGCCTGATTGCCGGGCTGGGGAAAACAGACCAACTTATTAACAAATGGTAAACGCTAGACCGGTGACCGGCTCATGCCCCCCCAGAACTCAGCCTTCAATACCTGCTTTCACATCCACATGGTGTCCGATTCCACGGGCGAGACCCTGATGGAAGTGATGCGGGCCTCGGTCGCCCAGTTCGAGGGCACCAGTCCGCTGGAACATCTCTATGCCCTGGTGCGATCATCGAAGCAGCTTGATCGGGTTCTCGATGAGGTCGCTGCCTATCCCGGCGTGGTCATGTACACGATGGTGAATGCCGATTTGCGGCGTGAGCTGGAAACACGCTGCGTGGAGCTGGGCGTTCCTGCGATTGCTATTCTTGACCCGATGCTGGCCACGCTCAGTGCCTATCTCGGACGCCAGGTCGCGAGCCGGGCGGGTGCCCAGCGGTCGCTGGATGCCGATTATTACCGCCGGATCGATGCCCTGAATTATGCGATGGCCCATGATGACGGTCAGGGCGATGATTTCGAGGGTGCTGACATTGTGCTGCTCGGGGTCAGCCGCACATCCAAGACGCCGACCAGCGTCTACCTGGCGCATCGCGGTTTTCGCGCCGCCAATATCCCGCTCGTGAAGGACGTCCCCTTGCCACCGGCCATTTTCAGCCTGCGCAATCCACTCGTGGTCGGGTTGACGGCGTCGCCCGAGCGCATTGTCCAGATCCGTCGCAACCGTCTGCTCAGTCTGAATGAGGACCGGGACACGAATTACATTGATGATTTCGCGGTCCGCGAAGAGATCCTTTACGCCAAACGCCTTTACGCCAAACACAAATGGCCGACGATCGATGTCACGCGTCGCTCGATCGAGGAGACGGCGGCCAAGATCATCAATCTTCTTATGGAAAAGCGGAACCTGACGGTATGACCCGGTTTATCCTGGCTTCCGGAAGCCGAATCCGGGCCGACATTCTCACACAAGCGCATATCCCGTTCGAGATTATCAAATCCGATGTGGATGAAAGCGTGATCAAGTCCGAGCGCACAGACCTCAATCCGCGCGACATGGCCCTGTGTCTGGCAGAAGCGAAGGCGGCGCCGGTGTCGCTGGCTCATCCGGACGCGCTGGTTCTTGGGGCCGACCAGACCATGGAACTGGATGAGACGCTGCTCGACAAGCTGCCGGATCCGACCCTGGCACGGGAACGCCTGCAACGCATGCGCGGTCGGCCGCATTATCTTCATGCCGGCCTTGCCTTGCTGCAGGCCGGACAGCCGGTCTGGACCTTCCAGCAAACCTCGACGATTTACGTCCGGGAGTTCTCGGACGCCTTTCTGGACTCCTATCTTGAACGCGCCGGCGACGCCCTGACAGCCAGTGTCGGGGCCTATGCCTATGAGGGCCTGGGCGCGCAATTGTTTGAGCGTGTCGAAGGCGATTACTACGCCATTCTGGGCCTGCCGCTTCTGCCGCTGGCGGCCGAGCTGCGGGCCCGCGGGGTGCTGGCGCCATGATTCCAACCGGTGCAGCTCGATTTGCCGGCGTCGCGGGTCATCCGGTGGCCCATTCCCTGTCGCCGGTTCTGATGCAGCACTGGATCGATGCGGCTGACCTCGACGCCCTCTATGTCCCCTTCCCGGTCGCGCCGGAAGATTTTGACAGGGTTGTGGCAGGACTGGCGCGTGCTGGGTGTGCCGGTCTCAATGTCACGCTGCCCCACAAGGAAGCGGCGCTCGAGCTTGCCGATACGGCATCGGCCTCGGCGCGGGCGGTCGGAGCTGCCAATCTCCTGACATTTTCGGCCTCGGGCATTCATGCTGACAATACTGACATTGCCGGGTTTCTCTATGCGTTGGCACCGGCATCGATTGATTATAGCAAGACCCGGGCGCTGGTTTTCGGAGCCGGAGGCGCTGCACGGGCACTGGTTTATGGCCTCCTGACAGCAGGTGTCACCAAACTCGCTATCTGCAATCGCAATCTGACCCGGGCGGAAGGTCTGGCCCGCGACATTGCCCCTGATGCCAGCCTGGTCCCGTGGGAAGCCCGTGATGATGCCCTGGACGGTTCTACCCTCATCATCAATGCCACCTCGCTCGGCCTGGGTGGTCGCGACGACCTTGACCTGGACTGGCAGCGTGTCGCATCCGGCAGTGTCGCCTTTGATAGCGTCTACACGCCGTTGAAGACGGGATTTTTGGCCGCCGCTGCGGACCGGGGCCTGACCGCGATTGACGGGCTGGACATGCTGATCGGGCAGGCCCGGCCCAGCTTTCAGGCCTTCTTCGGGCGCCCGGTGCCGGATCTACCCGCCATCCGCCACCGACTGATCCACCAGTTGGAGGCGCAGTGATGCTGACGGTCGGATTGACGGGGTCCATCGGCATGGGCAAATCGGCAACCGCGCAGATCCTGCGCGACGCTGATATCCCGGTCTTTGATTCCGATGCTGCCGTTCATGCGCTGTACGCGCCGGGCGGTGCCGCGGTCGAGCCGGTCGGTCGCGCCTTTCCCGGCGTGGTTGTCGACGGGGCGATTGACCGTTCCCGACTGTCCGATGCGCTGAAGGCCGACCCGGATGGGTTCGAAATCCTCGAAGAAATCGTTCACCCACTCGTCAGTGCTGCGCGCGAGGCCTTCGTCCGGGAAAACCGGGCCGCCGGCCATGACATCCTTGTCTTCGACGTCCCGCTCTTGTTTGAAACCGGCGGTGAGGCGCGGGTCGACGCGGTCATTGTCGTCCATGCGCCGGATGCCGTGCGCCGCGCCCGCGTGATGCAGCGTCCGGGCATGACCGAAGCCAAGCTGGAGGCCATAATCGCCCGGCAGCTTGACGATTCGAGCAAGTTGTCGCGGGCGGATTTCGTTGTGGAGACGTCCGGTGGGCTGGACGATGCGCGGCGACAGGTTGCTGATATCATTGACGCACTGAAACAGCGCCTGGCCAATGACGGCGCGCGTTAGAGGATCAAGGCAGAGCCATGCGTGAAATCGTCTTCGATACCGAAACCACGGGACTCGATCCCAATAGCGGCGACCGCATCACCGAACTGGGTTGCGTCGAGATCATTGATTTCATTCCAACCGGCAAGACCTTCCACGCCTATGTGAATCCACAGCGCTCCATCCCCAAGGAAGTTGTCGACATTACCGGGCTGACCACTGAATTCCTGGCCGACAAGCCGCTCTTTGACGAGGTCGGGCCCGGGTTCGTCGAGTTCGTCGGCGATGCGACCATGGTCGCCCACAACGCATCCTTCGATCGCGGTTTCATCAATATGGAGCTGGCGCGGCTGGGGCTTGCGACCTATCCGGAGGACCGCTTCAAGGACACGGCGCGCATCGCCCGGGCCAAGTTTCCCGGCTCCTATGTCTCGCTTGATGCCCTTTGCAAACGCTTTGATATCTCGCTCGATACCCGTGACAAGCACGGCGCGCTGATCGACTCCCTGCTTCTGGCCGAAGTCTATCTCGAGCTGATGGGGGGGCGGACGCGAGCGCTCGACCTGTCAGGGCAGGGCAGTGGCACGGGTGGTCGGGCGGAGTTTCCGGCCCGTGCACCACGCGCCACCCCGCTTGGCGCTCGCCAGACAGACGCAGAGCGCGCCGCCCATGCCGCCTTTGTTGACGAGATGGGCGAGAACGCGCTCTGGAAAAAACTGACGATTCAGTAAGTTCGCTTAATTAGCTGCGGCCGGATCGCCATTGCCGTTGCTCTCCGAACCCGGAGCCGCCGCGGCGCGCTTGGCGATCTGGGCGCGATACAAGCCGGCGAAATCGACCGGATCCAGCATCAGCGGCGGGAAATTCCCGTCACGGGTCGCATCAGCCAGCACGCGGCGGGCGAACGGGAAAATCAGGCGCGGGCACTCGATCAGCAGGAAAGGTTCGCGATCCATCTCGCCGACATTGGCAAGCTGGAACAGGCCGGCATAGGACAGCTCGGCGATGAAAACGACGGTCTCGTCGCGCGAGGCCTTTGCGTTCACCGTCAGCACGACTTCGAAGGTGTCTTCACCAACGCCGCGCGCCTGGACATCAATGCCCAGATCGATCGCCGGGGTCGGCTGACCCGGGCGCAGCGTGTCCGGAGCACCGGGGTTTTCGAAGGAGAGATCCTTCACGTATTGCGCAAGAACGCGCAGCTGAGGCTGTTGGTCGGCAGCCGGTGCGGCGGGCGTGGTCGGTGCGTCGGTCATGGAACTCCCCGGATGGGTCTGTAAACGGCTGGCCGTGAGTGGCCATGTCAAGGCGAGCGCGCCCGTTACCATGCCGGCCGGTGACCGGCAAGAAGGCAAGACCACAGCGAAAAGGCTGACGCGGGCCCAAATAGAGCCTATATCTAAGGGTACAACGGGTCGGCGATCCGATGCGCCGCCCTCTGTCAGCTTAACAAAGGTATGACTCTCCCCATGGATATCTGGACGCTTATTGGTGGCATTGCTGCGATTTTCTTCGCCTATCGCCTCTATACGGTGCTCGGTCGACGCGAGGGCCATATGGAAGCCCCCACGCCTGGCAACAAACCGGCGGTCAGTACCGATCCGGACAAGACGCCTCACCTGCGTCCGGCTTTCGTGGGTCCGGCTGCTGCCGGCCTTGAGGCCATTGCCGGTGCCGATAACCGCTTTGATCCGGACACCTTTCTGACCGGTGCCCGCAGCGCCTACGAGATGATTGTGCACGCCTTTGCCGCGGGCGACCGTAAGGCGCTCGAGCCTCTGCTCGCCCCCAACGTGCTCGACCGCTATACCGCCGCCATCGATCAACGCGCGGATCGCGGCGAAACCGTCCGCACCGAAATCGACCGGATCAAGACGGCCGAGATCACCGAAGCGAGCCACACCGATAGCACGGCCCGGATCAAGGTTCGTTTTGTCGCCGAGATCGCGACCGAGACACGGGACAGCGATGATGTCGTGATCGCTGGCGATCTGGGCCGGCTGACACCCGTCACCGAGGATTGGGTTTTCGAGCGTCGTACCGATACGGGCAATCCGAACTGGGTGTTGACCCGTGTTGCGGCGGTTTGACCGCCTCCTGCTGATCGGCGTCGTTTTCCTCGCCGCCTGTCAGCCGCGTGCACCCGAACCGGAGCCTGCGCCTGAACCGGAACCCGAGACCCCGGTCGCGGAGCGTCCTGAAACACTGGATTTTCAGCCTGTTACCTGGACAGCGATGGACGGGTGGGGGGAGCACGACCTCGTGCCTGCCCTGCAGGCCCTGCGACGCAGCTGCGCCCGCCTCGACAGGCGCGATGACCGTGACTTTCTCAATCCCCAGGCCGGCTGGGCCGGTCGGGTCGAGGACTGGCGCGGAGCGTGTACGGCGGTCGCCATGACACAGGCCGGTCCGCAAGCGGCGCGAGCCAGTCTGGAGGCGGTCTTCACGCCGGTCCGGCTGCTGGCGCGGGACGCCGAAACCGGCGAAACCCGTACCGAGGGTCTGCTGACCGGCTATTACGAGCCTTATGTCGAGGTTCGCCGCGAGCGCGAAGAGGGGTTTACCCAACCCCTGCGTCGTCGTCCGGACGATCTGGTGACCGTTGATCTCGGCCGTTTCGACCCCAGTCTCGCGGGACGCCGCATTGTCGGCGAGGTCCGTGATGGCGAGCTCGACCTCTACAAGGACCGCACGGCGATCGAGACCAGCAATGCCGGCGAGATTTTCGCCTGGGGTCGACCGATTGATGTCTTTTTCCTCCAGATCCAGGGGTCTGGCCGTTTGCTGTTTGATGACGGCCATGAGGAACGCGCGGCCTTTGCCGCCCATAACGGCCTGCCCTACCGCTCTATTGGCCGCGAACTGATCCAGCGCGGTGAGATGGAAGCCCATGCCGCGTCCAAGCAGGGTATTGAAGCCTGGCTCAACGAACACGGGCCCGAGGCGACAGCTGAACTGTTTGGCGTCAATCCGCGCTATGTTTTCTTCCAGAGCGAGGTGATGACTGATCCCGATCTCGGACCACGTGGTTCTGCCGGGACCCCGTTGACCCCGATGGCGTCAATCGCTGTCGACACCCGCGTCATGGCGCATGGTGTGCCGGTCTGGCTCTCGGCGGACCTGCCGGAGCTGCCGGCCTGGAGCGGCCTTGTGGTGGCCCAGGACTCGGGCGGCGCGATCAACGGACCGTTGCGCGGAGATTTCTTCTGGGGCTGGGGTGAGACCGCCGAGCGACGGGCCGGGACGACCCGCGCCGAGGCCGAATGGATCCTGCTGCTGCCACACACCGTGGTCGCACAGCTGTTCGCCGATACCGAGCCGACCTGATCGATGGCCCGCAAACGGACCATGCGCCCCGAGGAGCGCGCGCTCTGGAGCCGTGTCGCCAAGTCGGTGACGCCGATCTCGCCGGACCGTGTCCGCAATCTGGAAGAGCCGGCCCCTGCTGAGCCGCCAGCCGCGCCGAAATCCGGCATGGAGACGGCGGCGCGGGCCTATGACACCGGACTTCAGCCGCCAACCCGGCAGCGCGCCCCGGCCGCTTATGACCCGCCCCTCCCGCATGACCGGTCGGGCGAAAAGCGGGTCCGGCGCGGTCGTCTCGATCTGGATGGCCGGATTGACCTTCATGGACTGACCCAGGCCCAGGCCCTGCGCTCCCTGCGTCATTTTCTGCAGATGGCCCACGCCAGCGGCTACCGCACTGTCCTGGTCATCACCGGCAAGGGCTTCAAATCCCGCGAGCGTGAGGCGGCGCCCTGGGAGGTCGTCGAGGAGCCCGGCGTTCTCCGACGCAAACTCCCGGAATGGTTAGGCCTTCCGGAGTTTAGTCAGTATGTGTCAGGGTTCGCGACCTCGCACGCCCGCCATGGCGGCAGCGGCGCGTTCTATGTGACTCTGAGAGTGCGAAACCGCGACTGACGCGTCGTCCTTACAGGATGAATTTCGACAGGTCGGCATTCTTGGCGAGGGCGCCAACATGCTCGGCGACATAGTCCGCATCGATGGTGATGGATTGCCCGGACTTGTCCGACGCCGTGAACGAGATGTCCTCGACCAGTTTTTCCATCACCGTCTGAAGCCGCCGGGCACCGATATTCTCGACGCTGGCATTGACCTCGGCGGCCAGCTTGGCCAGCGCATCAATGGCATCATCGGTGAAGTCGAGCGTCATGCCCTCCGTCGCCATCAAGGCGATATACTGCTTGATCAGGCTGGCTTCCGGCTCAACCAGGATGCGCTTGAGATCGGCTTCGCTGAGGGCCGCCAGTTCGACCCGGATCGGCAGGCGGCCCTGTAATTCCGGCAGCATTTCCGAAGGCTTGGCGACGTGGAAGGCGCCCGAGGCGATGAACAGGATATGGTCGGTCTTGATGGCGCCGTGCTTGGTGGCCACCGTAGTGCCTTCGATAAGCGGCAGCAGGTCGCGCTGCACGCCCTCTCGGGAAACATCGCCGCCGCGGGCATCGGAGCGGGCAACGATCTTGTCGACCTCGTCGAGGAAGACGATGCCGTCATTTTCGGCCAGCTTGATCGCATCCGCGGTAATCTGGCCGTCATCGAGCAGCTTGTCGGCCTCCTCATTGATCAGCGGCTCATAGGCATCCTTTACTTTCAGCCGGACGGTCTTGGTCTTCTGACCAAAGCCCTTGCCGAGGATGTCGCCGATATTGATTACGCCGGCGCCGCCGGAGGGCATGCCGGGAATGTCGAGCATTTGCATCGAGGCGCCGGTATCGGCGAGCTGGATCTCGACATCCTTGTCGTCCAGCTCACCGGCCAGCAGGCGCTTGCGGAAGCTGTCGCGGGTGGCCTCGCTGGCGCCCGGGCCGACCAGGGCGTCGACGACCCGGTTCTCGGCGGCGGCATGGGCCTTCGCTTTTACGTCTTCACGCTTTTTCTCGCGGACAATGGTGATGGCAATCTCGACCAGGTCGCGGGCGATTTGGTCGACATCGCGGCCGACATAGCCGACCTCGGTGAATTTTGTCGCTTCGACCTTGATGAAGGGCGCACCGGCGAGCTTGGCCAGGCGGCGCGAGATCTCGGTCTTGCCGACCCCGGTCGGTCCGATCATCAGGATGTTTTTCGGCGTGACTTCCTCGGCGAGGGTCTCGTCGAGCTGGCGCCGGCGCCAGCGATTGCGCAGGGCGATGGCGACCGCCTTCTTGGCATCGGCCTGGCCGACGATGAAGCGGTCGAGCTCGGAGACTATTTCGCGGGGCGTAAAATCGGTCATAATTGTCTTTGTATTGCTTGCGCTCATCCCTGATGTAATCAGGCGCAGGCCGCAAAACCAGTCCTGAAAGGCATGACCCCATGACCCGTCCGCGTTTCCACCTGGCGTTCCCGGTTGATGATCTCGCCGCGGCGCGGCGTTTCTATGGCGAATTGCTGGGTTGCCGCGAGGGCCGGTCCAGCCCGTCCTGGGTCGATTTCGACCTGCATGACCACCAGATCGTCGCCCATCTGGCGCCGGAAGAATGCGCGGCTGTTCCAGTGGGTGCGGTGGATGGAAAACAGGTCCCGGTGCGTCATTTCGGTCTCCTGTTGGATTGGGCCGTTTGGGAATCCCTGGCCGCGAAGCTCAAGGCGGCGGGCCAGGACTTCATCATTGACCCCTATGTCCGCTTCAAGGGTGAGGCGGGCGAGCAGGGCACTTTTTTCGTCCGTGATCCCGCCGGTAATGCCCTGGAATTCAAGGCATTTCGGGATGAGGACCAAATTTTTGCGACCTGACACCAAGATCGGCGCCCGTTGAACGCGCCACTTCCGACAACAAGTCTGCATTGCATTTTAGTCTGTAGTGCAAACATAATGCGTCACCGATGGAGGTGACCATGACGATTCCCCTGACGCGCAAACTGTATCGCCGCTCGTTTGATGATGGCTGGCTGGATATTCTGGTCGGGCTGGGTTTGGCGCTGATCGGCTTGGCCTGGCTGGCCGACCAGGTCGTGATCGGGGCGCTCGTGCCGGCAGTGCTGACACCATTCTGGACGATCGGGCGCCGTGCGCTGGTTGATCCCCGCCTTGCTTCACCGCAATTTGGAACGGCACAGCAAGCCGAGACCCGTCGCGCGCTCACAGGCTGGGTTATTGTCGGCGCGGGTATTGGTTTGACCGAGCTGGCCTTCCTGTTTTTCGTCAATCGTGGCGGATCCGGGTTGTCCGGATTTGGCGACCTAGTGGTCGGCATGCCGGTCATGCTGGTGGGGCTGGGCCTGTTCGCCGGCCTGATCCTCGGAGCGAGGCGGTTTGTCGCCTACGCTGTCTTCGCGATCGCGCTCGGCCTGACCGGCGCCTCGGTGGGAGTTGCGCAGCCGGGCTTGCTCATTCTCCTGTCTGGCGGGGTGGTTCTGGCTTGCGGCATCGCCCTGCTGGTCCGCTTTTTGGCGCACCACCCCGGCGCCGGAGACGGCGATGATGTCTGAAACCGATATACTCCCTGAAATCCGTGATGTCCTGGAGCTGGACAAGACGATCCATGAGCCCGCCCGGCTCGCCATCCTGGCGCTTCTGCTGTCGGTGGATAGCGCCGATTTCACCTGGCTGATGCGCCAGACCGGACTGACCCAGGGCAATCTCTCTGCTCACCTGGGCAAGCTGGACGCAGCCGGCCTCGTGGCGATCGAAAAAGGCTATCAGGGCAAGCGCCCCAAGACGATTTTGCGTATCACGCCATCCGGGGCCGAGCGCTTGAATGTCCAGGCCAAGGCGCTGATTCGCTTTCTTGGGCTGATCGACATCCGGCCGTCCCGGGGGCGAAGATCGTGAAAGGTCGCTGATCATGAAACCCGCGAAATTCCCGTTTATCGCTCTCGCCATGGCAGGCACATCGATCATCATGGCCGGACTCTATCTGGTCCGGTGGTCGGAACCCGCAGCGACCGACCGGACATTATTCATCCTAATCGCCTGGACACTGCTGGCACTCGCCAATTCTGTCGCTCTGACGATTGGTCTGCGCCGCTTGATCAGGTCCCGACAATAGTGCCCTGCGGGCCTTCCCTTTAACGTTCGATTGGGCCCCGTTACTGGTGATGGCCCGGAACTCAAATGTTCCGGGATGAGCCCCCCATTCAGCGGCTGGCGGATTCCATGAAGCGGAGCGTGTCGGGGACCCAATCAAGGATGATCTCGCCGGACTCCACATTCAGGAAATTATGGTCGGCCTGTTCGACCAGAATGTAGCGATAGGGCTGACCCGCCGTCGCGAGCCTTTCAATCACCTCGATATCGAGTTGTGACGGATTGCTGTCATCGCGTTCGCCAAGCACCCAGAGCATCGGGATCGACGCCCGGGCGAGGTCACAAGCGGGGTCGTATCCGATCGATCCAGCCTGGCCCGGTGCCATCGCGAGAGCGGCCTCGATGGACAGCCCGGTGTCGGTCAGGGCATCAAACGTATCGGAGCGGGAGACCGAGGTCGCGCCGCCGACCAGGTTGATGGCAAAATCAATCAGGTCTGACCGGGCCGCCGCCGAGGCATTGACCCATCCGCCCATGCTTGAACCGAGAATGCCGATCCGGTCATAGCCCAGCCCGTCGAGATGGCTGGTGATCGCGAGCAGGTCTGACCCAAGGGCCGGAACCAGCCAGGCGGTATTGGAGGTTGTCGGAATGGTCGCGGTGCCGGACGAGTCGCCAAAACCGCGACGGTCGTAGATGGCAACTGCCGTTGTTTCACTCAGGAAGAGTCCGATCGCTGCCGCTGTATCGGTTCGAACGCCGACGCCGGACCCGCCGGTAATAACGAGGATGGTGTCCGGGCGCGAGCCGGGAATTTGGTGGATTTCGCCCGCAATGTGGCCCTCTGGTGCCGCCACTTCGAATGGTATGACCGGTGGCTCGACTGGCGGGTCGGCCCGCACAGTCGCGGCAAGCGTGAAACTGGCGAATATTGCGAGGAAAAGGCGATGCGGCAGATTTGGCAAAGGGCGCTCCATGACTGGGAAGGACAGGACCGCAATCTTGGCCGCGTGGCCTGCTCCTTTCGCTTCACTTTGCAAAATGAGACGCGCGAAATCCGCTTGGGGACAGTCCCGTCACGGCCTTGAAGGAGCGGTTGAAGGCCGCCTTGCTGTTGAACCCGCAGGCCAGTGCGATGGAGAGAATGGTTTCATCCGGCTCAGAGATCAGGCGCTGTTTGGCGTCCTCCACCCGCAATGTATTGAGCCAGGCCTTCACATTCAGTCCCGTCTGCGCATTGATCACATAGGACAGGTAGTGCGGCTGGAAGCCGGTGCGCTCCGCCAGGCGCGAGACCGTCAATTGCGGCTCCTCATGCAGGCGCGCCGCTGCGACCACCGCACTGATCTCACTGAAGAGCCGCTCCGTTGTTTCCGCATCGAGCAAGCCATTGCCGTCTCGCGAAGGCCTCGCCGGATCGCCGCCCGTCGGATTGATGGCGAAGGCGCGCCAATTGATCAGGACGACCAGGGACAGGCTGTACAGAAAGACGGCCAGACCGGTCGCGGCGAGCAGGTCGGAGGACATCGGCAGGCGGTCAACAACATGCTCGGTGGCAAATCCCGCAGCGACCAGCAAGACGAAGACGAGGAAGCCCAAAACCGACCAGAACGCGCTGCGGGCAAGCGTTGAGCGTGGCAGTCGCCAGAGGACCCAGAGTGTGGCGGTCAGATAGCCCAGCAGCGCGATCGCCTTGGTCAGGCCCAGAAGGCTGGTTTCCAGCGGTATGGTATGCGTCGCGCTGACAAATGCGATCTTCTCAGCGCCCGAGCGCGCATAAAAGGGCAGGAAATAGGCCAGCGCCAATGCGGCCGGCAGGAAGTGCAAGGCGGACCAGCGTAGCTCGAACGGCCGTTCCAGCGAGCGGGCAAACAGCCAGACACCCGGTCCAATCAAATAGGGCATCCAGGTCGTGGCGCGCAGGACATGGGGAAATTCCCGCCAGGCGCCAGTCTGGACGAACCAGTCCTCGACCACGATCGCCATCGCCGCGACCAGAGCTGTCAGGAGGGCTGCAAATCCGACCGGATTGCGGTTGCGGGCCCGAAACAGGGCTGTGGCCAGGACCAGACCCTGAATGAGGCCGATAGCTGCAAGAATTTGAAGGATCACGGCGTGTTGCCTCGTGCGGCCGGCTCGATCAGGCGGGCAGCGTACCGCAAATCCAGAGCGCTGGCGCGCAGTTTCCCGATCTAGCCGATCTCTTCCACGGTCAGGTTTTCATTGGTGTAGACGCAGATCTGGGCCGCGATGGCCATCGACTTGCGGGCAATGACTTCCGGGTCGGCCTCGTAGTCATACAGCGCGCGGGCGGCCGAGAGGGCGTAATTGCCGCCGGAGCCGACGGCGACGACCCCGTCTTCCGGTTCCAGCACGTCGCCGGCACCGGTTAGCAGATAGGTCTCGGTCTTGTCGCCGACGATCAGCATTGCTTCAAGGCGGCGCAGATAGCGGTCGGTGCGCCAGTCCTTGGCCAGCTCAACGCAGGCGCGGGCCAGTTGTTTGGGGTATTGCTCGAGCTTGCCTTCAAGGCGCTCGAACAGGGCAAAGGCATCGGCGGTGGCGCCGGCGAAGCCGGCGATGACATCGCCACCAGCCAGGCGGCGGACCTTCTTGGCATTGCCCTTCATCACAGTCGGGCCGATCGAGACCTGTCCATCACCGGCGACGATGAGGCGGCCATTCTTGCGAACGGCGATAATCGTCGTGCCGCGCCACAGGCTGGCATCGGCATAGTCGGGGGATTGGCTGTGCGTCATGGACCGGTCTCCGGATGATGTCGTCCACACGATGTGGCCGACCCGGGAGGCTGGATCAAGTGGCCAAGCTGCCGCCGAGGCCGGATTACCCGTTGACGGCGCGGTCCGAGCGACCCTCGCTGGCGAAGGCGACGAAATCGCTGGCCGGCATCGGACGGGCAAACAGGAAGCCTTGGGCCAGGGTCGCTCCCTGGGCGCGCAGCATCTCGTATTGCTCAGGTGTTTCAACACCTTCCGCGACGGTTTCCAGCTTCAGCGACTTGGCCATCGCGAGGATGGTCTCGACCACGATGCGGGCATGGTGATCGGTCGTCATGTCGCGCACGAAGCTCTGGTCGATCTTGAACACGTCGAAGGGCATGCGCGTCAGGTAGGACAGCGAGGAGTGACCGGTCCCGAAATCATCGATGGCAAAGTTGACGCCCCGATCGCGCAGAGGCTGGACCTGTTCGATCACCCGCTCCGGATTTTCCATCGCGATCGACTCGGTGAGTTCCAGCTCGAGGAGGTGCGGCGGCAGGTCAGCGGCCGCAAGGGCTTCGAGCACCGAGTCGGCGAAGCCGTCGCGTTCGAATTGCATGGCGGACACATTGACGGCCACCGGGATTTCCAGACCGCGATCACGCCAGGACGCGGCCTCGCGGCAAGCGGCCCGCAGGACCCAGTCACCGATCTCGCCGATCAGGCCACACTCTTCGGCGGCCTCGATGAAGGCACCCGGCGACAGCAGGCCGGCGGTCGGATGCTGCCAGCGCACCAGTGCCTCGGCGCCGGCACAGGCGCCGTCCTTCATCAGCACCTTGGGCTGATAGAAGACGACCAGCTGGTCATGGGTAACGGCATCGCGCAGTTCGTTTTCCAGCACTAGGCGCTCGAAAGCGGACTGGTTCATGCTCGGCTCGAAGAACTGGGCCGAGGAGCCGCCGGCGCGCTTGGCGTGGGCCATGGCGAGGTCGGCATGACGCATCAGGGTTTCCGGGTCGGCCCCGTCCTGCGGGAAGACGGCGACGCCGATCGACACGCCCAGGAAGACCTGGTGGCCGGAAATCTCGAACGGCAGCCGGATTGCGTCGACCAGCTTGTTGGCGACACGGGCCGCATCGGCGCTGTCGGCGATCCCGGGCAGGAGCACGGTAAATTCGTCGCCACCCACACGGGCAACCATTGACGGGTCGTCCATGTTTCCGGCGGCCAGGTCGCAGCCCCGGGTTACTTCCGACAGGCGACGGCCGACCATCTCGAGCAGGCGATCCCCCTCGCCGATCCCGAGCGAGTCATTGACCCGCTTGAAGCGGTCCAGGTCGAGAAAGAGCACGGCACCGGACGAGCCATCTTCCAGAGACTTGCGGGCGACCCGCTCGGTTTCCTTGCGGAAGCGCTCGCGGTTCGGCAATTCGGTCACGAGATCGACATAGGCGAGCCGGTGGATCCGCTTCAGATTGCCGTCGAGACGGGCGAACATGCGGTTGAAGGCATTGGCCAGGACTTCCAGCTCGTCGCCGGTCTTGACCTTGATGCGCATGTCGAGATTCTTCGACGAGGCCAGACGGGCGGCGTCCGTCAGCGTCTGTACCGGGCGCAGGGCGCGGCCGACAATCAGGGCGGCCAGGGGCAGGAAAATTCCCAGGGCGAACAAGGCAATCAGCGTTTGCCGCTGGATCGCGGCATTGCGCGAGGCGGCCAGCTCAACGAGCGGCTGCTGCATGTAGACCACGCCGACGAGGCGACGCGACTGGGTATAGACCGGTGCCGCGATTTCCAGCGTGCCATCCCGCAGGTCATAGCGCAGGTCACCAGCACCGAGCGACATCACGGCGATGTCAGCGGCGCGCAACTGCCCCTGTTCGCGGTCGTCATCATAGGCTTCGCCCAGGACTTCGCGCCGATTGTTGAGGGCATACATCTGGGAGGCGCCGAGCGAGGCGATCAATTCCTCGACATAGAGGTCGACATAATCCGTGTCATTGGTCGAGATCGCATTGGCCAGCCGGCTCGCGGTCGCCTGCAGGGTTGCCACAGACCGATCGATCAGGAGATTGCGGGTCTCGCGTTGCGCGGCCACATTCTCAAGCGTCATCAGCATGAGGGTCGTCGCGAAGATAAGGGCGCCGGTCAGAAGCGTGAACTTCATGACCAGAGACCGCATTACCCGCGCCATCGCTTTGCGGATGGGTGCCATGTTAATCCCTGAACGCTCCCCCGAGCGGGTCGCGGTTTCGCCACCAAACACCGGGTGAATGTCATTACTCACCCGCTCTCGATCGTCAGGATGTCACCAAGCACTTGAATTGTGGTTAAAATGCCGGAGTTGTTTCGTTAAGTTTTTAGGTAAATGTCCGGAATTCCTTTATTCAAAGGCAATTCCGGCTGCTTCGGCGAGTGTTTTCAGGCCTGTTTCCGGACGCGCGCCGAAGTGCGAGATGATCTCGGCGGCGCAGATCACGCCCATTTTTCCCGCTTCGGCGAGGGGACGGTCTTGGGCGATGCCGAGCAGGAAGCCGGCCGCGAACAGATCGCCGGCGCCGGTCGTGTCGACCAGCTGGCTGACGGGCTCTGCCGCCACGGTCACCATCTCGTCACCACGCGCAATCACCGCGCCCTTTTCCGACCGCGTGACGGCAACAATCGCCACATCCTTGCGGGCCTGGGTCATCGCCGCATCGAAATCCTCGGTCTCGTAGAGCGCTTTGATCTCGGCCTCATTGGCCAGAAGGATGTCGATATGGTGGGCGACCAGGTGCCGGAAGGCGACGCGGTGGCGCTCGACACAGAACAGGTCTGACAGGGTCAGCGCGGTCCGGCGCTTGTGGGCTGCAGCCATTTCCGCCGCGGCGACATAGCCACGCTTGGCTTCCTCGCGGTCGAACAGATAGCCTTCCAGATAGATGATCTGCGAGGCCTGCAGGGCCTCGGCACCCGCTGCGACGTCTTCTTCGGTGACCAGGGCTGCGGCGCCGAGGAAGGTCGACATCGAGCGACCGGCATCGGGTGTCACATTGATCAGGCAGCGCGCCGTGGCCGGGCCATCCTTCAGCGGCGGTGTGTCGAAATGGACGCCGATTGTGCGGATGTCGTGCGTGAAAATCTCGCCGAGCTGGTCATCCGCCACCTTGCCGATATAGGCCGCCTTGCCGCCCAGCGAGGCGATGCCGGCCACCGTATTGGCCGCCGAACCGCCGGAGGCTTCGGTGCCCGGCTGCATGCGCTCATAGAGCGAGCGGGCCCGTTCCTCGTCGATCAACGTCATGGCGTCCTTGGCGATTCCCTCCGAGGCGAGGAAGGCGTCGGTGGCGGGCGAAAGAACGTCGACAATGGCATTGCCAACGGCAAGCACGTCAAAACGGGCATCGGACATCGGGATCATCCATTTTGGCTGGTTTCTGCCGCAGGGTTAAACGCAGCGCCGGACAAGAACAAGACTTGCCGTCACGGCGAGGCCCGGCTAGCCAGCTCGCCATGACCCGGATCGCCTTTCTCACCGCCAGCTGCATGCTCAAGGACCATCCCGATGCCCGCAAGGACTATTGGGAATATGACCTTGAAATCGCAGCGCTTCAGCCCGCCTGCGCCGCTTTGGGCCTGACCCTGGAGCCGGTGATCTGGGACGCGCCGGACTTCGCGCCGGCCGCGTTCGATGCCGTGATGATTGGCACCTGCTGGGACTATATGGAGAAACCGGACGCCTTCATGGCGATGCTCGAGCGCTGTGATCGCGAGAGCCGGCTGCTCAATCCGCTCAACACGGTCCGCTGGAACAGCCGCAAGACCTATCTGAAGGATCTCGCGGCCCGCGGCGCACCGATGATCCCCACCGTCTGGGCCGAGACCGCCAATGCCGACACCATCGACGCCGCTTTCGCGACGCTGGGGGCCGATGACGTGGTGGTCAAGCCGGTGCTCGGGGCCGGGGCCTGGCGCCAGGCGCGGATCCGCAAGGGTGAGGCCCTGCCGCCGGCCGATCAGCTGCCGCCCGCCGCGTGCATGATCCAGCCCTTTCTGCCTGCCGTCAGCGAGGAAGGGGAATACGCCTTTCTCTTCTTCAATCGCGATTTCTCCCATTGTGCCCGGAAGATCCCGGCCAGGGGCGATTACCGCGTGCAGTCGGAATATGGCGGCCACGAGGAAATCCATCAGCCCGGTACCGACGAGCTCGCCCTCGCGCGCTCCGTCCTGGACTGTATCGAGGGTGATCTGCTCTATGCCCGCGTCGATATGCTGCGCGGCCTCGATGGCCAGCTCGCCCTGATCGAGATCGAGCTGATCGAGCCCTATCTCTATCCCGAGCAAGGCCCGGACATGGGGCCGGTCTTCGCGGCGGCCCTGAAAACCCTGCTGGATAAGAGCGCGTCTTGATCTTGCGGTGATCACGGGTCCTGATGGCGATCTGTCATTGGAGTGATCACCATGTTGCGCACCCTGCCGGTCCTGACCTTGCTTGTGCTTTCGGCCTGCGCTTCAGGGCCGCCGTCGGCAAATGCCATAGACGCGATCGAGATCCGTGAGGGGGCGTGTTACGGGACCTGTCCCGTCTACACCATCCGGATCACGCCCGATGACCGCTACCGGCTCAATGGCGAGCGCTTCACCCGCACCGATGGTATCAGCCAGGGGCAATTGCCGCCCGGCCATTTCGACAGGCTTGTCGACTACATCGCCGCCCACGACCTGATGGCCTTTCCGGCCGACATAACACCCGCAAACCCGGCCGCTTGCGGCGAGGGTCGGGTCTCGGACCTGCCGGACTTTCAGCTCACCGTCGTTCTGGTCGAGCGCACCAAGGTCATCCACTGGTATCCCGGCTGTTTCGGATCGCGCTATCGCGACGACATGGTCGCCGCCCGCGCCGCCTTTCGAGACACGATTGGCTATCAGACGCTGATCGCACGGGAGTAGGCGCGCCACGCTTCTGTCACCTCCTCGATCTGCGAGAAAGAAAGATGCCTGCCCACGCCACGCGCAGGCGCGGGTGACAAGTGTGGCGGGGTGACGGTGGGTATGGAGGGGAGACGATTGGCAGACCCTGGGATTTTATCCCCGCTGTGCCGTGTTTCCTTCTCCCTCGGGAGACGGTGCCCCGGAGGGGCGGATGAGGGGGGTTCTGTTGCGTTCACAGGGATTTACCCATCACCCGGACACTCTCCCAAGGGAGAGGGAAAGCGCCGCGCTCCACAAAACTTATCCGCACCTCGTCCGGCCCACGCGATACTCACTGCGGTTTTCGGGACGGGAGGCGCGAGCTCAGTCACTTGTGCCCGGAAGCGTGCGGAGCCTGTCCGCGTACGGGGGTGACATCCCGATACTCCGGCAGGGCGTGCGACATGGTCGCGGGGCACTAAACGACCGACCCCATCTACCGGTCGCATTGGAATCGGGGGCGAGAGCGTCCGGGAAAACTCCGCGTGCGGGATGCTTGTCGAAGCTACCCTTATCAATCCAGCGCTTTATCGGCTCCGGCCGGCATCCCGCTCCCTCCTCTGCCCAGACCGCCAGGCGCCAAGCGTCGTGGCGATCTCGGTGCGTGGGTTCGGGCCTGGGTCAGGTTCCCTTGGGAGCCGGGGTCTTGTCCTTGAATTGGCAGATATCCTCGACCGGGCAGCGCCAGCATTCCGGCTTTCTCGCCTTGCAAAGATAGCGGCCATGCAGGATCAGCCAGTGATGCGCGCCCTGGCGAAACTCGTCGGGCATGATCTTTTCGAGCCGCAGCTCGACTGCCAGCGGGTCTTTGCCGGGGGCGAGTTTCGTCCGGTTGGAGACCCGGAAGATATGCGTGTCGACGGCAATGGTGGGGACACCGAAGGCCTCGTTCATGACCACATTGGCGGTCTTCCGGCCAACCCCGGGCAGGGCTTCGAGGGCGGCCTGGTCGGCCGGGACCTCGCCGCCATGGCGGTCGATCAGGATCTGCGACAGCGCGATTACATTCTTGGCCTTGGTCCGGAACAGCCCGATCGTCTTCACCCGGTCGCGGACATGATCCTCGCCCAGAGCGACCATTTTCTCCGGCGTGTCGGCTTCCTCGAACAGAAGGCGGGTGGCCTTGTTGACGCCGACATCAGTCGCCTGGGCCGACAGGGCGACGGCGACCAGAAGTGTGTAGGGATTGGTGTAATCGAGTTCGGTGCGTGGATCCGGACGGTCCTGCGCGAGGCGGGCCATCAGGTCATGCGCCTGCTCGCGATTGAGGCCGCGTGGCTGGCGCTTGGCGCGCTTTTTCGGTTTGGCGGCACTTTTTTGGTTGTCAGGCTTGGTCGGCATCAAGGCGTCTCGCGGTCGGATCAGGCAGGGGCGGCGTCTCAGGAAGGTGTCGTATCAAGGAACAGCCAAATCGCGATCATGGCCAGTAGCAGGGCCAGTCCGCGCCGGAACCAGAGCGTCCGCTGGGGGCTGGAGAGCCAGCCGGCGGCGCGGGCGGCGAGGATGACGATGACCACATGGATCAGCGTCGCGATCCCGACCGAGATGGCGGTCAGGCCGATCGCTTGGGGCAGGGCCGGCAGGTCCTGCTGGATGTAGTCGGGCAGCACAATGAGGTAGAAGAGACCGGCTTTCGGATTGAGCAGGTTGATCACCAGCCCGTCGCGGAAATGTCGTCGCAAAGTGCCATCGAGCCGCGCCGTCGAGCTTTCCCCGGCGCTCTGCCACCCCTCGAAGGCCAGCCAGAGCAGGAAGAGCGTGCCGCCATAGCGCAGCACCTCGAACAGCCAGGGTGTGCGGGCGATCAGGGCGGAAAAGCCGAGCGCGGCGAGCAGGCCGAGCAGGGCGAGACCGGTCATCACGCCGAGCACGGCGGCAAAGCCGGCGCGGCGGCCGCGATCGGCGCTGAGCACCGCCAGCCAGGCCATGTTCGGGCCGGGCGTCAGCTCGATCACGAAGACCGTCAAGGCAAAGGCCAGAAGCGGGGCGAGGGAGGCGGACATGTCTCATCGAGTAGGCAGAATCCGGGTCCGCGTCACCTGGTAATTCGACGCATGGCAAAAGCGGGCCGGCGTCCTATCTTGTCGCCCATGAGCATGATCGTCGAATCCTGGCCCGCCGAGGCCGTCGCGCCGGCCCGCCATGACGGGCCGGTCTTCATGGAGGCCGAGCTGGCGCCGAACCGGTCGCTGGCCAATCCGGCCTTCATCGCCTTGATGCTGGCGATCAGCGCCATCTCCTTCACGGCCGGCCTGTTCTACCTGACTATCGGCGCCTGGCCGGTCCTGCCCTTCTTCGGGCTCGACGTGTTTCTGGTCTGGCTGGCCTTCAAGATCTCCTACCGGGATGGCCGGGCGCGAGAGTTTGTCCGGGTCGATGGCCGCGACATCGAAGTTGTCCGCCTGCATCCGACCGGCCACCGACGTCGCTACCGCCTGCCGACCGCCTGGGTAAAGTTGCGCCTGATCGACCCGGACGCCCATCACGCCCAGGTCGCCCTCGTGGCCCATGGCAAGGCGCTGGTGCTGGGCCATTTCCTCAGCCCGCCAGAGCGCGGCGAATTTGCCGCCGCGCTGGGAACGGCGATCGATGCCGCACGCAGCGCCATGCGCAGACCGCAAGAACCGGGTGGAGTGGAAACGGCAGGCGCGTAAACTCCCCACCATGACAGCCGATCTCTACACACTCGACGCCTCTTCGCGGGATTATGACCGGATCGCCAGCGCGCTGGCCTATCTCGGTGACAATTGGCGCGATCATCCCGATCTCGATCGCGCGGCGAAGGCAGCGGGCCTGTCGCCGCACCATTTCCAGCGTGTGTTCACGCGCTGGGTCGGGGTCTCGCCGAAGAAATTCGTCGGTGCGCTAGCCCATGATGCGGCCCGGGAAGCCCTCGACGAAGGGGCCTGCGTTCTCGACGCCGCCTTCGAGGCCGGCCTGTCGGGCCCGGGACGGCTGCACGATCTCTTCATTGCCCACGAAGCGGTGACACCCGGCGATGCGAAACGTCGCGGGGCCGGGTTGAGTTTCGTCTGGGGCGTTGCGCCCTCGCCCTTCGGCGACGCGATCCTGCTGATTGCGCCGCGTGGCCTGTCGGCCATGGCTTTCGCCGACCCGGACGTGGACAGCGGTTTTGCCGACCTGGCGGCGCGCTATCCGGCAGCCGATTACACCCGCGACGATGCCATCGCGCGGTCCTGGTCCGAACGCATTTTCACGCCAACCGATCGGGAACAACTGCCCCTCGCACTCTACGGCAGTCCGTGGCAGCGCCAGGTCTGGCGGGCGCTTCTGACCATCCCGCCCGGCGACACCACGACCTACAAGGCGATTGCTGAACAGGTCAGCGCCCCGAAGGCCTCGCGGGCGGTCGGGGCGGCGGTCGGGGCCAACCCTGTCTCCTGGCTCATCCCCTGTCACCGTGTGCTGGCGAGCAATGGCAAGCTGACCGGTTATCACTGGGGTGTGGAACGCAAGCGCGCCATGCTCGCCTACGAGGCTGCGAGGCGCTAGATTGAGGCAATGAGCAATCCCTTCCTTTACGCGGCCGCGGCCGCCCTGATTGCCGCAGCGGCCTTCTTTCTGGTCTGGCTGGCCTCCCGCCGATCCCTGATGGAAGACGCCCGCGCGGAGTATCGCGAACGCTGCGAGACCAAGCCGGGAACGGTCCGCGGTGTCGATGAACAGGTGTTCGAGCGCCTTTATGTCTCGGCCCATGAGCCACGTGGCGCGCTCTACATCGCCGCAGCCCTGCTGCTGGCCGTTGCCATCACGCCGCTCGCCGGTGTCGGGCTGATCGCGCTCTGGCCCTATATCGTCATGACGCTGGATGGCGGCCCCTGGTACGATGTCGGCTATTATCCGTGGATGTTCTACATGTTCTTCGGCCTGTGCGGATGCTGGGCGCTGGCCGGTGCGTTTGTTGCCCGCATCCACCATGCCCGCACGCCGGAAAGCTTCCACCCGGCCCTGGCCCGTGCCCGCGGCGAACCACTCGACGATGTTGTCATTCCGCGCAAACGCCCCAAATGGGCTGTGAAGGCCCGCCCGGACCCGGCTCCGGACAGTGCGGCCACGCCGGACAGCTGAGCGAAGCAATCAGGGGAATTTCATGCGTTACCTGCACACCATGGTCCGCGTCTCGGACCTCGAGGCGAGCCTCAAATTCTACTGTGACGGCCTCGGCCTGACCGAAATCAGCCGCTATGACAGCGAGCAGGGCCGGTTCAGCCTGATTTTCCTCGCCACGCCGGAAGACGTTGCCGCGGCCGGGTATGAAGGCGGCAAGATCCCGGAAGGCCTGCCTTGTGTCGAGCTGACCCATAACTGGGACCCGGAAGAGTATCAGGGCGGCCGCAATTTTGGCCACCTCGCCTACCGGATGGACAATGTCTATGAGGCCTGCCAGCGCCTGATGGATATGGGCGTGACCATCAACCGTCCGCCTCGCGATGGCCACATGGCCTTCGTGCGCTCACCCGACGGGATTTCGGTCGAACTCCTCCAGCGCGGCGACAACCTGCCGCCGCAGGAGCCCTGGGCCTCGATGGAGAATACAGGGAGCTGGTAGGCCGACAGGCTCAGCCCGCCCGCCGCATGTCCTCATAGCGTTTGCCGGGCTCGTCCTCGAAGCTTTCCGCCAGCACCGTCAGGCGTTCGACGCGGTCGGTGCGGAAATGGCGGAAGTCGTTTCGCAATTCGCACCAGGCCGAGAGCAGCCAGACCCGTCCGAAACAGGTCAGCGCCAGCGGGCGAATGACGCGTTCTGTCGTATCGTCGGCAAGCGACTGGTAGCGCACGCGCAGTTTGCGCTTGCCGGCTATGGCATTGCGGACGGGTCCGAAGGCCTCGGGACGAACCGTCTCGTCGAGGAAGGCAGCGAACAGCGGTACATTGCGCAGGCGCTGGCGGTGACCCTCCGGCAGGGCATGTTCGATCTTGGCCAAAGCTTCATTGGCAGCCGAGGCCAGATTCTTGTCGCCGGTCGCCTTGACCAGCCGTGCGCCAAGCGCGAGGGCATCAAGCTGTTCGAACGAGAAGGTAAGCGGTGGCAGGTCAAAGCCGGGTCGCAGCACATAGCCGACACCAGCCTCGCCATCGATGGGCGCTCCGGCTCCGATCAGATGGGCAATATCGCGATAGATTGTTCGCTCGGAGACCTCGAAACGATGTCCCATATCATGGGCGGTAACAGCGCCAGGCGCAGCTTCCCGCAGGGCTTGGACAATCCGGATCAGACGTTCGGCGCGGCGCACTGACACCTCCTGCAAAAACGATCTGGCGGGATGATGTCAGGGTTCGTGCAGGGCGGCAAGTTGCCGTGTTTCACGTGCAACATGGCATGAGGGTGACAGGCATTGTCGGGGGTGTGTCAGTCGGTGGACGCCTGGATTAGTCCGTCACCACATTCTGCATCGAATAGGCTCCGGCCGGCCGGCCTGTGCCGCCATTGGTCATCCAGCGCGCCGCTGCCAGCGCACCGCGGGCGAAGATGGAGCGGTCCAGCGCTCGGTGAGAAATCGTGATTTCCTCGAGCTCAGAAAGGAAGCGGATCGCGTGCTCGCCGACCACGGCACCGCCGCGGCTGACGGCAAAACCGATCGAGCCGGACTGGCGCGGTCCGGTCATGCCTTCCCGGCTCCAGGTGGCGATATCCTCAAGGGTTTCGCCCCGCGTTTCAGCCGCAGCCCGGGCCAGCATCAGCGCCGTTCCCGAGGGAGCGTCGGCCTTGCGCTTGTGGTGGGTTTCGTGGATCTCGATATCCCAATCGGCGGCTGGCAGGCGCGCCGCCTCGCGCACCAAGGCTTCGGTCACGGCCACGCCGAGGGAGAAATTGCCGGCCATCAGGATCGGCAGCCGTGTCGCGCTCGCCGTCATCAGGGCCGCTTGCTTGCGATTGAAACCGGTTACGCCGGTCACCATCGCCGGGCCACCGAGGCTGGCCAGCCGCTCGGCCGCGGCAACGGTCATCGTGGGCAGGCTGGCATCGATCACGATATCGGCGTCATGAACGGCCTGCTCAAGGGCGATTTCGGCCCGGCAGCCGATCGGATCACCGCCAAGCCAGGCGCCGATATCCTCACCGACGGCCGGTGAATCCGCACGCACAACGGCGCCGGCAAGGGTGAAGTCGGGATGGTCGAGAAGGGCGCGGCAGATCGCGCTGCCCAAGCGGCCGGTCGGTCCGAGTACGGCGGTACGAATGGGAGCGGTCAAACCGGTCCTCCAGTCACAAGTTGATCGGCCACCTTCTCGAAGATGTAAGAGGCGACAATCGGCAAGACAGGCAGAAGGATATAGAGCGAGAAGCGCGTGGCCAGTCCGCCCGACAGCGGCCATTCGGAACGATTGGCGACCCAGATTTCATAATCGGTCAGACCGGCCAGCGCAGCAGACGCGCTGTCATCGCCAGCCAGGGCCCGCTCGCGAACAAGGGCCATTTCCTCATGGATTCGTTCCAGCTCGGCCGATTTGGCTGCACAGATCTTGCGATGAACCGGATTGAGCGTGCTGGTCAGGATGAACACCCCGCCGACCGCCGTCGCGAGAATGGTCGGGATGGCGATCCAGAGCTGATCCGGACTGAGCATGAACAAGAGGAGGATCGCCGACATGAGCAACCATGACCGCGCGGCCCGGATGCCGATCCGTCCGAATACGGTCAGCCGGTCGAGGTGGAACAGGTCGATCACCAGATGATCAGCAACCAGCGCCTTGATCTCGCGACTGCGCCGCGAGACATCCATACCGGCCCGAAATCCGGTTCCGAACAGGGGTGGCGATATGATCAGGAACCAGAGCCCGACAGAGTCGAGATACCCCATGAGGGTTTGCCCATCCGAGTACATCAGCCAGAAATTGAAGGCGATGCCGAAGATGAAGCCGATCCAGAACAGCCGGTGATACCGGGCGCGCCAGGCGATCGGGATGCCCTTGGCCAGATTTCTTGCCGTGTCTGCGCTCGGTTCCGGCAGGGCCGCAATCAGGGCATCGACCTCGGGTTCCCAGCGGTCCTTGCCACTTCCCTCAAAAGCGATCGCTGTCGTCAGTAGCAGCGACAGGACAAAGGCGATCCAGTTGACCTGGTGACTGACCCATACCCCGTCAGCATTGAGATAGATGAAGGGAGGGGACTGGGTCAGCTGGGCAATAAGGATATAGAGCCCGTAGATCAGCCCGAAGATTACCAGGCTGGTTCCGATACTGCCCAGTGGTGAGCGCTGAAAGAGTGTGTATTCCAGACTTTCGAAACGGTCTTCCGGCCCGTCGGGCTGATCGATATGGGTCACGCGCAGCCCCTCTGAGTGCCAGTCGACATCCTGACAGAACTCTAGTCTGCCTCCTCAGGGCATGTCACGTCATGTGTGGAGCCGGATCAGCCGGCGTTGGGCCGACCGTCATCCGTCGTGACGTCATCCCAGAACTGTTTGACCTTGTTGAAGAAGCCGGCGCTGTCCGGGTTGCAGTTGTCACCCGACAGTTCGCAGAATTCGCGCAGAAGTTCTTTCTGGCGTTCGCTGAGATTGCGCGGGGTCTCGACGAAGAGCTCGACGATCATGTCACCACGAGGGCCGCCGCGCAGTCGGGGCATGCCCTTGCCGCGCATCCGCATGCGTTTGCCGGTCTGTGCGCCTTCGGCGATCTTCATCTCCGCCTTGCCGCCTTCAATGGTCGGGACCTGGATCGAGCATCCCATGGCCGCCTGGACCATTGAAGCCGGCGTCCGGCAATAGAGATTGGGTCCGTCGCGTTCGAAAATCTCGTGCGCCCGCACCGAAATGAAGATGTAGAGGTCGCCGCGCGGTCCGCCTCGGGCGCCGGCTTCGCCTTCACCGGCGAGACGGATCCGGGTGCCGTCTTCGACACCGGCGGGAATTGTAACGTTCAACGTGCGGGTCTTGCGCACGCGACCGACGCCGTCGCAGTCCTGGCACGGGGTCTTCACATACTGGCCGCGACCGCCGCATTGCGGGCAGGTCTGCTCCATGGTGAAGAAGCCTTGGGATCGGCGGATACGCCCGGCCCCTTGGCAGGTCCCGCAAGTCTCCAGGTCGGTTCCCGGTTCATTGCCTTGTCCGTCGCAGCGTTCGCAGTGCATGGCGGTCGGGACCTGGATTGTCTCGTCCTTGCCGTTGAAGGCATCCTCCAGCGAGATCTCCATGTCGAAACGGAGATCAGCACCGCGCGCCGGACCGGACCGGGCGCGGCCCCCACGGCGCCCCCCCATGCCGCCACCCATATTGAAGGCGTCGCCAAAGACCTGTTCGAAAATGTCGGCAAAATCAGCTGCCCCAGCGCCAGCGCCAAAGGGTCCCTGGCCGCCGCCCATGCCACCCTGCTCGAAGGCGGCATGGCCCATGCGGTCATAGGCGGCGCGTTTGTCAGGGTCTGACAGGACCGAATACGCCTCGCCGACTTCCTTGAACTGGGCCTCGGCCTCGGCATCGCCCGGATTGCGGTCCGGGTGGAATTTCATCGCCTGTTTGCGATAGGCGGTCTTGAGTGTTTTCTCGTCCGCGGTCTTCTCGACACCGAGGATCTCGTAAAAATCACGCTTGCTCATTACTGGTCACCTGGCGGCAGGACGAGAACCGCGTTCTGCCGCATTTGCTGGGCCACCTCGTAGCCGTGTTCAAGACAGAGACCGGCGGCGCCATCAGTGATGGCGGCTTCATGCCGCGTCTCGAGGAGAATCATGGTCGGCCAGAGAGATCGCGGTGAGTCCGCGAAGAAGCCGTTAAGGACGGGCTCCTCGAAGCCCTCAATATCCATTTTCATGACGTCGACGCGATTCACACCGGCTTCGGCCAGCGCCGATTTCAGCGGACGCAGGCGGATCGTGTCACCGGTTTCGCTGCCGCTGGCCACATGGACCTCGCCGCGATTGGTTGAAGACTGAACCATGGCACCCTCGCCCTCCTCAGCGCCGAGCGCATAGGGCAAAACTGTCACAGCGGTAGCCTTGGACACCCCGAGATTGAATTCGAGCCTGCGCCGGTTCTCGATGTCAGGCTCGATTGCAATCGCCTTGACCGGACGTTTCTGGGCGGCTCCATCGGCCAGCACAGACAGTGTATAAAGACCGGCATTGGCGCCGGCATCGACGAAGACGAAGGTTTCGCCGGCCGGTTTGGATGCCATCGCCAGGCGGATGGCCCGACGCTCGGCGCTGTCCCAACTCTTCGATCCCGCAAAGACGCGTTTCTCGCAGCGATTGTCCCGCAGGTGGACCCGCGCGTACTGGCCGGGGAAGACCTCGATGTCGGCGATCTCGCGACCACCCGACATCAGGGCCCGGCGCACAACGGATTCCGCCCCGCGACGCAGCGCATCGCCCGGCATGGCCGATGGCAATCGACGAAAGTGCTCTGCCAGAGGCGAAAGCGAGAACGCTCCGAACGGAGCAGTCAGGGGATCGGGACGGGTCATCGCGGGGCTCAGGGCTGAGCCGGGAGAGCCTGGAGCTCTCCCGGCAAAAACCGGACCTTACGCGTCTTTTTTCTTGTCGTCGTCGACTTCGGAGAATTCCGCGTCGACCACGTCATCATCGCCTTCAGCGTCAGCCTTGGCATCGCCTTCAGCGGCTTCGGTCTGCTGGGCCGCATACATGGCTTCACCCAGCTTCATCGCCGCTTGGACAAGCGCCTGGGTCTTCTGCTGAATGGCTTCAAGGTCCTCGCCATCCTTGACCTCTTTCAGCTCGTTCAGGGCGGCCTCGATGGCATCCTTGTCCGCGCCCGGCACCTTGTCGCCGAACTCTTCGAGCTGCTTTTCGGTCTGGTGGACCATCGCTTCGGCGCCATTGCGGGCCTCGACGAGTTCCTTCTTCTTCTTGTCGGCGTCGGCATTGGCCTCGGCGTCCTTGACCATCTGTTCGATGTCATCGTCCGACAGACCGCCGGACGCCTGGATACGGATGACCTGCTCCTTGCCGGTCGCCTTGTCCTTGGCAGACACGTTGACGATGCCGTTGGCGTCGATGTCGAAGGTGACCTCGATCTGCGGCAGGCCCCGCGGTGCCGGCGGAATGCCGACCAGGTCGAACTGGCCGAGCAGCTTGTTGTCGGCAGCCATCTCGCGTTCGCCCTGTGACACGCGGATGGTCACCGCCGTCTGGTTGTCGTCCGCGGTCGAGAAGGTCTGCGACTTCTTGGTCGGGATCGTCGTATTGCGATCGATCAGGCGGGTGAAGACACCGCCCAGCGTCTCGATGCCCAGCGAAAGCGGGGTCACGTCGAGCAGCAGAACGTCTTTCACATCACCCTGGAGAACGCCGGCCTGGATGGCTGCACCCATGGCGACGACTTCATCCGGGTTCACACCCTTGTGCGGATCCTTTCCGAAGAAGCCTTTCACGGCTTCCTGGACCTTGGGCATGCGGGTCATGCCGCCGACGAGAACGATGTCGTCAATGTCGGACGGGCTGAGACCGGCATCCTTGAGCGCCTTCTTGCAGGGCTCGAGCGTGCGCTTGACCAGATCCTCGACCAGGGCTTCCAGCTTGGCGCGGGACAGCTTGATGTTGAGGTGTTTCGGGCCCGACGCGTCGGCCGTGATGAAGGGCAGGTTCACTTCATAGGAGGTGGCCGAAGACAGTTCCTTCTTGGCCTTCTCGGCTTCTTCCTTCAGGCGCTGGAGAGCCAGCTTGTCGGTCTTGAGGTCGATGCCGTTTTCTTTTTTGAACTCGTCCGCGAGGTATTGGACGATGCGCATGTCGAAGTCTTCACCGCCGAGGAAGGTGTCACCATTGGTCGCCTTCACCTCGAACACGCCGTCGCCGATTTCCAGCACGGACACGTCGAAGGTACCGCCGCCGAGGTCGAACACGGCGATGGTCTTGTTCTCACCCTTGTCGAGGCCGTAGGCGAGCGCTGCCGCAGTCGGCTCGTTGATGATGCGCAGGACTTCCAGGCCGGCGATCTTGCCGGCATCCTTGGTGGCCTGGCGCTGGGCGTCGTCGAAATAGGCCGGAACGGTGATCACGGCTTTCTCGACCTTCTCGCCGAGATAGCTTTCCGCCGTTTCCTTCATCTTCTGGAGGGTGAAGGCCGAGATTTCGGACGGGGAGTACTTCTTGTCGCGACCCTGGACCCACGCGTCATTGCTGTCCGAGGGGACGATCTTGTAGGGCACCATGTCGATGTCCTTCTTGACCGTCGGGTCGTCCATCATGCGGCCGATCAGGCGCTTGATGGCAAAGAAGGTGAAGTCCGGGTTGGTGACGGCCTGGCGTTTCGCCGGCTGGCCGATCAGGCGCTCGCCATCCTCGGTGAAGGCAACAACGGACGGTGTGGTCCGTACACCTTCGGAATTCTCGATGACCTTTGCCTGGCCGTTTTCCATGACTGCCACACAGGAATTGGTCGTACCCAGGTCGATGCCGATGACCTTGCTCATTGATCGTCTCTCCGTTTTTTTCCAAGCGGGACAGGCCCGGCGAATGCACGGCCTCCAGAAGAAGCACCTTGCACCCCGATGACCGTCCCCTTCGGGATCGTCATTGATGATACCGGTGTGCCGACACCGGCTTTGGTTCAATCCACAGGGTCAAACCCTGCGCTTGAGGGCGATTTAGGGAGGCGCGACGGGGAGCGCAAGGCCTGTCTCAGGCGTATCGCATGTGCGCCATACGTATTTGATATGATTCAGGCGGTGTGGGGTGCCGGGCATTCGCTTGATTGGTTTGCAGACGGATCGCACGGATCGGCTGGTCAGCACGGACCGGTCGCCCCATCTTGTGGCCATGAGCGATGTTTTTTCGATGCCCGAGGGCTTTCGTCTCCTGCCCGGCCGCCTGTCCCGGACTGAGCAGGCCGGATTGATCGACGCGGTGGTCTCAGCGCGGCAGGCGGCTCCCTTCTGGCGGCCGACCATGCCGCGGACCGGACAGCCTCTCTCGGTGACCATGACCAACTTCGGATCGCTGGGCTGGGTGACCGACAAGGAAAAAGGGTATCGCTACGAGCCGCTCCACCCGGAGACGGGCGAGCCCTGGCCCGCAATGCCGCCGCTGCTCAGCGAGCTCTGGCAGGAGCTGGCTGACTATCCGGCCGCGGCTGAAGCCTGCCTGGTCAACTGGTATGCGCCCGGCTGCAAAATGGGGATGCATATCGACTGGGACGAGGAGGCGACAGATGCCGCCGTGATCTCGATCTCGCTCGGCGACAAGGCGCGGTTTCGAATTGGCGGACCAAAGCGGGGCGGCAAAACCGCGTCGATGGTGGTGTCCTCCGGCGATGTGATCGTGCTCGGTGGCGCGGCGCGGCGCTGCTACCACGGGGTTGACCGTATCTATCCCGGAACCTCGACTTTGCTTGATGACGAACGGTTCCCGGGAGGTGGCCGGATCAATTTGACCATGCGTCGGGTCAGGCTGCCCTAGGCGATCTTTCTTGAAGGCCGGCGGAACTTGATTGCCGGATTGCAATGCGGGCGCCATGTCCGGAACATGACCTGTGTGTCATCTTGCAATCATTCGCCCGAACGGCCCTCGGGGTCTGTCCGTGGTGAATTTGCATGGAGGTTTTCATCATGAAAACCCTGCTCCTTGTCTCCGCCATCGCAGTTTTTGGTCTCACCGCCTGTAGCGCGACGACCCGCAACGCCGCTGCCGGTGGCGCGATCGGTGCTGCGGCTGGCGCAGTCATCGGCAATAATACCGGCTCCGGTGATGCCCAGACAGGTGCGATTATCGGCGGTGTCGTCGGTGCGGCTGCCGGGGCCTATACCGGCTGCCGCGAAGACGGTGGCTGTCGCTGGACCGGCAATGATAATAGCCAGTCCGAGCTCTACTATGACAATCGCGCGGGTCGCGAATACTATGTCAACAGCCGGGACGGCTGCACCTATTGGCGAAATGGTGATCGCCGCAGCTGCTAGGTCCGGAGCGCCGGGTGATCAGGCCTGCCCTTGTGTCTCGCCCAGGTTTCCCTCGTCATCCGGCATGAAGTTCATCGCGGTCATGGGGAGGGAGCGGCCATTGGCCTGAACGATCCGGACATGCTTGCGGCCAAGCCGTCGGGGTTCCGGAACGCCGCAGGAATGGGCGATCATCTCGACCTGTTTGCGGATGGTCCTTGCATATTCGGCAACCCGCTCGGCCTTGTCCTTCACGACGAGGCCGCGCTGCAGGGATTTCTTGTGCGTCGTGACCCCGGTCGGACAGGTGTTCTTGTGGCATTTGAGGGCCTGGATGCAGCCCAGTGAGAACATGAAACCGCGGCCGCACTGGATGAAGTCAGCACCGGCGGCAAGGGCCCAGGCGACGGCGCCCGGAATAAGCAGCTTGCCCGAGGCCACGACCCGGATCCGCCCCTTGAGCCCGTAGCGTTCGAGAATACTCACCACGATTGGCAGGCTCTCCCGGATTGTCAGGCCGACATTGTCCATCAGGGCCATTGGCGCGGCTCCGGTACCGCCATCTCCGCTGTCGATGGTGAAGAAGTCCGGCGCGCTCTCGGGGCCGCGTTTGGTGATTTCAAGGCAAAGCTCCTCGATCCATCCATAGGCACCGATAACGGCCTTGCAGCCGACCGGCTTGCCGGTGACCTCGCGGATGTGGGCGACCATGTCGAGCAGACCGCCGATATCATCGAATTCCGGGTGACGGTTCGGGGAAATCGAGGCCTGACCGACCGGAATGCCGCGAATGGCCGCGATTTCCCTGGTCACTTTCTCGGCTGGCAGGATCCCACCCTTGCCGGGCTTGGCCCCCTGCGAGAGCTTGAGTTCGAACATGCGAACCTGTTCGTGGGCGGCCAGCTGGCGGAGCTTTTCATCGGACAGCCCGCCTTCGTCATTGCGGACACCGTATTTGGCCGTGCCGATCTGGAAGACGATGTCGCATCCGCCCTCGAGGTGCATCGGCGATAGTCCACCCTCGCCGGTATTCATCCAGATGCCGGCCTTGGCAGCGCCCCGCGACAGGGCGCGCACGGCCGGTTTGGACAGGGCGCCATAGCTCATGCCGGAAATATTGAAGAAAGACGGCGCGTCGTAGGGGGTTCGGGCATGCGGACCGATCCGCATGACTTCGCTGTCGGCCGCGTGGTCATCCAGCAACGGAAAGGGGCAGTTCACGAAAATCGCCGTGCCCGGCTTGTCCATCGGTTTGGTGGACCCGAACGGGATCGTGTCACCCTTGCCCTCTGAAGAGCGGTAGACCCAGTCACGCTCGGCCCGGTTGAACGGCAATTCCTCGCGGTCCATCGCGAAGAAATACTGTCGGAAGAATTCCCCCAGCGTGGAGAAGAGCGAGCGGAAACGGCCGAATAGCGGGTAATTGCGGCGAATGGCATCGCGGGTCTGGGCCATATCGGCCGCAACCAGGAACAGGCTGATGAGAACGGCCAGTCCGACAGCCAGTATGAAGACCTGCGTGAGGATGCTCATCGCATCCATCGCCCATCCCGGTAACATCGTCATAGCGCTCTCCTGCACGTACAGAGGTCATCATGGCCCGGCTTGGACCTTGATGCGAGCCTTCACTGGGGCCCTTGCCGCACGTGTGATGAGCTGTGAGGGCCGTGTCAGGCCTTCACGTCGACGGAGCCACCGCTATCCGCGCTGCCTGCGGCCGGTCCGGAAGAGACGGCGACCATGGCCGCTCGCAGGGTACGATCGGCGATCACGAAGCCGGTCTGCATGACCGCGGCGATCTTGCCGGCCGCCTGATCCGACGGGATTTGGGCGACGGCCTGGTGTTTGTGAGGGTCGAAGGTATCGCCCGGTTGCGGGTCGACCTTGCGCACGCCGTGGCGTTCCATTTTCGACACCATGGCCTTCTCGGTCATGGCAACACCGTCGATCAGGTTCCTGACCCCATCCGGCACGTCCGCAAGGGCCGCCTCATCAAAGGCGCCGACAGCCCGGGACAGGTTGTCGGACACGTCGAGCATGTCCTTGGCAAAGCTGGACACGGCATAGCTACGGGCGTCCGCGACGTCGCGTTCGGCGCGGCGGCGGGTATTCTCGGCTTCGGCGAGCGCGCGCAGCAGCTTGTCGCGCATGGAATCCAGTTCCGCCGTCAGCTTGAGAACCGGATCGAGTTCGGTCTCGGCTTCCGGGGTCGCTTCGCTCTGCGCCTCGTCCTCTGGCTGGACGGTGTCGTCCTGCGGGGCTTCGGTTTCGTCGTGCGGCTTGTTCTCTGTGTCGCTCATTTTGTCTTCACTCTCGCGATCGCGCGCCATCCAGGATCTGTCCGACCACACGGGCGGTGTAGTCGACCAGTGGAATAACACGGGCATAGTTCAAACGGGTGGGGCCAATTACACCCAGAGCCCCGATGATTTCCTGGTCGGCATTCATATAGGGAGCCACAATCACACTGGAACCCGACAGACTGAAAAGCGGGTTCTCGGCGCCGATGAACAGGCGTACGCCCTGACCGTCGCGCGCCTTGTCGAGCAGGGTGATCAGCTCCTCCTTGCGCTCGATATCCTCGAACAGCCGGCGGATGCGCTCCAGGTCGCCGGCAGCATCGAGGCTTTCCAGAAGCCGCGACTGGCCGCGCACGATCAGTGAGCGCTCCTGCCCCTGGCCGCCGCTCCAGTCCGCCAGTCCTTGCTTGACCAGGCTCTCGGCTGCACCGTCCAGCGCCGAGCGACGTTCCGCGATCTCCAGCTCGATCGCCTTGCGGGCGTCGCTGAGTGTGCGGCCCTTCAGGCGTGTGGAAAGGTAGTTGCCGGCCTCGATGAGCGCCGCCGGCGGGATGCCGTCCGGCGTGCGCATGAGGCGGTTTTCGACACTGCCATCCTCGAACACGAGGACTGCCAGCATCTCGACCACGGAGAGCGGTACAAATTCGACATGGCGCAGCGGGGCTTCCCGTTTCTGCGTCACCACCAGACCGGCGCCACCGGACAGGCCGCCGAGCAGGGAGGTCGCTTCGGTCAGGAGGTCCTGGGTCGAGCGGCCTGACATGGAGACCTGCCCCTCGATCGCCTGGCGTTCATCGGCTGACAGTTCGCCAATCTGCAGCAGGCCATCCACGAACAGGC
The DNA here is from genome assembly GCF_036322705.1 of Maricaulis maris. Taxonomy (NCBI): domain Bacteria; kingdom Pseudomonadati; phylum Pseudomonadota; class Alphaproteobacteria; order Maricaulales; family Maricaulaceae; genus Maricaulis; species Maricaulis maris. The sequence continues at coordinate 3,066,507 of NZ_AP027270.1, forward strand.
GCAGACCGGCATGGGTCGGCATGCGACCGGCGCTGGCGTGCGGGGCGCTGAGAAGGCCGAGATCGGCGAGGTCCGCCATGGTGTTGCGGATCGAGGCCGGGGACAGGTAGAGGTTGCCGCTCTGTGACAGGGTCCGCGAGCCGACCGGGTCGCCGGACCGCAGATAGGCCTCGACGATCTCGCGAAAGATCGTGCGCATCCGGTCGTCGAGGGCGGCGAGGGCTGATTGCGGCGGGGTCGGTGACATGAGTGTTGAGATAATAGGCCCGGCGGTCCGGTTCAATCCGCTTTGCCAATCGCCGACCGCAATCCGGCTGAAGCCTGCGCGCTTGAAGCGATCCGGCAACGCCGCTAGGAGCGGTGGCGAAGCAATACGAAGCCCGGAGACGAATATGAGACCGAATGGACGCGCCCGCGATGCGATGCGGGAAATCAGCCTGGAAGCCGGTACCTCGGTCTATGCGGAGGGCTCTTGCCTGGCCCGGTTCGGCGGAACCCATGTGCTGTGCACCGCGAGCATCGAGGAGAACGTGCCGCCGTGGCTGCGCGGCGGCGGCAAGGGCTGGGTGACGGCGGAGTACGGCATGTTGCCGCGCGCCACACACACCCGCTCGCGCCGTGAGGCGACAGCCGGCAAGCAGTCGGGTCGGACCCAGGAGATCCAGCGCCTGATTGGTCGCTCCCTGCGCGCCGTTGTCGATCTCAAGGCCCTCGGCGAGCGCCAGATCACGATCGACTGTGATGTCCTGCAAGCCGATGGCGGCACCCGTACGGCGGCGATCACCGGCGCTTGGGTCGCCCTCAAGCAGGCTACCGGCTATCTGATCGAGGAAGGCCTTCTGAAGCGGGATCCGGTCCACGGCCAACTGGCCGCGATCTCGTGCGGTGTCATCGACGGCGAAACCCGTCTCGATCTTGAATACGAGGAAGACCGACGCGCTGAGGCCGATGCCAATTTCGTTCTGACGGACACGGGCGGCATTGTGGAAATCCAGGCGACCGCCGAGGACAAGCCGATCCCGGAAACCGATTTTGACCTGCTGTTCGCACTGGCCAAGGCTGGTGTCGTGGACCTTTGCAAGGCGCAACTGGCAGCGCTGCAGCGTTAAAGCTTGCACTGTTGCGCCAAGCCGGGTGAATTAAAGAACAGACGGCGGGGGCGCGCTGGGGGGCTGGAAACGGCCCGCACGGCCTCTTTGGGAAGGGGCAACCGTGCAGGCCCACCCCCACCGTCTGTCCCGTCGGCACAAGGGCCGGCGGTCTTGCGGACGACGCGCTGACCTATTCGGTCGCGTCTTCGTCCTCATCATCGAAACTCAACAGGTCGCCAGGCTGGCAACCCAGTTCGCGGCACAGCGCTTCCAGGGTCGAGAAGCGGACGGCCTTGGCCTTGCCGGTCTTGAGAATGGACAGGTTGGCCATGGTGATGCCGACGCGGTCGCACAGTTCGGTCAGCGACATCCGGCGCTCGAGCAGCATGCGATCAAGAGTGACGCGAATTGGCATGGTGAGCGTCTCCCTAAATCGTCAGTTTTTGTTCTTGGCGCATCCGCGCGCCTTCGCGGAAGACTTCCGCCAGAACCAAAAGCGCCGCTACGGCGAACCAGGCTCCTAAATCAATATTGCCCGCTGTGCTCAATTCAAGCCCGCCAACCACCGGATTATCCATGTCCAGCAGTGTCAGGATCATCGCAACGGCGCCTTGTGTGACATGGCGCAGGATCTGGTAGGCGGCAATTGCGATCGCGATCACCCGCAAATGACCGGCATTCTCCGGTACGAACGGGTCGCCCGCGATCAGCGTGGCGAAGATCCGGCGCAGTCGATCAATGACTACCAGGCCGGCGATGATTTCGGCCACGAGAATGGGGTAAACCCAGCCCAGATTGCGGATTGCGCCCAGCAAGTCGGTGACGAAGCCCGGCGAATAGCCCAGCCAGTCCATCACCAGCGTCGCGCCTGTTGCGAGCAGGACCAGAGCAGCGAAGCCGAGAAGAGCCCAGGCGAGATACCAGACGATGTCCAGCACCACCTTCAAAACGGATGCCAGTGATCCGCTTCCCAGAGTCTTCATACCCGCCCCTTCCCTGTTAGGCGTCGCACGTGAGGCTCACAGACCCTTGCCGGGCCTGTCGAGCCTCACGCGACTTTTTCCATCATGCCGCAACCGGGGCAATGGCGTAAAACGCGCCGGCGGCGACGGAGACCAGAAGCACCAGGTTGATGACGATCGAGCCGATCATCTGGATGCCTGCATTGTTGGACCTGACCATTTCACTGTTTCCTTTGTCTTGTATCTGACCAATTACCGTTGTCATTCATGTTGTTCGGACGACGTTTCCCGTCCTTGTTGTTTATCGATAAACAGAAAGATCGGCAGGCGCAAGCGAAAAATATCGTTTTTCGATATAAATTTTTCGAAAGGCGATATGAAATGCGACTGATGGAGGCTGAAATGGGTCATGAAACCTGGGTTCTCGCCAGCCATAATGCAGGCAAGATCAAGGAGATGGAGCAAATTCTCGCACCATTCGGGGTGGCCCTGAAAAGCGCCCGCGACCTCGATCTGCCTGAACCCGATGAAACCGAAACGACATTCCGCGGTAATGCCGCGCTGAAGGCGAGGGCGGCCTGCGAGGCGACCGGCCTGCCCTGCCTCGCTGATGACTCCGGCCTGTCCGTGGATGCGCTGGGCGGAGCTCCGGGGATTTATTCCGCCCGCTGGGCTGGCGAGCCACGGGATTTCGGCCGGGCCATGCAACGGGTCCAGGATGAGCTCGCTGACAAGGGCGCATCTGATCGAACGGCGCGGTTCGTCTGTACGATCGCACTCGCCCGCCCCGGGCAAGAGATTGTCTTCTTTGAGGGAGAGGTCGCTGGCGACATCGTCTGGCCGCCGCGTGGGCCGGAAGGGTTTGGCTATGACCCGATCTTTCAGCCGCACGGTCATGTGCGGACTTTCGGTGAAATGACCGCCACCGAGAAGCGCGCGCTCAGCCATCGGGCTCGCGCGCTCGACACCATGATCGCGACCGAGTTCAAGCCGTGACCGTCGCGCCCCGCACATCACTCGGCGAGGCGTTGGGACTCTATCTGCACTGGCCGTATTGCAGTCGCATCTGTCCCTATTGCGATTTCAACGTCTATCGCGCCCGGGGCGATGACGACGCCCTGCTCGCGGCGATCCTGTCGGACATGACGGACTGGCGGGAAAAGAGCGGCGCGCGATCCCTGGCCAGCCTCCATTTCGGCGGCGGCACGCCGTCGCTCATGCGCCCGGACTGGATCGGTCGGGTGATCGAGACCGCAGACCGACTCTGGGGGTTGGCAGAGGACGCCGAGATCGGGCTGGAAGCCAATCCGGGTGATCAGGCGCGGTTTGCCGGGATCGCAGCGGCCGGCGTTCAACGCCTCTCTCTCGGCGTGCAGAGCTTCGATGATGCTGTGCTGGCAACGCTGGGGCGTGATCATGACGGTGATCAGTCCCTCGCGGCGATCGATACCGCGCTGGCGGCTTTCCCTCGTGTCTCGGTGGACATGATCTACGCCCAGTCCGGTCAGGACGTCGCGGCCTGGTCGGCAGAGCTGAAGCGGGCCCTGGCCTCCGGCGCCGGCCATGTCTCGGCCTACCAGCTGACCATTGAGCCGGGCACGGCTTTTGGAAAGCGGACCGAGCGAGGTGAGACCCTCGCTGTTGATGGCGACAGTGCTGCGGACCTTTATGAGGCGACCCAGGACTTGTGCGATGCTGCCGGTTTTCCGGCCTATGAAGTCTCCAATCACGCCCGCACACCTGCAGACCGGTCGGTCCACAACCGGATCTATTGGGAAGGCGGTGACTGGATCGGGGTTGGCCCGGGCGCGCATGGACGGTTGGGCCGTGCCACCGCTGGCGGACGTGTCGCCACTACGGCCTGCCGTCGACCCGGCGCCTATATTGATGCGGTATCGGCTACAGGGTCGGGCCTGTCGGCAGAGGACACCGAAACGCTGTCGCCGCTCGACGACATGATCGAGCGCGCCTTTCTTGGCCTTCGCGTCATCGACGGGCTCGACCTTCGCCATCTCGAGTCGGCCACGGGCCTGCAGCCCGACAAGGCTGCGGTGGAGCGCATGATTGACGACGGTTTTCTTGTCCGTGCGGGAACGCGGATTGCCTTGACCAGCGCCGGTCGGCTCCTCGCCGACCGGGTGACCCGGGAAATCCTGCCCTGATCGCCTAGAAGGCGTCCACGGGCTCGAATGTCAGCGGTGCCGGCTCGATTTCGCGCAGGCCGCGTGAGCGCATTTCGTAGATCGCCAGGCCACGCTCGATGAGCCCGCTCTCGCGGAAGCGGAACAGGCCATCAGCGCCCATGAAGCCCTGGTCTTCCTCGATTGCCTCACGGCTGAAGCCACGTTCGCCGCCATCCAGATGGGCGGCCAGACTCATTGCGTCATAAGCCAGGCTGGCAATGCGGGACGGGTCATTGCCATAGCTCGCCCGATAGGCGGTTTCGAAGGCCGTCCGGGCATCAAGGTCGGGGCCGGCGAACCAGCCACCCAGAAGGGCGGGCTCGCGCAGCAGGTCGGGATCGTTCCACAGGCCGGTGCCGAGGAAGCGTACGACCAGCGGATCGACAGCCTGGGAAATCAGCAACGGTCCAAGTGCCCGCAGGCGTGTGCCGCCCTCAGGCAGGATGACCGCCTGGAATGGCGCTTCAGGATCCGGGACCCAGGTCTCGCGGCGCAGTTCGTCGGCCTCTTCGGGCGTCAGGGGCTCGAAAACACCCTCGGCGAGGCGCGCCGAGGCGCGGGCCATGGCTTCCACGTCGCCGGTGTAGAAGCTTTCGGCGGCGACCGAGCCGCCGGTGAGGGCGGCATTGTCCTGAAGGGCCGAGTACACAGCCATGCCGTAGCGGTTCTGCGGTCCCAGATAGGCAAAGCGCTCGACGCCCTGGCGGGTTGCATATTCGACGATCCGGGCCACTTCGATTTCGGGCGGGAAGCTCATCAGATAGACGCCATCGCCAGCCACCGTCGTATCGGTTGTGAAGGCAATGATCGGGATTCCGGCCTGGCGGGCGACCTGGCTGGCGGCCGTGACGGCAGGTCCGAAGAGCGGGCCGATGATGATGTCTGCACCATCCTCGACTGCGGCCTGAGCCGCGTCACGGGCGCCCTGCGGCGTGCCTTGCGTGTCCTTCGGGATCATCAGGAGGTTGCCGCTGCCGCGCTCGAACAGCGCCAGCTCGGCCGAGTGCAGAAGCCGCAAGGCTTCCGAGCGAGCACTTGAATTGTCGGCCGAGAAGGGCAGCAAAATGGCAACCCGCGCCAGCTCGCGATCTGCCATGTGGGGCGGAACCAGGCCTGTCGCGACCAGCTCTTCGACCGGCTCGGGTGTCTCGACCACCGGCGTTTCAATCACCGGCTCCGGCGGCGTGACAACGGGCAGGCTGGGCGGCGGCGCGGTTGTTCCACAGGCGGCCAGCGTCCCGACCAGCGAGATGACAGCGAGGCAGCGCAGCGCCCGGCTTTGTGCCAATGTGTCGATCGACGGAGCAATGCGTGAATAGAAGACTGAAAGCATGACGGAAACATCCCGGGAAATTCTAGCCGAAGCTATCCGCCACGGCCGCAAGGGGCAAGCACTCGGGCCGGGCCTTTATCTGGTTTCCACCCCTATCGGCAATCTGCGGGACATTACCTTGCGCGCGCTCGACGTTCTCGCCCAGGCCGATCGCGTCCTTGCGGAGGATACGAGGGTCACCCGCCGCCTTCTGGATGCTTACGGCCTGAAGGTCGAATTGACGGCCTATCATGATCACAATGGCGAGCGCGTCCGGCCCGGCATTCTGGCCGACCTCGCCGCAGGCGCCCGGGTTGCCCTGGTCTCCGATGCCGGGACCCCGCTGGTGTCGGACCCGGGTTACAAGCTGGCCCGCGATGCCATCGCCGCCGATATTCCTGTGATCGCCATACCTGGCGCCTCGGCTGTGCTGGCAGCCCTCGCCATCGCCGGCCTGCCAACCGACTGCTTCACCTTTGCCGGCTTTCCGCCGCAGAAAACCGGCCCGCGAGAGGCCTGGCTCGAGCCCTTCCGCCATATTCCGGGGAGTCTCGTTTTCTATGAAGGCGTCTCTCGCCTGCCGGCGATGATGGCCAGCCTGCACAAGATACTCGGGGACCGTTCTGCCGCGGTTTGCCGCGAGCTGACCAAGATGCACGAGGAGGCTCGCCGCGGCTCCCTGGCGGAACTGGCTGCGCACTATGCCGAGGCCGGCCCGCCGCGGGGCGAGGTGGTGATTGTGGTCGGGCCGCCCGCCGCTGACGACTGGGATGTCGGACGGATCGATGCAGCCCTGCGGGCAGCGCTCGAGGACATGCGGGTCAAGGAAGCCGCCAGCCACGTCGCCGAGGCGTCCGGCTGGCCACGCCGCGATGTCTACGCTCGCGCGCTTTCCCTGAAAGGCGGAGACAAGGCGCCGTGACCCGGGCGCGGCGGCAGGCCGAGGCCCGCGGTCGCTGGGCCGAGTGGCTGGCCATCGCCTGGCTAACCCTGAAGGGTTATCGCGTGCTCGACCATCGGGCCCGAACGGCCGCCGGAGAGATTGACCTGGTCGCGCGGCGCGGGGAGTACCTGGTTTTCATCGAGGTCAAGGCGAGGTCGACCATCGAGGGGGCGCTCGACTCCATCGGTCCGCGTCAACGTGGCCGGATTACCCGGGCTGCGTCGATCTGGCGGGCCTCGCGACCCGCCCTGCACGACCTGCACTTGCGCTATGACCTGGTTCTGGTGGTCCCGGGGCGCTGGCCGCAGCACCGTCGTGCCGCGTGGATCCCCGGCGACCGTGCGCGCGACCTGCTCTGATTGCCGGATGATCGTTCCGGCTTGGCCGATGGGCCGCGACTTGTCATGGTAGCACCGCTGCAAATGCCTAAGCTGGGGCCCGGGCGATTCGACAGGAGTATCGAGCATGGCCGACCGTCTTTCCTCTCTCTCAACGGCATTGCTGGTCAGCTGCGCCGCACTGATACCCGCGGCCTGCAATACGGTCGGCTCGGTGCAGGAGGAACGCTCCATCGGTCGTCAGCTTGACGACACCAATGCCTCCGTCTCGATCAAGTCGGCGATGCTGCGCTCCGAAGGCTTTGCGATGAATGGTGTCGACGTCGAGGTCACCGAAGGGATCGCCTTGCTGACGGGCCGGGTTCCGCGGGAGGATGATCGGCTGATGGCGGAATGCCTCGCCTGGTCGTCCGTCGCCGTCCGCAATGTTGCCAACGAAATCGAGATCGGAGGCGATCCCGGATTTCGCGACCGGACCCGCGACGCCGAAATCACGGCCCGGGTAAATGGTCGCCTGATTTCTGACCGCGCCGTGCGATCCATCAATTTCAACGTCGAAACGCACAATGGACGCGTCTATCTGCTCGGCGTCGCGCGCAATCGCGGTGAACTCGAACGCGCCAGCGCGCATGCCAGCCTGGTCGAGGGCGTCTGGGATGTCGTCTCCTATGTGCGTATCTCCGGCGTTCCGACCAATCTCCCGGCTCGCGGTGAGCGACGGGCAGAAGCGTGTGCGGGCGAGGCCAATCCCGGGGTTGATTCCGGCAGCGGGTCCCCTAACTCCGGTCCGCAATTGCTGGGTGGACCGGAGACACGATGATGACATGGCGCGTTGCGGTCCAGATGGACCCGATCGAGACGGTGAATGTTGATGCCGACACAACCTTCGCCCTGATGGAAGAGGCGCAGGCGCGCGGCGCCGAGTTGTTTGTCTATCATCCGGACCAGCTGGCCTGGCAGGAAGGCCGCATTCTTGCGCGCGCGAGACCGGTCAGGGTTCGGCATGTCCAGGGCGAACACGCCGAGCTCGGCGAGGAGCGCGTGCTCGACCTGGCGACCGACATCGACGTTGTCCTGATGCGTCAGGACCCACCGTTCGACATGGCCTATCAGACTGCGGCCCATCTGCTGGAAATGCTGAAGGGCAAAACACTCGTGCTTAACGATCCCTTCTGGGTCCGCTCAAGCCCGGAAAAAATCCTGCCGCTGCTCTACCCGGATATCATTCCGCCCACGCTGATCACGCGTGACCTGGTGGCGCTGACCGGATTCCGGGACCGTCACGAGGACATCATCATCAAGCCGCTCTACGGCAATGGCGGCGCCGGCGTGTTTCGTCTCAAGCCCGGTGACGGCAATTTTTCGGCCCTGCTGGAAACCTTCTTCGCCCAGTCCCGGGAGCCGGTCATTGCCCAGGCTTTCCTGCCGGCGGTCACGGCCGGCGACAAGCGGATCCTCATCATTGATGGCGAGCCGGTCGGTGCGATCAACCGGGTTCCGCAAACCGGCCAGACGCGGTCCAACATGCATGTGGGCGGTGTGGCCGAGCCGTCCGATCTGACCGATAGCGATATTCGCATTTGTGACGCGATCCGGCCCGTGCTGGTCGAGCGCGATCTGGTGCTGGTCGGGATTGATGTGATCGGCGACCGTCTGACCGAAATCAATGTCACCTCACCGACCGGCGTCCAGGAGTTAAAGCGGTTCTCGGGCGTCGATGCCTGTGCGGCATTCTGGGATGCCGTGGCCCGCCGCATCGGCGAATAAAAAGACACGCTTGACGTGCACCCCTTTCTTGTACATGGTTTGTTCCTGTTTTGATCTGGATGTGAACGAGCCTGTGGAAAACCCAATGATGCCGGAAGGTTACCGGTGTCTTAAGGATTGGGGTGAGGGTTGGTCACATCTGGCGGCCGGGCGCGATACAGGCGAAAGTCTGTGAATTAATTTCCCGGTATGTCGGGAGAATGATTGTGGCAGCGAGAACAGCTTCGGTCGCCTTCCATGGAGCAGAAGCTCGCCTCGTGGATGTACAGGTTCAGGTTGCAGGGGGGTCGCAGCCGATTTTTTCCATTGTCGGGTTGGCCGACAAGGCTGTCGCCGAAAGCCGCGAGCGGGTCCGGGCCGCCTTCTCGGCTCTGGGGCTGTCCCTGCCGTCAAAGCGCCTGATTGTGAACCTCGCCCCCGCCGACCAACCCAAGGAAGGGGCCCATTTCGATCTGCCCATCGCAATTGGGGTTCTGGCCGAGCTGGATATCTTGCCGAAGGACGTGGCCGAGGACTATCTGGCCTTCGGGGAATTGGGCGCGGATGCCCGCATCCGGGCCGCACCGGGTGCCCTGCCGGCCGCTGTGGCAGCCCATGCCGCAGGTCGCGCGCTGATCTGTCCGGAAGCCAGTGGGCCTGAAGCGGCATGGGCCGGGGGTGATCTCGCCATCCTGGCGCCGGCCACGTTGATCCAGTTGATCAATCATTTCAAAGGGAGTCAGGTGCTGGACCGCCCTGCGCCCGGCGAGCTGGTCGAGGCCGGACCCGATACCGACCTGCGCCAGGTCAAGGGGCAGGAAAGTGCCAAGCGGGCGCTGGAAATCGCGGCCGCCGGACATCACAACCTGCTTATGGTGGGTCCGCCAGGTTCCGGCAAGTCGATGCTGGCCGAGCGTTTGCCCGGCCTGCTGCCGCCGCTGACGGCGCCGGAACTCCTCGATGTCTCGATGATTCACTCGGTCGCCGGGCTGCTCGAACGCGGTCGCCTGACCCGCAACCGGCCCTTTCGTGCGCCTCATCACTCGGCCTCAATGGCGGCCATGGTCGGCGGCGGTAGTCGGGCCCGACCGGGCGAGGCGTCTCTGGCCCATCACGGCGTTCTTTTTCTGGACGAACTGCCTGAATTCCATCCGCAGGTGCTCGACAGTCTGCGTCAACCGCTGGAAACCGGCTCGATAACCGTCGCGCGGGCCAATGCCCACATCGCTTACCCGGCTCGGTTCCAGCTGGTGGCCGCGATGAATCCCTGTCGCTGTGGTGGCGGGAATGGCGAAGGCGCGACATGCCGCCGTGGCGCGCGCTGCGCGACGGATTATCAGGCCCGGATATCGGGGCCGATGCTGGATCGGATCGATCTGCAAATCCAGGTACCACCGGTCACGCCGGCCGACCTCGCCTTGCCGGCGCCGGTCGAGGGCACAGCGGAGGCGGCCGGGCGCGTGGCCAAGGCCCGGGATGCCCAGATCGAGCGCGGTAGTCTGAATGCCCATTTGCCGACGGATCATCTCGACCATGTGGCCGCGCCGGACCGCGCCGGGGAAGCCCTGCTCCAGGAGGCGGCGTTGCAGCAATCGCTGACGGCCCGGTCTTATCACCGCATCTTGCGTGTGGCCCGCACCATTGCCGACCTTGATGGACAGGACGCGGTCCGCCGCATCCATATCGCCGAAGCCTTGTCTTGTCGTCGGGGCCTTCGGGCCGCCACGCCGATCGATCCGGTGTCGCGAAAAGCAGTTCGCTGAAATCCGGCTTGCGCAGGCGCCGCTCAGACGAGGCCCTCCTCGCTGGATCGGCGCGGGGTCCGGCGTCCGGCTCGAGCGTTGTCCCGGACACCGCTCCAATGCAGACGCCGACTCCATCGCAAACGCAGGCGCTTAAGCCGACGCGGCCGGAGCCGCGGCCAGAGCCGCGGACCGAGCCGTGGGCAAAGAGGCGGGCGGCCCAACGACGCTTCATTAACCCAAATCTGTTAGTTCAAAACTGGATCGATCTGAAGGATGAGCCATGGCTGAAGAGCCGGGAGATCGCCGCACTGCGGGCAAGGTGCCGGACCTCGTGTTCGTGCGCGACGCACCGGTGTGCGCTTCCGATCACTCGCGCCCGGCTTCCAGCGCGCCTGTTGCGGGGGCGCAAAGCAAGGCTCCGGCTTCCGCAACGCGCCTGCCCGACGGGCCATCGCCTGACGAAGCGTCAGATGTCCCGCCCCCGCCCAACCCGTTCTCCTCCGGCCTCGACACCCTGCTCCTCACCGCGCTTGATGCCGCGGGAGAGTTGATCCTGGTTCGCGGTGCCGGCGGGCGGGTCATGTATGTCAACGCCGCTTTCCTGGTCGCCTTTGGCGGACACCGCGGCGACTGGGTCGGGCGCTGGTTTTCGGTCGCTCCGCCGGTCAGCGCGCAGGACTCGCGCCGTTATGAAATGCTGATGCGCACGCGGGCCGGCGCGATCTGGATCGAGTGGGACGAACGTCTCCTGCCGGACGGTGCCGGCGTCATATCCGTGGGTCGCGATGTCACCAGCCGCCGCGCCGCCCATGAAGACCTTGAAGCCTCGCAGCGCGCCAAGTCACTCTTCTTTGCTGCCGTCACCCATGAACTTCGAACACCCCTGGCGGGAGCCCTTGGGGTCTCCCGCTTGCTGGAAGCGACGCCGCTGAAACCCGACCAGGCCGATTATGTGCGGTCGATCGCAGCATCGGCAGACCATGCCCTCGCCATGGTGGATGACATTCTCGACCTCTCGCGTCTCGAGGCCGGGCGGCTCGAGCTGAGACCGGAGCGCGTCGACATCGCAGATCTGGTCCGCGAAACAGTCGAACTTGCCGCCCCGCGCGCCCAGGAGAAGGGGCTGGAAATCGGTGTCGTTCATGCCCTCGGCGCACCGCAGCAGATCAGCGGCGATGCCGCGCGCCTGAAGCAGATTCTCTACAACCTCATCGGCAATGCCGTAAAATTCACGGCGAACGGGGGGGTCCGGATCGATATCGCCAACGCGCCGGACAGTGAAGGTCGCGACCGGCTGGCCCTGTCTGTCAGTGATACCGGACCCGGTATCTCCGAGGCCGACCAGGAAAGCCTGTTTGAGCATTTCGAGCGCGGCGCAGCGGAACGTGAGGGCGCCGAAAGCGGCGCCGGCCTGGGTCTGGCCATGGTCCGGCGGCTCGCCGAGGCGATGAATAGCGCGATGGGAGTGGAAAGCCGCCTTGGACACGGGGCCCGGTTCTGGCTGATCTTCGATTTGCCGGTGCTTGTCCTGCGTCAGGATACGCCGCTGGCAGACCGAGAAGTCGCGCTTGCCTCCGATAATCCTGTTCTTCGGGAAAGCCTGCGCGATCAGCTCGAGGCTTTGGGTGCCAGCGTTACAGTCCTTGAGGGCCCCCGCGATTTGTCGGCCTCGACGGGCGCCGAGCTTCTGTGTGATGCCGATTGGGCCCTCACCGCGCCGGCAGCGCGGATCTGGCAAATGGTGACCCCGGCAGAAAAAGCACAGCGCTCGGACCTTGTCGCCAGTGTTACGGAGAACTGGTTTGTCAAACCGGTTCGCGCGGCCACCCTTGTCTCGCAGCTGACCCGATCCCAAGGCCCGGATCGCGGTGTATTGAACCGGGAACCGAGGCCCGCGGTCGCCCGTTTTCAGCCTGACCTGTCCGGACTTCATCTCCTGGTCGCCGAGGACGACCCGGTCAATGCGCTGATTGCCCGCAAATCGCTTGAGGGCCTCGGGGTTCGGGTTACACCGGTGGAACGCGGTGATGCCGCATTGGAAGCGCTTTCCTCGCAGCATTTTGACGCAGCCCTGCTTGATCAGCGCATGCCGGGACTGGATGGGCCGGACGTGGCACGGGCGGCCCGGGAGGCCGGGTGTGGCCTGCCGTTGATCGCCCTGACGGCCAATGATTCCGAGGCCGACCGAAAACTGTGCCTTGGTGCCGGCATGGATGAATTCCTGACCAAGCCCCTCGACGCCGACCGCCTTGCCGACATCCTCACCCGCTTGTGCCGCCCCGGAAACCGCGCCAGCATGGGCTGACGGTTTTCAAGCACAATCGGGGACTTGCGATCATGGCGGAATTGGCAGCACCGGCCCGCAAGACATGGGGTCAGACCCTCGCCGCCTACAAGCGCCCGATCATGATCGCCATGCTGGTGCTTGGATTTGCATCCGGCCTTCCCCTGATGATGGTCTTTTCCAAGCTCAGTTTCTGGCTGCGCGATGCCGGAATTGAGCGATCGACGATCGGCTTTTTCTACTGGGTGACGATCTCCTACACGCTGAAGCCGCTATGGTCGCCTGTCGTGGATCGCGTTCCGGTGCCCTTCTTGACAGCGGCGCTGGGCAAGCGGCGGTCGTGGATGATCGTGGCGATTATCGGGACCATGCTCGGCTTGGCATTGATTGCCTTCACCGACCCCGCGAATGGCCTGCTTGTCACGGCGCTGGGGGCATTCATCCTGTCCTATTCCGGCGCGACCCTCGACATTTCGATCGATGCTTGGCGGATCGAGTCAGCGCCCCGCGATGATCAGGCAAACATGGCCGCAGCCTATGTGCTCGGGTATCGGGGCGCCATCATGTTCTCCGGCTTCGGCCTCGCGATCTCGGAGTGGACCAATTGGACGGTGTCCTTCCTGGTGATGGCCGCGACCATGGGCGCCTGTGCGGTTCTCATCCTGTTCATGAAAGAACCCCACCACGCTTATCGCGAGCCAGACACCCAGAGCTTCGGCAAGCGGGTCGCTGACTCGATCGTCGAGCCGTTCAAACAATTCTGGGACCGCTTGGGGCACTGGATTGTGCCGGTCTTCCTGCTGGTGGCTTTCTATCGCCTGTCGGACTTCACCATGGGCGTGATGGCCAGCCCGCTCTATTCCGACATTGGCTTCAGCCGGGCCGTTGTTGGCGGTATCCAGAGCGGTCCCGGCGTGATCGCGACGATTTCCGGTGGCTTCCTCGGTGGCTTGATCGCCTACCGTTTCGGCGTCTTGCGCGCGATGGTGGTTGGCGCGGTCATCACCTTTGCGACGAATGCCGCATTTGCCTATCTGGCGGCGATCGGAAATTCGGAGAGTATTGGCCTGTTAGCCGTCGTCATCAGCGCCGACAATGTCGCCGCGGGCTTTGTCGGTACCGCGTTCATTGCTTATCTCTCTTCGCTGACGGATCCGCTGAACGCGGCGACGCAGTACGCGCTTCTGTCTTCGATCTACGCCTTGATCTGCAAGTTCATCGCGGGTTTCTCAGGCGTCATGGCAGATGCCATGGGCTATGTCGGCTTTTTCCTGGTCACGGCGAGCTATGCCCTGCCTATGGCCGGTCTGATTATCTACATCATGACGAAGGGCACGGATGCCGCTCGTGGTATTCGAGACCTCGAAAAGCAAGCGGACACCTAGCGCCTACTCCGCCAGTCCGCTATCCACATCATGCTTGTCCGGATCATAGGCGGCCAGCGCGGCCAGCGTGGTGATCTCCGAGACGGAGGCACCGAGCCGTGCGATCTGGACCGGCTTTTCGACACCCACCAGCATGGGTCCGATCACGGTCGCGCCGCCGGCAACGCGCAACAGCTTTGTGGCGATCGAGGCGGAGTGGATGGCCGGCATGACCAGCACGTTGGCAGGCCCTTTCAGGCGCGAGAACGGGTAGAGGAAGCGGTGTGACGGGTCGAGTGCCACATCGACATTCATCTCGCCCTCGTACTCGAAGTCGACGCCCCGCTCATCGAGGATCTCGACTGCCCGCCGCAGCTTGTCGGAGCGGTCACCGGACGGATTGCCAAAGGTCGAATAGGACAGGAAGGCGACGCGCGGCGTGAAGCCGAAACCCTTTGCGGTGGCTGCAGTTTCAATGGCGATGTCCGCGAGCGCGTACTCATCCGGGAATTCCGCGATATTGGTGTCGGCGATGAAGAGGGTCCGGTTCTTCGCGAGCGCGATCGACATGCCCATCACTCGCTGACCCTCGGCCGGATCAAGCACTTGCGAAACATCCGCCAGCGCAGCGCCATAGGAGCGTGTGGTGCCGGTGACCATGCCATCGGCATCGCCAAGCTTGACCATGCAGGCGGAGAAGACGTTGCGGTCATTATTGACCATGCGCTGGACGTCGCGCTTCAGATAGCCCTTGCGCTGCAGGCGATTGTACAGGAAATCCGAATAGTCGGCATTGCGATCGGACAGCCGCGCATTGACGATTTCAATGGAGTCCTCCGGCACCCCGACGAGGCGCATGTTGGCGCGCGTGATCTCTTCGCGGCCGACCAGGATGGCCTTCCCCAGTTCCTGGTTCTGGAAAGCATATGCCGCGCGGATCACCGAGGGCTCCTCGCCCTCCGCGAACACGATACGCCGGCCATGCCCCATCACCGCGCCCTGGATCCGCTGCAGCAGCGCGGCGGTCGGATCAAGGCGGCGGGCCAGGGAGGCCCGATAGGCCGCCATGTCCGGGATTGGCTTGCGCGCGACGCCGGTATCCATCGCCGCCTGGGCGACATAGGGCGGCACATAGGCAATCAGGCGGGGGTCGAAGGGCGACGGGATGATGTAGTCGCGGCCGAATTTCGGTCGCGCGCCGTGATAGGCGGCCGCGACTTCGTCCGGCACATCTTCCTTGGCCAGGGCGGCCAGGGCCTGGGCCGCAGCAATCTTCATCTCTTCATTGATGGTCCGCGCGCGAACATCGAGGGCGCCGCGGAAAATATAGGGGAAGCCGAGGACGTTGTTGACCTGGTTGGGGTAATCCGACCGACCGGTGGCGATGATCGCGTCCTCGCGAACGGCGCGTGCGTCCTCCGGGGAAATTTCCGGGTCGGGATTCGCCATCGCAAAGATGATCGGGTCCTTGGCCATCGACTTGACCATGTCCTGGGTCAGGGCGCCGGCCACTGACAGGCCGAGGAAACAGTCGGCGCCGTCGACAGCTTCGGCGAGCGAGCGCTTGTCGGTCTGGACGGCGTGGGCCGCTTTCCACTGATTGAGGTTGTCCCGACCGGTATGGATGATGCCCTTGCTGTCGCACAGGATCGCATTGTCGGGATGGACGCCCATCGCCTTCAGCAACTCGAGAACCGCGATGCCGGCGGCTCCGGCGCCGTTGACGACGACGGTCAGGTCCTGGATGCGCCGATTGGTGAGCTCGCAGGCATTGATGATACCGGCGGCGGAGATGATGGCGGTGCCGTGCTGGTCGTCATGGAAGACCGGGACGTCGAGCAGTTCGCGCAGACGCTGTTCAACAATGAAGCTTTCCGGGGCCTTGATATCCTCCAGATTGATACCGCCGAACGTGTTGCCGATGCGTTTGACGCATTCGATGAATTGTTCGGCGTCTTCCTCTTCAACCTCGATATCGATGGCGTCGATATCGGCGAAGCGCTTGAACAGGACGGCCTTGCCCTCCATCACCGGCTTCGAGGCCATCGCGCCGAGATTACCGAGGCCGAGAATGGCGGTGCCGTTCGAGATCACGGCGACCATGTTCCCCTTGGACGTATAGTCATAGACCTTGTCCGGGTCGGCAGCGATCGCCTTGACCGGTGCGGCCACGCCCGGGCTGTAGGCGAGGGACAGGTCGCGCTGGGTCGCCATCGGTTTGGTCGGAGACAGCGCCAGCTTGCCGGGAACAGGATCCTTGTGGAAGGCGAGGGCCTCGTCGTCGTCGACGCGACTGGTTCTGTCGTTCATCACCGATGTCCTTGTTACGTCTGAAGTCCCGGGGCTTACAGCGCTCTAGCCGCTTCACACCCTTGCACGCAAGGCGAAACCTCGCCACCGTCTGCGCCGATGACTGCCATGTCGACCCTTCCCGTGCCGCGCGATCGCACCTTCCCCTCCGCTGAGGGTGCGACCCCGATGATGCAGCAATTCCTCGAATTGCGCGCCCAGGCGCCAGCCGATGCGCTGCTGTTTTACCGTATGGGCGACTTCTACGAGCTCTTCTTCGACGACGCGGTCCGGGCCTCGGCGGCTCTTGACATTGCCCTGACAAAACGGGGCGAGCATCAAGGCGAACCGATTGCGATGTGCGGCGTTCCGGCTGCTACAGCGGAGGCCTATCTGGCCCGTCTTATCAAGGCCGGATTCAAGGTTGCGGTCGGCGAGCAGATGGAGGACCCGAAGGCGGCCAAGGCGCGTGGCGGCTCCAAGGCCGTCGTCCAGCGGGCGATCGCCCGCGTGGTCACGCCCGGCACGCTGACCGAGGACAGCCTGCTTGATCCGCGCGTGTCGAACCGGATTGCCGCGCTCGCCCAATCGGTGACGGGTGAAGCGGCCCTGGCCTGGGCTGATGTCTCGACCGGGGATTTCCGGGTGTCGCCGGTGGCCCCAACCAATCTCGCCGCCGAGATCGCGGCGCTCAACCCGGCTGAATTGCTGGTCGAGGAGCGTGCCTTCGGGGAGGCGGCCCTTCTTGCGCCAAATGCGACGTTGACCCCGCTGCCGCGTGCGAAATTCGATCCGGCCTCGGCCGAGCGCCAGCTGAGGGATCAGTTCCGGGTCCAGGAACTCACTGCTTTCGGTGATTTCTCGAAGCCGGAATGCGCGGCCCTGGGGGCCCTGCTCGACTATCTGGCCCTGTCCCAGGCGGGGGCTCCGGCAAAATTGGCGCCACCACGCCAGGTGAAGGCCGGGGCCAGCCTGGCGATAGACCCGGCGACCCGGGCCAGTCTCGAGATCGAGCGTACGTTGTCAGGGTCTCGTCAGGGGTCATTGCTGGATGCCATCGACCGGACGGTCACGGCGCCCGGGGCGCGGCGGCTGGCTGAACGTCTGGCCCGGCCGCTGACCGATGTGGCGATGATCGAAGCCCGGCTGGACGCGATTGCCTGGTTTGAACGGGCGCGGTCACACCGGCGCGATCTGCGCGATCGTTTGCGCCAGGCGGGTGATGCCGAGCGGGCCCTGTCCCGGCTTTTGCTTGGACGGGGTGGTCCGCGCGATCTCAAGGGTCTCGCAGCGGCGCTGCAGGAAGGCGAAATGATCGCATCGCGCCTGCTCGACAACTCGTTGGATGCTCCTCCGGGCCTGATCGCGGACGGGCTAGAGGCGCTGGTGCTGGGCGACAAGCCTGATCTCGCGGCCCTGGTCACCGATCTGGAGCAGGCGATTGTCGACGAGCCGCCGCTCCTCGCGCGGGATGGCGGCTTCATCGCCGAGGGATGGCGGCCCGAGCTGGATGAGTTGCGGCAATTGCGCGATGCCTCGCGGCGGGTCGTGGCCGGCTTGCAGCAAACCTATGCCGAGGCGGTCGGGGTCAGCGGGCTCAAGGTCAAGCACAACAACGTCCTCGGCTATTTCGTGGAAGTGACAGCCAAGCACGGCGATGCCCTGATGGCGGACGAGCGCTTCATTCACCGCCAGACCATGGCCAATGCGATCCGTTTTTCGACCACCGAGCTGGCCGAGCTCGAAGCCAAGATCGCCTCGGCCGGGGACCGGGCCCTGGCGATGGAGCAGGACGACTTCGCGGCCCTGCGCGACCGCGTCGAGCAACAGGCCGCTCCGATCCGCGCGGCAGCGCGAGCGCTGGCGGATTTCGACGTCTCCGCCGCCTTGGCCGAATGGGCCGAGGACAGCGAGGCCTGTCGACCGATCATGTCGGATGACAGTGTGTTCCGTATCGAGGGTGGGCGCCATCCGGTGGTCGAGCGGGCGCTCGCCCGGGCCGGTGATGGCCGGTTCACGCCCAATGATTGCCATCTCGACGGGGCCGGGGACGAGGCGGCCCGGCTGACGTTCGTGACCGGTCCGAACATGGCCGGTAAGTCCACCTTCCTGCGCCAGAATGCGCTGATCCTGATGCTGGCCCAGTCTGGCTGCTATGTGCCGGCCCGAATCGCCCGGATCGGGATTGCCGACCGGCTGTACTCGCGGGTCGGCGCGGCTGATGATCTCGCCCGCGGCCGCTCCACCTTCATGGCTGAAATGATCGAGACAGCGGCGATCCTCAATCAGGCAACCCCGCGCAGCTTTGTCATTCTGGACGAAATCGGACGCGGTACGGCGACCTTTGACGGACTTTCCATCGCCTGGGCTGCGGCGGAGCACCTGCACGCGGTCAATGGCTGCCGGGCCTTGTTCGCGACGCATTATCACGAGCTGACGCGGCTCGCTGATGACCTCGATGCGGCCGCCAATGTCTCGCTGAAGGCGCGGGAGTGGAAGGGCGAGCTGGTTTTCCTGCATGAGGTGGGTCGTGGCGCGGCTGACCGGTCCTACGGGATTGAGGTCGCGCGTCGGGCCGGCCTGCCACGGGTCGCGGTCAAGCGCGCCCAGTCCATTCTGGCGCGGCTCGAGGCAGACGGAACCCCGGCGGCTGCCCTCACCGACCTTCCCCTGTTCGCGGTTGCCGAACCGGATCCCGAACCGTTTGTTTCCGAGGTTGAAACGCGTCTCGCCCAGATCGATCCGGACGCGCTCAGTCCGCGCGAGGCGCTGGAAGTCCTTTACGCCCTCAAGGCGATGACGAAGAAGACGTGACGCCGCCACGTGCGGTGAACTAGATTGGCCCCACGATGAAGATGCCTGCCCTGCCCGCTTCGCTGGATGGTCTGCAATTGCGGGCTCAACTGGCTGCCGCCCTGTCCCAACAGGGTTGGGACTCGCCGGCGGCGCGCGCGGCGGCCCTCGCCCATGTCCGCGGCGCAATCGAACGGTTTCGGGCTCAGGCCTTCGCGAGCCTGTCGGGGGCCGGGGGTGGTGCGATCGCGGCTCACCGGCTGTCCGAGGGCATGAGCGCCTGTCTGCACGCGCTGTTCGACTCCATGGCGGCGGCCGATCCTGTCGGGTCAGCCGGCGTTGCCCTGTGTGGTCAGGGTGGATTCGGTGCCGGTGAGCTGGCGCCGTCCTCCGACATTGACCTGATGCTCATCAAGCCCGACGCGGCGCGCGAGGCAACGGACGCCTTCCTTCAGCAATTTCTCTACGCCCTCTGGGACCTCAAGATTGATGTCGGCGGCGGTGCGTGCCGGACGGCGGATGAAACGATTGCCCTGACCAGCGAGGATGCCTCCGAGCGCACCGCGCTGCTCTCGCTCCGCCATCTCGCCGGCGACGAAGCGGCAACGGCAACCCTCGCCCAGCGCTTTCGCGATGAAGTCGTGGCGGGCGACTTGCCGGCCTTTGTTGAGGCCAAGCTGCGTGAGCGCGATGCCCGGATCGAGAAGGCGGGCCGGTCTCGCTATACAGTCGAGCCCAACCTGAAATCCGGCAAGGGCGGTCTGCGCGACCTGCAGCTCATGCGCTGGCTGGCGCAATTCCTGTACGGCGCCGATGCGTTTGAGCGTTGGGTGGGAAGTCGCCTTCTCTCGGTCGAGGACGTGTCGAAATACATTCTGGCCGATGATTTCCTGTGGACGGTCCGTTTCCACCTGCATGAGCTGGCCGGCGGCAAGGATGAGCGCCTGACCTTCGACGTCCAGCCCGAGATTGCGGCGCGGATGGGCTTTGAGGACGGCGAGACGGAGAGCGGTGTGGAGCGCTTCATGCGCCGCTATTTTCGCACCGCCATGAATGTCGGGGCCCTGACCCGTCTGGTCTGCGCCAAGCTGGAAGCCGATGCCTGGAAATCCAAGCCCAAGGGACTGGCACGCTTCCTGCCACCGGGTATGGATGCGGCTGAAGACGCCGATGTCGGCGAGTTCATTGTCCGCGATGGCCGTCTTGATTTTGCTCATGCGACCCAGATCCGCGAGGATCCGATCCGTCTGATGCGCTTCTTCCATGTTGCCGCGTCGCGCCGGCTGGACCTGCATCCCGAAGCGGTTGCCCGCATCGGGCGGACCCTGCATCTGATCGATGATGATTTCCGTCGTGCCCCGCGGGCGGCGCGCGCCTTCTTTGCGGTGCTGCTCGATAGCGCGGCACCGATGGCTGTACTGCGCATGATGACCGAGGCCGGCGTCCTCGGTCGCTACCTGCCGGAGTTTGGCGATATCGTCGCGCGCACCCAGTTCAACATGTATCACCGCTATACCGTCGATGAGCATACCCTGCAGGCGCTGGGGTTGTTGCGGGAGATCGAGGACGGGCTGCACCCGCTCGATCATCCGCTATCGACCGGATTGCTGCCGCTCATCCAGAACCGTCGGGCGCTGCATCTTGCCGTGCTGCTTCACGATACCGGCAAGGGGGCTGGCGACCAGTGTATCGAAGGCGCGGCCCGTGCCGTCACCGCTTGCGAACGCATGGGGCTGGGCGAGGCCGAAACCGAACTGGTCTCCTGGCTGATCGCATCACACCTTCTGATGAGCGATACCGCCCAGCGGCGCGACCTGTCGGATCCGCGAACCGTGGCTGATTTCGCGGCAGCCGTCGGGTCGGTGGAGCGCTTGCGCCTGCTGACCGTGCTGACTGTTGTCGATATCCGGGCGGTCGGTCCAGGCGTGTGGAATGGCTGGAAGGGTCAGTTGATCCGGGAGCTCTACTCGGCCACCGAGCAGGTCCTGTCCAGTGATGGCGACAACCTGCAGCTGGCTCGCGAAACCCTCGCCGACAAGGCGGCGCTGGCCCGCAATCGCATCCGGCCACGCCTCGAGCGGGTCAATCCGGACTTTGCCGCCTGGTGGACGGCGGAATTGAATGACGCTTACTGGACCGCTTTCTCGGAGGAAGACCGCTTTCGTCACGCGGCCTTCGTCCGGCATGCCCGTACGGGCGGTTTGCAAACCTCTGCGGCGGTCCGCGTCGATCGGCGGCGGGCGGCGACCGAGGTGATGATCTGGTCACCGGATCGCGAGCGTGTGTTCGCCGATATCGTCGCCGCCTTTGCCGAGGCCGGGGCCGATGTGGTCGGTGCGACAATCAACACGACCTCCTCGGACCAGGTTTTTGACATTTTCTATATCCAGGACGCGGCGGGTCAGCCTTACGGTCGGGATGACCCGCTCAAGCGCCAGGCTCTGGTGGCCTATCTGCGCGAAGTGGCAACGGGCGAGATCACTGTCCGACGCCACCCGGCAGCACCGCTCAAGCGCCGGGATGCGGCCTTCCGGGTCACACCGAGTGTCACGATCTCCAACGAGATTGCCGAACAGGCGACGGTCATCGAGGCATCCGGTCGCGACCGCCCGGGCCTGCTGGCGGATCTGGCCGATATTCTCGCCGACGAGCACCTTGCGCTCACTTCCGCCCAGATCGATGGCTATGGCGAACGGGCAACCGACGTGTTCTACGTCACTCACGACGACCATAAACTGGTGGACGAGGCGATCACCGAACGTATCCGCAGCGGGCTTCTGGCCGTGTTCTCCGAGAATGAGACCGCCTTCGACAAAAAGGCCGCGCAGCGCGGCATCGCCCGCGCCCGGGCCAGTGTTTTGAGGTAGAGATGCGGCTTTTGCGGTCCACGGCAGTTGTTGGTCTGCTGACCATGGTCAGCCGCGTGCTCGGCCTGGTGCGGGAGATGTTGCTGGCTGCGGCGCTCGGGGCCGGCGCTGTCACGGATGTCTTTCTGACGGCCTTTCAGTTTCCCAACCTGTTTCGCCGCATTTTTGCCGAGGGCGCGTTCAACTCCGCTTTCATCCCTCTCTATGCCGGAAAGCTGCAGAGCGACGTGCCGGATGAAGCGACTGTTTTTGCGCGACAGGTGATGTCGGTCCTGCTGACCGCAATGGTCGTGATCGTCATTGGCGCCCAGCTATTGATGCCGTGGCTGATGTATCTGCTGGGACCGGGTTTTATCGGCGATCCAGACCTGTTTCAGCTGGCAGTTCTGCTTACCCAGATCACCATGCCGTATCTGCTGATGATGTCGCTCAGCGCCATGCTCAGCGGCGTACTCAATTCTCATGGCCGGTTCGCGGTCGCTGCCGCGGCGCCTGTCCTGTTGAACCTGACCCTGATCGGTATCCTCGCGCTTTCGCCGGCGGCGGGACCGGACCTGGCGCTGCATTTGTCCATTGGTATCAGTCTCTCCGGCATAGCCCAGCTGATCTGGCTTTTCGCGGCATGCCGGGCGACCGGATTGCGCATGAGCGTGACCTTGCCCCGTCTCACGCCCGGCGTGCGGCGGCTGATCGTGCTGGGCATCCCGGGCGCCATGGCGGCGGGCGTGACGCAGATCAATATCCTGGTCACATCGTCGATCGCCACGATCGAGGAAGGTGCCCGGTCGTGGCTCTATTATGCGGACCGGCTCTATCAGCTGCCCTTGGGCGTGGTCGGGATTGCCATGGGGGTTGTCCTCCTGCCAACCCTGGCTGGCCGTGTGCGGGCCGGGGAGCTTCAATCCGCCTCAAACGCGATGAACCGGGCACTGGAAATCTCGATGGCGCTGACCTTGCCGGCGGCGACGGCGCTGGCTGTCATTCCCGTCTTCATTGCGTCGGGCCTGTATGAGCGCGATGCGTTCACGCCACAGGACGCCATGATGGTCGGCCAGGCCTTGGTTCCGTTTGCCATCGGATTGCCGGCCTTTGTCCTGATCAAGGTCCTGTCGCCGGGCTTTTTTGCCCGCGAAGACACCATGACCCCGATGAAGTTTGCCACCATCGGCGTGGCCGTGAACCTTGTTTTCGGCTTGATCCTCTTCTTTGGGCCACTGGGTTTTGCAGGGCTCGCAATCGCCACAGCGCTTGCCGGCTGGGTCAACACGATCCTGTTGGCCGTCACACTCCGGCGCCGGGGTTTGCTCGAGCCCGATGCGCGACTCCTCGGCAAGCTGCCGCGCATTATTGCGGCCTGCGCAATCATGGCGGCCTTCCTCCTGACCGCAGAGCATTATGCTGACCCGCTGCGCGTCATTCTGTTCGACTCGACCCTCGCCACCCTGATTGTCGTGTGCGGCGCTGGCCTCGCTGTCTATGGCCTGGCGGCGCTTCTGACCGGCGCCTTGCGACCCTCCGAGGTGCGCGCCGCGCTCAAGCGCTCTTGAGGCCGGGCCTCGCGCTGGTTAAGACGCTTGTCCTGATCCGTCTTACCCGCAAGGCCCTCCCATGAGCGACACGCCCACCGATTACCAAGGTCCGCACCGCGTCCTGTCCGGCATGCAGCCGACCGGCCGGCTTCATCTCGGCAATTATCTTGGTGCGTTGAAGAACTGGGTCGCCCTGCAGGAAGACCCGACCCGCGAGTGTTTCTACTGCGTGGTCGACATGCATGCGATTACCATGCCGCATGACCCGGCGGCCTTGCCGGATTCAGTGCGCTCGGCGGCCGCAGCCTATATCGCCTCCGGCGTGGATCCCGAGAAGAGCACGATTTTTGCCCAGTCGGCCGTGCCGGCTCATGCCGAGCTGGCCTGGATCCTGAACTGCGTTGCCCGCCTCGGCTGGCTCGAGCGGATGACCCAGTTCAAGGACAAGGCCGGCAAGGACAAGGAGCGCGCCTCCGTTGGCCTGTTCACCTATCCGGTCCTGCAGGCGGCTGACATTCTCGTCTACAAGGCGACCGAAGTGCCGGTTGGCGAAGACCAGAAGCAGCACCTCGAACTGTGCCGCGACATCGCGGCCCGCTTCAACCGCGACTTCGGCAAGGGCGAGGCTTTCTTCCCGCTGACCGAGCCGGTGATCCAGGGACCGGGTGCGCGCATCATGAGCTTGCGTGACGGCACGGCAAAAATGTCGAAGTCGGACGTGTCCGACAATTCCCGCATCAATCTCGAAGATGACGCGGACATGATCGCCAAGAAGATCAAGAAGGCAAAGACGGACCCCGAGCCGCTTCCGGCAACCGTCGAAGAGCTCAATGGCCGCGCCGAGGCGACCAATCTTGTCGGGATCTACGCGGCGTTGACCGGACAAACCAAGGCCGATGTTCTCGCCGAGTTCGGCGGACAGGGTTTTGGCGCGTTCAAGCCGGCTCTGGCAGACGTCGCGGTCGCTTATCTCGCACCGATTTCCGACGAGTATCGCCGCCTGATATCCGACAAGGCCGAGATCGACCGGATCCTCACCAAGGGTGCCGAAAACGCCCGCGCGGTCGCCCAGCCGATCGTCGATGAAACCAAGAAGGTCATCGGTTTCTGGGGCTAGGCTTTTTGCCGTACTCGCCGGAAGCTCCGGCTTGGACTAAAGCTGGGACAGATCGCGCAGCCGGTGTTCGCAGCGCAGTGGCTACCGCAAGGAAGACATCATGAAACAGTTCGCATCCCTGGCCGCTCTCGCACTTGCCCTGACAGCCTGTAGCGGGGCGGACGAACCCGTGGCCGCCAGCGGCGAGCCGCACGGCGATGGCCTGCATGCCATGGCGTCGGACGGCCCCATGGCGGCCTTGCCGGACGACGTGGTCACGCCGATTGTGGAAATCAGCGACGCCTGGATCAGGCCGCATCCGCAGGGCCGTGACGTGACGGCAGCCTATTTCTCGGCCCGTTTGACCGACGGTCAAGCGGACCGGTTGTTGTCAGCCCGTATCGATGGAGCCGAGCGGGTCGAGATGCACGGCCACAGCATGGATGAGCAGGGCATGATGCGGATGCGTCCGATCGGCCCGCAGGACCTGACGAGTGGCGAACGAATGGTTTTCGCGCCGCGTGGCAACCACCTGATGGTGCATGGTCTTGCGCCGGTCTTCGAGGGGGATCAGGTGACCGGTGTGCTCGTGTTTGAACGGGCCGGCGAGGTCCCGGCCGAATTCAGCGTCCAGGCCATGCCGCCGGGCTCGGTCTCTGAGGATTAGGGGCTGGGCATCAGGCCCTAACGACCCGGCACCAAGCTTCGGGTCTTTTGGCTGACGGTTCGAGTCCGAGGTCGCAGGGTTAACGAGGTGTTACCGAACCCTCTTTTCCTGCCAGCGCCGGATCGGACTCTCCCGCAGGATCAGGGTTTTCAGTGGGCGTCTCAACCGTGTAGGTCGTCGGGTCATAGGTTTTGGCGGCCCGCGGCCAAAACAGCCGCATCAACCAGACCCCCAGAGCGATCGCCGGTATCAGCGCGAGGCCGATCGCGTTTTCATCGATCAGGAAGAGTTTGGTAAAGGCGCCGGCCCCTACGAGCGCAAGCAGGGCGCCCAGACCGGTCATGATGGCGAGGAATGATGTGGTCGAGCCTTCGAGATAGCGTACCGGTCCGGGCTGCTCGCGAAGGCCGAGATGGAGGGCGCGGAGAAGATCGCGGAAGTCTCGGGCATTGGCCTCCCATTGGCCGACGCCAGCCCAGCGCATGGACCCGAAGACGGCCTCGTGACCCGCGTCATCGGTGACCCGGCAGACGACCTGGCTGCTCTGGCCCGCCATCGCGATTGCCAACCGGACCTGGCGAACGCTGGCAAGCGCCATGCGGCCCTCTCCACCATCCCCGATCCCGCGCCAGACAAGGGCGTCCGACTCGATCGAGAAAATCCGGGCCGGCGTGCCGGCATTGCGGCGGTCTCTCAGTTCGGTCACGCTCATCATTCTCCCTTTCGCAGCGGGGGTTAGCATGAATTGCTGGACGTGTCGTCCGGCAGACGCCAAACTCGCTTCATGCCTGAGAGCTCGCGCAAATTCCTGGTTGTTGCCGATGACAGTTCCGAGTGTCGGACTGCGCTCTATTTTGCCGCGCGGCGGGCCCAGGCTACCGGGGCCCATGTCGCCATCCTCGCAACGCATGAGCCGGGTGATTTCAGCCATTGGATCGGCGTCGCCGAGACCGCCAAGCGGGAAGCGGAGACCGCGGCTGAGACGCTGCTCGAGTCGATGGCCGAAGATGCCGAGGCCATCACAGGCGAGCGTCCGGAGCTGCTTCTGCGTGAGGGCGACCGGCGGACGGTCCTGTCTGAATTGCTGGAAGAGGATCCGCTGATTTCGCTGCTGGTCCTGGCCACGTCGGCGAATGGCGATGGGCCGGGCCCGATGGTCACCGCTCTGGCCCGCGGGAAGGGTCTGTTTTCGGGGCGTGCCGTCCCGGTCACGGTCGTGCCGGGCGATATGGATACCGCCGAGATCGACGCCCTCGTCTGATATCCTCACGCCAAGTATGGTTGAATGCGGGCCGAAAGAGCGCCAAGTGACAGTCAGGAGGCCCTGCCATGTTTATCCAGACTGAAGCCACGCCGAATCCAAACACGCTGAAATTCCTCCCGGGTCGCGAGATCGCGCCGGACGGGCCGCGCGAGTTCGAGAGTGAGGAGGATGCCGCGGACGCTCCGCTGGCGGCTGACCTTTTCCTCGTCGATGGTGTGAGCGGTGTGTTCTTCGGAGAAGACTTCATCGCCGTCACCAAAACCGACGCTTATGAGTGGGATCATATCAAACCCTTCCTGCTCGGAGCGATCATGGACGGCCTGCAATCGGGTCGGCCCTTGATGGGCGCTGCCCAGAGCGAGAGTGGTCACGCCAATTACGCCGGAGAGGATGAGGGCCTGGTCAAGGAGATCATCGAGTTGATCGATACCCGGGTCCGCCCGGCTGTTGCCCAGGATGGTGGAGATATCCTCTTCCACTCCTACCTTGCTGACAGCGGCATTGTGCGTCTGAAAATGCGTGGCGCCTGCGCCGGCTGCCCATCCTCGACGATGACGCTCAAGTCCGGAATCGAGAACCTGCTCAAGCACTACATCCCGGAAATCCAGTCGGTCGAAGCGGTCGAGTAACCCTTCCGCCGGCCAAGCCGCGCGGAAGCTTCGACCTGACGGTGATTATCCGCTAAATGGCTCGCATGACCTTGCTGGCGATAGATACCACCGGTGAACACTGCACCGCAGCGCTCCGCCTTGCGGACGGACGCGACTTCGTTCGCAGCGAGTCGATCGGTCGCGGCCATGCCGAGCGCCTGGCTCCCATGGTTGAGGCCGTTCTCGCCGACGCGGGTATCGCCGCGTCCGAGCTCTCGCGGATCGGGGTCACGACCGGGCCCGGCAGTTTTGCCGGTACGCGGGTCGGCGTCGCCTTCGCCCGCGGCCTGGCCCTCGCCTGTTCGGCCCAATGTCTGGGCCTGTCCAATCTCGCGGTGCTAGCGCAGCAGGCGGGGCCGTGCCCGGCTCTTGCCGTGCTGCATGACGCCAAGCGCGGCGAAGTCATCCTTCAAGTCTGGATTGACGGCGAAGCCGGGTTGGCCGAGCGGTGTCCGGTGTCCGGGATTGCTGAGCGACTGGCGCAGATGGGTCTTTCCCATTGTGCGGTGACCGGGTCCGGCTCGATCCATCTCCCTCCGGGTTTCGAAGAGTTGGGCGTCACCGAGCTTGACCCCCGAGTGATGCTGGCAATGACGGCCGACTTGTCGCCGGCGGACTGCCCTCCCTCGCCTTTCTATGCTCGTCCGCCGGATGCCAAGCTCCCCGGCGGCCTGTCGCCGACATGACGGGGCTGGTCGAGCGGGTCTGGCCAACCGGCGCCGGCGATCTGGCGCAGCTGCACGCCCGCTGCTTCGAGGCCGCGTGGTCGAGCGGCGAGATCGCGTCACTGCTCAACCTGCCGGGCTGTTCCGGCTGGGCCTGCCGGTCCGGTACAGAGATCATTGCCATGGCGTTGTTTCGCAGCGCGGCGGACGAGGCAGAGTTGCTGACACTGGCAACGAGCCCGGATCACCGCCGCCTCGGCCTTGCTGACAAAGTGCTGACAACGGCGGAAAAGGCTCTTTCTAGTCAGGGTGTTGCCAGAATTTTTCTGGAAGTCTCCGCGCGCAACTCGGGCGCGCAGGCTCTTTATCTGCGGGCGGGCTATGGCGAGATCGGCCGTCGGCGGGCCTATTACCGGGACGGCAGCGATGCGCTGGTCCTCGAAAAATGGCTGCACAAAGATGGACAGATGACCCCGTGACCGCCTATTTCTCGACCCATCTACGAAGGGATAGATCATGCCGGACAAGATCGAGAAGCTTTGCGTCGACAAAGGGCTGCGGATGACGGATCAGCGCCGCGTCATTGCCCGTGTTCTCTCGTTTTCGGATGATCATCCGGACGCGGAGGAGCTGCACCGCCGCGCCTCCGAGGAAGACCCCCGTATCTCCCTCGCCACGGTCTACCGGACGGTTCGCCTGTTCGAGGAAGCCGGCATTATCGAGCGCCATGATTTCCGCGACGGAAGGTCGCGCTATGAGGAGGTCGGTGACGAGCACCACGACCACCTGATTGACCTAAAGTCCGGAGAAGTCATCGAATTCGTCAATGACGAGATCGAGCGGCTGCAGGAAGCGATTGCCCGCAAGCTGGGCTACAAGCTTGTTGATCACCGGCTGGAACTTTACGGCGTACCACTCAAGAGCGCCGACGATTAGGCGCTGGGCCCGGCGCCAGGTCGGACCACCTCAAGGAAACGCCATGTCTGCCCGCCCGCCCGGTCAACACGCGGTCATCTTCATCTTCATCACCGTGTTGATCGACATGATCGGCTTCGGCCTGATCATTCCCGTGATGCCCGAGCTCATCGAGGAGCTGACCGGGCTTCAGGCGAATAACGCCGCCGTACTGGGCGCCTGGCTGATGGTGTCCTATGCCGGGATGCAATTCATTTTCGCGCCGATCGTGGGCGGCCTGTCCGACCGTTTCGGGCGCAAGCCGGTCCTCCTCGCGGCGCTTGCCGGTTTCACGATCGACTATCTGATCATGGGCTTCGCGCCCGTCTTCTGGTTGTTGGTGGTGGGACGCATTCTCGCCGGGATTTTCGGCGCCAGCTATTCCACGGCAAATGCCTTTATTGCCGACATCACTCCGCCCGAGCAGCGTGCAGCGCGGTTTGGCCTGATCGGGGCAGCGTTCGGCGTCGGTTTCACGCTCGGTCCGGCGATTGGCGGCCTGCTGGGCGACAATTTCGGACCGCGCGCACCCTTCTTTGCGGCGGCGATCCTGGCCGGCGCCAATTTCGTTTATGGCCTGATTGTCCTGCCGGAGACGCTGAAGTCGGAAAACCGGCGCAAGTTCGATATCATGCGCGCCAATCCACTGGGTTCGCTCATGCAGATGCGGAAGTATCCGGCCGTACTGGTGCTGATGTCGGCGATCTTCCTGATGCTGCTCGGACACTCGGTCTATCCGGCTATCTGGGCCTACTACACCGACTTCAAGTTCGGCTGGGGCCCGCGCGAAATCGGACTCTCTCTGATGGCAGTCGGCCTGTCCTCGGCCATCGTGCAGGGTGGTTTGACGCGCATTCTGGTGCCGCGCCTTGGCGAGTGGCGGGCGATTACCCTGTCATTGTCGCTCGCGGTCATTGCCTACGCCCTCTACGGCCTCGCGACCGCGGGCTGGATGGTCTACGCGATCATCGTGTTCGCGGCGCTGGGCGGTATCGGTCAGCCTGCGCTTCAGGGCGTCATGTCGCGGATCGTGCCGCAGAATGCCCAGGGCGAGTTGCAGGGCGCGATGACCTCCCTGCAGAGCCTGTCGATGATTATCGGCCCGCTGGTGATGTCGCGGGTGTTTTCGCATTTCTCCGAGGATGCATCGGTGGTGACCTTCGCCGGGGCCCCGTTCCTGCTGGCCTCCGGGCTGACGCTGATCGCGCTGGTCATCGGTCTCTCGGCGCGTCGCCATGATCCCGGTCCGAACAGGAGCCCCGCGACACCGCCTGCGCCGGTAAGCGACCCGGCGGAATAGGGATCGGTTGGCTGGATCGACTGGCAGGCCTTGCGTTGAGACCCCATATCCATCATAACCCGCGCCTCCCCGGACGCGTCCCGTCACGGCGTCCGGCCGCCATCGCAATGAGGGCCTGATCGCCAGGCCAGACAGGTTTCATGAGCACGACCCGCAAACGCCTCTTCATCAAGACCTATGGCTGTCAGATGAATGTCTATGATTCCGAACGGATGAAGGATGTTCTGACACCGCTCGGCTATGAATCGACGGACACGCCGGACGGCGCCGATCTGGTCATTCTCAACACCTGCCATATCCGCGAAAAAGCTGCCGAGAAAGTCTACTCCGAGCTTGGACGCCTGCGTCCGCTCAAGGAGGACAAGGCTGCGTCGGGCGGCATGACGATCGCGGTCGCCGGCTGTGTGGCCCAGGCCGAGGGCGCTGAAATCATGAAGCGGGCGCCGGTCGTCGATCTGGTCGTCGGCCCGCAGACCTATCACAAGCTTCCCGAGCTGATCGCCAAGGCCCACCGGGCCAAGGGCGAGGCGCTCGATACGGAGTTCGAGGTCGAGGACAAGTTCGACCGTCTCGGCAATGACCGCCAGGTCGAGGGCTATTCCGCTTTCGTGACCGTTCAGGAAGGGTGCGACAAGTTCTGCACCTTCTGTGTGGTGCCCTATACCCGCGGTGCCGAATGGTCGCGTCCGGTGGACCAGATCGTGGCCGAGATCCGGGCCCTGGCGGCCAAGGGCATCCGTGAAGTCACCCTGCTTGGCCAGAACGTCAATGCCTTCCACGGCGCGCCGCCGGCCGGCCGTGAGGACGAGGGGGTCTGGGGTCTGGGCCAGCTGGTTCGCCATATAGCCCTGATTGGCGGTATCGAGCGGATCCGCTTTACCACGTCGCATCCGCGCGACATGGACGAGGACCTGATCCAGGCCTTCGCGGATACGCCCAAGTTGATGCCGTATTTCCACCTGCCGGTACAGTCGGGCTCGGATACCATCCTGAAAGCCATGAACCGCCAGCATACGGCTGAGGACTACTACGCCATCATCGAGCGCCTGCGGGCGGTTCGGCCTGATATCGCGATCTCCGGCGACATGATTGTCGGCTTCCCGGGCGAAAGCGACGCCGATTTCGAGGCGACGATGGAGCTGGTTCGCCGGATCAACTATGCCGCCTGTTTCTCCTTCAAGTATTCCAAGCGTCCGGGAACGCCCGGCGCCTCGATGTTCAACCAGGTCGATGAAGCGGTGAAGTCCGAGCGGCTTGCGGCCCTCCAGCAGCTGCTCGATGCCCAGCAGATTGCGTTCAATGAGAGCATGATCGGCAAGACCCTTCCGGTCCTGTTCGAGAAGGCCGGTCGCCTCGAGGGGCAGCTGCATGGTCGCAGCCCCTATCTGCAATCGGTGCATGTTGATGCGCCGGCTGAGCTGCTCGGCCAGATCGCCGAGGTCAAAATCGAAAGCGCCTCGCGCAATGCCCTGTCCGGGCAGCTTGTCGGCGCGAAACGGAGTGCTGCGTGACCGCACCGCGTCCCCCGGCCCGCAAGCGCGCCGCCAAACCCCGCAAGGCGGCCTCTGAAAGCCTCTATTTCGAGGATGTTGAACGCCTGCGCGGCATGGCCGGCGCCGGTGATCGCTTCTTCATGATCATGGAGGAGGATCTCGGTGTCTCGATCAGTGCGCCGGGCCGTGGCCAGGTCGTGATCACAGCCGAGGACAATGCGGCCCGGGATGAGGCCAAGCGTGTTCTCAAGCGTCTCTATGCCAGCCTCGAGCATGGCCTGACCTGTGACGAGGCCGCCGTTCGCGCGGCGCTGCGGATGCATGACGATGAGCAGACGCCTGGGCAGGTCGATGACGGCGTGATCCGGGTGCCCCGCGGATCCAGCCTGATCGCCAGGACCGAAGGCCAGCGCGCCTATGTGCGCTCGCTCAAGAACGACAAGGCCTACGACCTGATTTTCGGTGTCGGCCCGGCCGGTACCGGCAAGACGCTGCTGGCGGTCGCCTATGGCGCCTCGATGCTGGTCCAGCGCAAGGTCGAGAAGCTGATCATTACGCGCCCGGCTGTCGAGGCCGGCGAAAAACTCGGCTTCCTGCCGGGTGATCTCAATGAGAAGGTCGATCCCTATCTGCTGCCGGTCTGGGATGCTCTTGCGGATACGCTTGGCCGCAGCCAGCTTGAGAAGATGCGCGAAGACGGTCGTATCGAAGTGGCACCGATTGCCTTCATGCGCGGTCGGACACTCAATCGTGCCTTCGTCATCGTTGACGAGGCCCAGAATACCTCGCGCTCGCAGATGCAGATGGTTCTGACCCGTCTGGGGGAGGGCTCGCGCATGGCGGTGACCGGCGATCCCAGCCAATGTGACCTCTCGCCGCGCGATCCATCGGGCCTTCCGCACGCTTTGGATATCCTTTCCGGCACCAAGGGTGTTGCCATTACGCGGTTTTCGCGTGTTGATGTGGTGCGCCACGATCTCGTGGCCCGTATTGTCGAAGCCTATGAGGAAGATGCGCGTCGCCGGACCGGGCCCGCGCAACCGCAATGAACGCCGTTGATCTGATTGTCGAAGATGACGCCTGGTCATCGCTGCAAGGCAAGACTCGCCTCGTCGATGAGGCGATCTCGGCTGTTTGCGAGGAACTCCCCGTGCGCGAGCCGGGCGTGGTGGCGATCCTGCTGGGCAGTGACGACGCGGTCGCGGCCATGAATGCCCAGTTTCGCGGCAAGGAGGGGCCGACAAATGTCCTCTCTTTCCCGGCGAGTGAGCATGCCGACAACCATCTGGGCGATATCGCGCTGGCGCATGGTGTGGTGGCTCGCGAGGCAGAGGACCGGGCCATCGACGTGGCCGACCATCTCCGCCATCTTGTCATTCATGGCTTCCTTCATCTTCAGGGCTATGATCATCAGACCGATGATGAAGCGGCGACCATGGAAACGATCGAGCGCCGCGCGCTCGCCCGACTGGGTGTCTCTGACCCCTATGCCAACGAGGATGCGGGTCCGGACCCGCAATCAGAATGACCGATACACCTGCGTCTCCCGACCCTGACAGTCGACCCTGGTTTTCGCGCCTGTTCAGAGGTGCCTCCGGCGCCGAGAGTGGTCACGGGACACTTCCGACCGGCGTGATGCCGAATTCCATCGAGGCCGATGCGCTGGACAAGCTGCGTGTCGCCGATGTGATGGTGCCGCGCGCCGACATTATCGGCGTCGATGTGTCGACGCCGCTCGGCCAGCTGGCCAAGATTTTCGCCGAGGCGGCGCATTCCCGCCTGCCGATCTATCGCGACACGCTCGATGATCCGGTCGGCGTGGTCCACATCAAGGACGTGGTCAGCCATCTCGCACCGGGATCATCCGGCAAGCGACCGGCCGGTTGGGCGCACAAGCAGGTGCTGCCCTCCATTGGCCGGCCCCTGCTGTTTGCGCCGCCGTCCATGAAGGCGCTCGACTTGCTGCGCCGCATGCAGGGCCGGCGCATGCATCTGGCGCTGGTTGTCGATGAATATGGCGGTACTGACGGTCTGGTGACACTGGAAGATCTGATCGAGCCGATCGTCGGTGATATCGAAGACGAGCACGATGACGAGGAAACCCCGGCCATCCGCTCGCGCGGTCCGGGGGTCTGGGATGTCGAGGCGCGTGCCGAGATCGACGCCTTCGAGGCCGTGGTCGGTGAGGAAATTGCCGCCGAGGACGAAGATGAGGATGTCGACAGCCTCGGCGGGCTGGTCTTCACCCTGATCGGTCGCGTCCCCGAGCGCGGCGAGGTGATCCGTCACCCCACCGGCTATGAGTTCGAGGTGATCGAGGCGGATACCCGACGCATCAAGCGCATGCGGGTTCGCGCGACCCACAAGCGGCCCAAGCCGGCTGCGACCGGTTCGGACGGTGCGGACGCCGGCTGATGCGGCGTCTCCACCTCCTTGTCTGGTGGCCACGAACCTGGCTGGCAAGCCGCAATGGGTGGCGTCCGCGCATTGCCCTGCTGCTCGCGGGCCTTTTCAGCGCCCTTTCTCTGGCCCCCTTGCATATCGTACCGGCGCTGATGCTGGGGCTGTGGGTCCTGTTTGCGTCCCTCGACGGGTCGCGACGCCTTGACCGCCCCGTGCGAAGCGCCTTTCTGCGCGGTTTCTTGTTCGGGTTCGGCTACTTCATCGCCGGCATGGCCTGGGTGGTCTACGCCTTTCTGACCCGCGGCAATGGTGTCGAAGTGCTGGCCCCCCTTGCCCTGCCGGCGCTTGCCGCCCTGATGGCCGTGTTCTGGGGGTTGGGCGCCGCGCTCTATGTGCTGATCGCGCCCCGCTCGGTCTGGCGGGTGTTGGTGTTTGCCGTGGCGCTGGCCTTTGCCGAGTGGCTGCGGGGGCATCTGTTCGGCGGTCTGCCCTGGAACTTGCCGGCCTATGTCTGGCCGGCGGGGGGACTGGTCAGCCAGACGGCATCCTGGTTTGGCGTTTACGGTCTCAGCCTGCTGACAATCTTCGTGCTGACGGCTCCGCTGCTGGCGATCGCGCCGCGTCTCGAACTCGGACGCTCATTGCCGACCTTTGCGGCATTGACCATTTCCGCCATTGTTCTGGCAACCGGAGCGATCCGGCTGGCGGCCAGCGCGCCGGACGACGTGCCCGGAGTGACGATCCGTCTGGTTCAGGCCGGGATCCCGCAATCGCAGAAATGGGGCGATGGCGGTGCGGCGTTGACGCGTGACCGCTATCTCGCGCTGACGGCCCGCCCCGGCATCGACGCGGTGACGCACGTCGTCTGGCCGGAAGGCGCCCTGCCGACATTCATGCTCGAGGACGGCGCCACCCTGGCCCGGATCGGCGACATTCTGGCCAATGGTCAGGCCTTGCTGGCAGGCGTGAACCGGCGGGCATCGAGTGGCGAAGCGCTTAGTTATTACAATACCTTGGCATCGCTGCACTATGAGTCCGGAACACCGCGTATTTCGGCGCTTTACGACAAGGTGCGCCTGACTCCCTTCGGCGAGTTCACACCCTTGGCCGGGCTGATGGCGATGACCGGTATCCCGGCGCTTCAGGATCTTGCGCGGTATCAGTTCTCACCGGGTCCGGGGTCGCAGGTGCTTGATGTTCCCGGTGCCCCGCGCATGCTGCCGCTGATCTGCTATGAAGCGATCTTCCCGGACTTCGTGCGGTCATCCGACGAGCGCGCCGCGTGGATCTATAACCTGTCCAATGATGCCTGGTTCGGACCGTCGTCCGGCCCGCGCCAGCATTTCAACCAGGCCAGCTATCGCAGTATTGAGAGTGGCCTGCCGATGGTGCGCTCGGCCGCGCTGGGCGTGTCCGGTGTTGTCGATGCCCTCGGACGGCCGCTGGTCACGCTGGATCCCAGTGCCGAAGGTGTCCGCGATGTGGCTTTGCCAGGCAGCCTGGGTCGCACCCCCTACTCGTTTTGGGGCGATGGGCCTTTCCTGACCTTCTGCCTGCTCGTCCTCATCGGAATGGCGTGGCAACAATATCGTGAAGCGCGGATCGCGCGGGCCACCCATTCGTGAAGCAAGTTGTTTAGGTGCCGCCCTTCGGTTGTGCTACGATACTGTCTCTACCCGACACTTTCGCTCAACCCGAATGAGGTGACTCAATGCCGAAGGTGAATCCTCGCGGCCCCAATCCAATTGATATTCATGTTGGTTCCCGTATCCGGCTGCGGCGGCAACTGCTCAAGATGAGCCAGGAAAAGCTGGGCGATGATCTCGGCGTCACCTTCCAGCAAGTGCAGAAATACGAGCGCGGTGCCAATCGTGTCGGCGCCAGCCGCCTGTATCGCATGTCCCGCGTCCTTGAAGTCCCGGTCCAGTTCTTCTTTGAGGGCATGGGTGAGCAATCGACCGCCACCGGCATGGCCGAGGGCGATCAGACGCCGATCGTCTATGACTTCATCCAGAGTAGCGATGGGGTCTCGCTGGCGGAGTCCTTCTCCCGGATCAAGGACCCCAAGGTCCGCCGCCGTGTTCTGGAACTGGTCCGCACGCTGGCCGAGGACGACCAGGCGACCCGGTCCTGAGCCGCTGACTTTCACGGTGCATCTGGCTCCGGAAAGCGTTAAACCCGCGCCCCATGACGAATGAGACGCCTGATACTCCCGCTTTTCGCCTGTTCGGGCGCGCCCAGGGCAAACCTCTCTCCGCGCGCCAGCAGGGCCTCGTGGATACACTTCTGCCCCGGATTGGTCTGCCGTCTGACGGCTTGATTGATCCGGCGGCCTTGCTGCCGGCCTGCGACGTCCAGGTACTGGAAATCGGTTTTGGCGGTGGTGAGCATCTTGTTGCCCAGGCAGCGGCGCGTCCGCTGGCCGGTTTCATCGGAATCGAGCCGTTTCTCAATGGCGTGGCCAAGGCCCTGACCGCAATTGATGCGGACGGTTTGGACAATGTGCGCCTGGCGCGGGCCGATGCCCGCGAAATCCTGCCCCGGTTCGAAACCGCCTGCCTTGACCAGATCTATCTGCTTTTCCCGGACCCTTGGCACAAGAAACGCCACGCCAAACGGCGCTTCGTCCAGCCGGAAACCCGAGACCAGTTTGCCCGTCTGCTGAAGCCCGGGGGCCGGCTGCGCATTGCGACCGACGTCAAATCCTATGCCGATCACTGCATGATCGAACTGACTGGCGATGTGCGGTTCGCCTGGCAAGCCGGAAACGCTGGTGACTGGCGTCAGCCGCCTGCGGACCACATCACAACCCGCTATGAAACCAAGAATTTGGGCGACTGTGCTCCGGTCTTCATGGACTTCGTGCGGGTCTGACAGACTCAGCCGTCTTGCCAATCCGGCCAGCTCGGCGTATAAGGCGGCTCACTACAAGTTCGATTGCATCGGATGATGCATTCGAGCGGTCGCCCACGGCGGCCGCTCTTTTTGTTTCTGCAGACGGGGCCGACGCCTTGAAGACAAAGTCGCCACAGGATGATCGCATCCTTGCCCTCGCCGAGCCGGTTGCCGCCGATCTCGCGCTTGAGGTTGTGCGTGTCCGTATCATGTCGGGCAAGCGCCCACGGCTCCAGATCATGGCCGACCGTCTCAACGGAACCGGGATCGAAGTCGAGGATTGCGCACGGTTTTCGCGCGCGCTGTCCGAGATCTTCGAGGTCGAGGATCCGGTGTCCGGCGAATATGACCTTGAGGTCTCCTCACCGGGTATTGATCGGCCGCTGACCACGCTGGCGCATTTCGCGCGCTGGGAAGGCAATGAAGCCAAGATTGAACTGGATCGCCTCGCCGAGGGCCGCAAGCGCTTTCGCGGCATCCTGGCCGGTGTCGAGGACGGCAATGTCGGGCTCGACATGGATGGCGAAGACGACACCACGATGATCCCGTTCGACTGGATCGTTGAGGCCAAACTGGTTTTGACAGACGCCTTGATCGAGGCGGATTTGAAAGCGCGGGGCGCCGGCCCTGCGACGACTGAAGGAGACGAATGATGTCGCTGTTCAACACAACGGGGACCACCCGATGAGCATTGGTGTTAGTGCAAACCGTCTGGAACTGCTGCAGATCGCCCGTGCGGTCGCGGCAGAGAAGTCCATCGATGAATCGATCGTGATCGAGGCCATCGAGGAAGCCCTCCAGAAGGCAGCGCGCTCCCGTTACGGGGCCGAAAACGACATCCGCGCCAAGATCGACCCGAAGACGGGTGAACTGGCGCTGACCCGCAATATGACGGTCGTGGAAGAGGTCGAGAATGACAGCCAGGAGCTGTCACTTGCCGACGCCAGGAAGATCGACAAGACCGCGGAAATCGGCACCGTCTTCTCTGATGAGCTGCCGCCGATCGAGTTCGGTCGCGTTGCGTCCCAGACCGCGAAGCAGGTCATCACGCAGAAGGTTCGCGAAGCCGAACGCCAGCGTCAGTTCGTCGAGTACAAGGATCGTGTCGGCGAAATCATCTCCGGCATCGTCAAGCGCGTCGAATACGGCAATGTGATCATCGATCTCGGCCGCGCCGAGGGCATCATCCGCCGCGCCGACGGCATTCCGCGTGAAAACTTGCAGAACAACGAACGCGTCCGCGCCTACATCTATGATGTTCGCGAGGAAGTCCGCGGCCCGCAGATTTTCCTGTCGCGCGCCCACCCGGACTTCATGGCCGCCTTGTTCGCGCAGGAAGTGCCGGAAGTGTACGAAGGCATTATCGAAATTCCGTCGGTTGCTCGCGACCCCGGTTCCCGGGCCAAGATTGCGGTCATCTCCAATGACGGCTCGATCGATCCGGTTGGTGCCTGCGTCGGTATGCGCGGTTCGCGCGTTCAGGCCGTCGTGTCCGAACTCGCCGGCGAGAAGATCGATATCATCCCGTGGTCGGACGATCCGGCGACCTTCATCGTCAACGCCCTGCAGCCGGCTGAAGTGGCCAAGGTCGTTCTCGACGAGGAAGACCAGCGGATTGAAGTTGTTGTACCCGACGAGCAGCTGTCGCTGGCGATCGGGCGTCGCGGCCAGAATGTCCGCCTCGCCTCGCAGTTGACCGGCTGGTCGATCGACATCCTGACCGAGGAAGAAGAGTCCGAGCGCCGGCAGAAGGAATTCGCCGAGCGGACCCAACTCTTCATCGCCGCCCTTGATGTTGACGAGGTCATTGCCCAACTGCTGGCTACGGAAGGCTTCACCGACGTCGAAGACCTGGCCTATGTCGATCTTGGCGAAATCGCCGCCATCGAGGGCTTTGACGACGACACGGCAGAAGAGATCCAGGCCCGTGCCCGCGATTACCTTGACCGTCTTGCCGCCGAGCAGGATGCCAAGCGCAAGGAGCTGGGTGTCGAGGACGACGTGCTCGAGGTCGAGGGTGTCCTCCTCGCCATGGGCGTCAAGTTCGGTGAGAACGACGTCAAGACTGTCGACGATCTCGCCGGTCTGGTGACCGACGACCTGCGTGGCTGGTTTGAAACCAAGAATGGCGAGCGCGTGCGTGAGCCGGGTATCCTGGAAGAGTTCAATCTCTCCTCCGAGGATGCAGAGATGATGATCATGCGCGCCCGCGTCGCGGCGGGCTGGATCTCGGAAGAGGACCTGCCGCAGCGCGAAGTCGTTGAGGACGAAATCGACGAGGCCGCCCAGGCATTCAATGTCGAGGACATGGATCTGGCGGCGCTGGATGCCGAAGCCGAGGCTCTCGGCCTCGACCTCGACGCCGAGCTGCCGGAAGAAGACGAGGAGACGCAGGCTGACTAGCCCAAGGGCCAGCTTGTCCCGGGAACGGCGTTGTGTTGCCACGGGCGAGGTTCGCGACGAAGCGGACCTCATCCGGATGGCCCTTGGGCCAGGCAATCAGCTGGTTCCCGACCTCGCTGCGAAGCTGCCGGGCCGGGGGGCCTGGATCAGCGCGGAGCGGGATCTGATACAGAAGGCGGTCAAGAAGTCCGCCTTCAACCGGGCCTTCGGGTGTCCGGTGAACATGCCGGAAGACCTGCCGGGCCTCATTGAGGGTCAGCTGGTCGCACGGGCGCTGAACCTGATGGGGCTGGCGCGTCGTTCCGGTGATCTGGCGGTGGGTTATGACGCGGTGCGTCTTGCGCTCAAGGCCGGAAAGCCGGCCTGGCGCATCGAAGCGTCAGACGGTGCCGAGGATGGGCGGTCCAAGCTGGACCGGCTGGCCTTCGCGGCCTGGGGCGATGTCCCGGTCGCCGGATGTTTTACGGCGGAAGCCGTCGGTGACGCGCTGGGGCGCGGGCCGGTGGTTCACGCCAGCATGTCGACGGGTTCGCAAGCGCGGGCTTTTTCGACAGTCATGCGGAAGCTTTCGGGCTTCCGGCCGCTCGTCCCGCAAGGATGACGTGCGGAGATTGCCGCGTTAGCGGTTGATATCGGCCTTGAGCTGGCTAGTTTAGCGAGCCTTCAGGCCGGGCAGTGGTTTGAACAGTGCGGATTTCCGGCATTCGGCTACCGGAAGGCCCCGCGGAACGAAAGCCGATTTGGAAGGCTCGTATGAGCGACGCAGACGACAACAACTCCTCCGGCCGCCGGCCGCTCTCTCTGAAACGCACCGGCGGTGGCACCGTGCAGCAAAGCTTTGCGCGCGGCCGCTCCAAGGCGGTCGTTGTGGAGAAGAAGCGCAAGCGCGTGGCAACGCCGGCCAAGGATGGTGGTCCCGGTGGCAAGCAGGGTGGAGGCGCCAAGAGTGGCGAATCCGCACTCGCCGCCAAGGCCCGCCAGCTGGGCCTGTCCGAAGAGGAACTCGTTTCGCGCCAGCGGGCGATTGCCCGGGCTCGTGCCGAGGCCGCCGATCGTGAAGCCCAGAAGAAGCAGGCCGACGCAGCCATGGAGCAGCGCGCTGCCGATGAGCGTCGCCAGCTTGACGAACAGCGCGAGCGGGAAGCCCGTGAGGTTCGTGAAGCCGAGGATGCCGCCCGCAAGGCGATCGAGGACGAGGCGCGCCTGAAGGCCGAAGCTGAAGCCGCGACAGCCGCCAAGGACAGTGGCCGCAAGCGCGATGACGAACCGCGTCGTCGTCCTGCCGTCAAGGACGAGAAGCGTACACCGGAGCTTGCTCCGATGGACGATGCCAGTGCCCTCGAAGCGCTTGGCGGACGCGTCAAGCGCAAGGGCGGAGCCGCAGGCCCCGGCCCGGCCGCGAAGCAGCAGCCGGCCCGGGCCAAGACCGACAATCGTCGTCGCGGCAAGCTGACCATCCAGAATATCCTGGAAGGTGATGAGGAGCGCCAGCGCTCGCTCGCTTCGGTGCGTCGTGCCCGCGAACGTGAAAAGCAACGCCGCCAG
Source organism: Maricaulis maris (assembly GCF_036322705.1). Taxonomy (NCBI): domain Bacteria; kingdom Pseudomonadati; phylum Pseudomonadota; class Alphaproteobacteria; order Maricaulales; family Maricaulaceae; genus Maricaulis; species Maricaulis maris. The sequence goes on from NZ_AP027270.1 coordinate 3,107,288, forward strand.
GATACGTCCGGCGGTCGCGACAAGATCGAACGCGAAGTCGTTGTCCCGGAGGCGATCACGGTCGCTGATCTGGCCAACCGCATGGCCGAACGGTCTGTCGACGTCATCAAATACCTGATGAAGCAGGGCCAGATGGTCCGCATGAACGACGTGCTCGACGCCGACACCGCCGAGCTGGTGGTCGAGGATTTCGGGCATATCGTGAAGCGCGTCTCTGAAGCCGATGTCGAAGAGGGCTTCATCGCCGATGACGACGTTGACGAGGCCAAGCAGCCCCGCGCGCCGGTCATCGCGGTCATGGGCCATGTCGACCACGGCAAGACCTCGCTGCTCGATGCCCTGCGGTCAACGGACACGGCGTCCGGTGAAGCCGGTGGTATCACGCAGCACATCGGTGCCTACCAGGTGCAGCTCAAGGGCGGTGAAAAGATCACCTTCCTCGACACGCCCGGCCACGCGGCCTTCTCGGCCATGCGGTCGCGCGGCGCCATGGCAACCGATATCGTGATCCTTGTGGTCGCCGCGGATGATTCCGTGAAGCCGCAGACGATCGAGGCGATCCATCACGCCAAGGCGGCCGGAACGCCGATCATTGTCGCCGTCAACAAGATCGACAAGCACGAAGCCAATCCGCAGAAAGTCCTGACGGATCTGCTGCAGCACGAGATCGTCGTCGAGGCGATGTCGGGTGAAGTCCAGTCGGTCAATGTCTCTGCCAAGACCGGTGACGGCCTCGACGAGCTGACCGAGGCGATCAACCTGCAGGCCGAATTGCTCGACCTGAAGGCCAATCCCGAGCGCAGCGCCGAAGGTGTGGTGATCGAGAGCCAGGTCGACAAGGGTCGCGGCCCGGTTGCGACCCTGCTGGTCCGTCGAGGAACCCTGAAGCGCGGTGACATTCTTGTCGCCGGTGCCCAGTGGGGCCGTGTCCGTGCGCTCGTCAATGAGCGCGGCCAACAGCTTGATGATGCCGGTCCGTCGGTCCCGGTCGAAATCCTCGGTCTCGACGGCGCGCCGGATCCGGGTGAAGTCTTCGCCGTCGTGGACAGCGAGTCCCGGGCCCGTGAGATTGCCGACTATCGTCAGCGCAAGGGTCGCGAAGCGTCCGGTGCGTCGGCCAGCTCGGGCGCCTCGCTCGAGCAGATGATGGCGCGTCTCAAGCAGGATGCGACCCAGGAAATGCCGCTGCTCATCAAGTCGGATGTCCAGGGGTCTGCGGAAGCGATCAAGCAGTCGCTCGAGAAAATCGGCAATGAGGAAGTCCGGGCCCGCGTCATTCGCGCTGCACCGGGTGGTGTCAACGAGAGCGATGTTCTCCTGGCCAAGTCCTCGGGCGCCCCGGTCTTCGCCTTCAACGTCCGTGCCAACAAGCAGGCCCGGGCCCTCGCCGAGCGCGAAGGTGTCGAGATCCGCTACTACTCGGTCATCTATGATGTCATCGACGATGTGCGGAACACGATGGAAGGCATGCTGGCCCCGGAGAAGCGCGAGAATTTCATCGGTTACGCCGAAATTCTCGAGGTCTTCAACATCACCAAGACCGGCAAGGTTGCCGGGTGCCGGATTACCGAAGGCACCGTCAAGCGCGGTTGCGGCGTTCGCCTGCTGCGCGACGACACTGTGTTGCACGAAGGCAAGCTCAAGACGCTCAAGCGCTTCAAGGATGAAGTGCCGGAGGTCAAGTCGGGCATGGAGTGCGGCATGGCGTTCGAGCGCTATGAAGACCTGCAGAAGGGCGATCAGATCGAGTGTTTCGAAGTGATCGAAGTCGCGCGCAAGCTCGAAGCCTGATAGCCGGATCAGACCGGACACAAAAAAGGGCGGTCCGATCGGGCCGCCCTTTTTCATGGTGTGGGGTCGGGCACGCCCGTCACGACAGGCGGCCCGTGTCCGATCGCAACCTGCCGGGAGGGCGGCCGCTGCTTTCGGATCAGTTGTCGGTCCGTGCGGCCACAAGGCTGCGGTCCGGCGAGGCGTAGTTGGCGAAATCCTGGTGCCGGACGACCAGCCCGTCGCGAACCGTGATGACGGTGACCTGTTGTGACCGCCAGCGAAAGTTCTGGCCTTCGGTCTCGGTCGGGTAGAGCGCGTTCACATGCCCGATGAAGACCACCCGGCTGTTTGAGGTGAATACCTCGTCCCATTCGAAACCGAATTCGATCGGATGGTAGGTCTCGACGAACTCGGTCAACAGGGTGATCAGGGATTCTCGCCCGGTGCCGACAAAACCGGTTTCGCCGTGTTCGTCATCCTCGGCCGTGGGGTCGGTGAACTCGGCATCTTCGGCGAGCAGCGCGGCCATGGCCTCGAGGTCAATTGCCGAATAATGGCCCATATAGGCGCGCGCGACAGCCTCTGCGGCTTCGTTGGCGGCCCCTTGCGCCTGCACGCCCGGGACGAGGGCAATGGCCGCCGTCAGTGCGGATATCATCAGAACAGAAAATCGGATCGTCATTCTCTTGGAACTCCAGTTTTGAAAGGGTCAGGCCGGCGTCCCCCAGATCGTCGCTCCAGATTCTGGCCCGGGATTCTGGCTAGGGGGCTTCGGTTCGGGCTTTGCTCCCCGGGACGCCGGCCCGGCTCATGCCGGGGGCACAGACCCCGCATGGGCCGTTCGGAAGGGCGGTCAGGCCGCCAAAGAGTCAGTGCGTGGGCTGAACCCGGGTGGCGCCCGCAAAGTCGGTATAGTCCCGGTGCTCGACCACATGGTCGCCATCAACGGTCACGATCGTGGTGATCGGATAGCGGAAGGTCTGGGCGGCCTCTCCCTGTCCGTAGACCACATCGACCCGACCGATGAAGATGACCCTGTCAGACGCCTCATAGCTTCGTTCGATCTCGTAGACGCCGTGATCCATGCCCCAGGCGGCGATCCCCGACGTGATGGCATCGGGGCCACGCCATTCAATCCGCTCGGTCACGGCCTCAATGCTGAACGAGGTCGGGTCGACAAAGACGGTCTCCTCGGTCATCAGGGCGGTCATCGCGGCGAAATCCTGGCGTTGATAGGCATCCAGCCAGGCTTCCGCGACCTCTCGGGCGCTGTTCGCCGCGGTGTCGGCGAAGGCGGGGGCAGCCAGCATGATCCCGCTGGCAATGATCAGGGGTGTTCCAAATATCTTGAGCATGTCGATCCGGCTTCCGGCGTGTTGGGAGGCCGCCATGACGGGGCCGTGTTGAGCCATGACAAGCGCTGCAGAACCGGCCGGCGTAAAGGCCCGCCATGGATCAAAGTGACGAGCGCGGAAGGTCGAGGGACGAAATCCGGCCTTTCGCAGGGTCTTGCATCGACCGGGCAAGGAGCGTACACCCGCGCGCCTCGCTTCCGCCGGGATGGAGACATGAATGGCCCGCCGTCAGACCCAAGCCGCCAAAGGACCAAGCCAGCGTCAGCTGCGTGCCGGGGAACTCGTGCGTCATGCGCTCGTGAACATCCTCACGCGCGAAGAGCTGCGTGATCCGGACCTCGAGGGTCAGCTCATTTCAGTGACGGAAGTTCGGCCGAGCCCTGACCTGCGCGTCGCGAAAGTCTATGTCGCCCCGCTCGGGCGCGGTGATTCCGCGAAGCTCGCAGCGGGCCTCAATCGCTGTGCGGGCTTCCTGCGCGGCCGGCTTGGTCGCGAGATCGAGATGAAGTTCACGCCCGAGCTTCATTTCCACCCGGACAATTCCTTCGATACCGCGAGCCATGTCGACACGCTTCTGAACCGGCCCGAGGTTCGCCGTGACCTTGATGCCGCCGACGCGGACGAGGCCGAGGACTAGTTCCCGGCCGTTTCGGTTGTGATCTCCGGGAGCGGCGGCAGGTCCGTGCGCTCGAGTCTCCACAGGCGCGGGCTTTCGCCGAGCCCGGTCTCGCGGGCGGTGATCGCCGAAACGCGCCCCGCCTCATCCCGATCATAGGCAAAATCGGTATTGAAGAGTCGCCAGTTCAGGGCGTCAGGCCCGGTCGGCGTGAGATAGAAGACCCAGTCCCGCTCGGTCAGGACCAGTTCCAGGCCACCGTCTGTCGGACGGATCGCGACGGGCCCGAACGGGCTGCCTGAATACGCCCCGACGGCATCAAGATGTGCCTCTGTCAGCCGGTCCGTCCGCGGACGGACCGCCGCCGGGGGCACGGGCTGGTCCAGGGCGAGGGCATGCAGCACATCCCGCAATCCCCAGTTCGGATAGGACTCGATATTGGTGCCGTAGGCAAAGGCGATATCGCGGCCGGGCAGGACGGAGATGCCAGCGCTATAGCCGGGTACAGAGCCCTGGATCGTGTAGATCGTCTCGCCTGCGAGCTGGATGACCGACCAGGAACCGGTCAGGCTGCCATCCGGCTCGAACAGGTCGATCCGGCGTGTCCGCACGGCATCGGCCAGCCGCAGAAGATCGCGCGTCGTTGCCACCAGGCCGGACGCCCCGAGCGCCGGACTGTCCGGCATCGGTGCGCGCAGGTCGAGCGGCAGCGGGCCAGTGGCATAGCCGGTCGGAACAGCCGCGCCGGTGGCAGGCCCGGCGCGGACCACGCGGCTATCCTGCATGCCGAGGGGGATCAGGAATTCCGTCGTCAGCAAGGTCTCGAACCGCGCATTGGTGGCGCGCTCGATCACGACCGCCAGCAGGGCGTAACCGATATTGGAATAGGCATAGTCATGGGGCCCGGCACCCGGCGCGGATTGCTCCCTGAGCCAGCGGACCAGCGTGTCGCTGCGGGCATCGGCCAGTGTGCCGGGCGGGATGTCCCGGCCCAGCCCCGCGGTATGGGTCAGCACATCGCCAAGCCGCACATCCCCGTAGCCTGTAAGTTCGGGAATATAGCGATTGACCGGATCGTCCAGCGACAGGCGGCGCTCGGCGACGAGGCGGCGAACCATCGCCGCCGTGAGGCTCTTGGTGATCGATCCGGCGGGGAAGGCGGCCTCGGCGCTCATCGGTGCGCCGCTGACCCAATCGCCATAGCCGAAGGTCAACCCGACGGGCTCGGCGTCGCCGTGGCGGATCATGATAACGCCGGAAAAATCACGGCTCTCCACGAGCGGGGCGACCCAGGCCTCGATCGCGCGCTCGAGTGTGCTTGCCTCTGGCTGGGACTGTGCGCTGCCGGGCTGTACGCCCAGAACGAGCCCGATCAGGGCGGTCATGAAAATCCGGACCATCAAGCACCACTCCGCAACACGCTCCAGACCTATGGCGATCCGCCGTGACCAGCAAGATCGCGACGCTTGCGTCGGCGGCCCTGATCCGTTAGGCCCGCCGCTCCCGCGACCCGGGTCCGATCCCCGGCGCCAGAAGGAGCAAGACATGGGCAAACGCCGCAAGGGCGAGGACATCCACGGCTGGGTGATCCTCGACAAACCCCTCGATATCACCTCGACCCAGGCCGTGTCGGCGGTCCGCCGCCTGTTCAATGCGCGCAAGGCCGGTCATGCCGGGACGCTGGATCCGCTGGCCTCCGGCATCCTGCCGATCGCGCTGGGCGAGGCGACCAAGACCATGCCCTTCGCGGTCGAAGGCTCGAAAACCTACCGCTTCACCGTCAAATGGGGTGAACGCACCGATACGCTCGATCGTGAGGGTGCGGTCATCGCCACCAGCGATGTCCGGCCGACCCGGGCCGCCATCGAGGCGGTGCTGCCGGATTTCACCGGCGATATCCAGCAGGTGCCGCCCGCCTATTCGGCGATCAAGGTCGATGGCGAGCGCGCCTATGACCTGGCCCGCAGCGGCGAGGATGTGCAGCTCGAGGCCCGCACCATCCATGTCGAGGCGCTGCACCTTCTCGATTGTCCGACCGAGGACATGGCGGTCCTCGAAATGCATTGTGGCAAAGGCGCCTACGTGCGCTCCCTGGCGCGCGATATTGCCTTTGCGCTCGGCACGGAAGGTCATGTGGCGGCGCTGCGCCGGATCCGCGTCGGCGGATTCGTCGAGGCCGAATCCACAAGGCTGGACGTTTTGGAAGAAATGGCCCATAAGGGCGCCGCTTCGGAAGCTCTGCTCCCGGTTCAGACCGCGCTGGACGACATCCCGGCGCTGGCCGTGACCGAAGAGGAATCCTTCCAGTTGAAGCTAGGACGTCCGATCGTCCTGCTCCCGCGTCAAGCGCAAGAGCTGAAGGCACAGCGCCGACCCCGTGAAATCGCGGGCAAGGACTGCACCTTTACCGCTTTGGCCCTTTGCGACGGTGTGGCAGTGGCGCTCGGGGACGCGCGGGCCGGAAAGTTCCAGCCCTCGCGTGTTTTCAACCTCGCCTCCTGAGATCAGGGGGTCGACATAACGAGTTTAGGAGAACCCGATGTCGATTACGCAAGAGCGCAAATCCGCGCTGATCGCTGAACATGCCCGTGGCAAAGCCGACACGGGATCGCCGGAAGTGCAAGTGGCCATCCTCACAACGCGGATTGCCAATCTTACCGAGCACTTCAAGACCCATAAGAAGGACAACCACTCGCGTCGCGGCCTTCTTAAGATGGTCTCCCAGCGCCGCCGGCTTCTCGACTACGTCAAGAACAAGGACGAAGCCCGTTACAAGGCTATCATCGAGAAACTGGGTCTGCGCCGCTGATCCGCGACGCCATCCGTACGAAAGACGATATGTTCGATATCCAGAAAGAAACGATTGAGTGGGCGGGTCGCCCACTCACCATCGAAACCGGTCGGGTCGCCCGACAAGCAGACGGCGCCGTCATGGTGTCCTATGGCGAGACCACTGTTCTCGCCACAGCCGTCGGCGTCAAACAGGCCAAGCCGGGAGTCGATTTCTTCCCGCTGACGGTCAATTATCAGGAAAAATACTTCGCGGCGGGCAAGATCCCCGGCGGCTTCTTCAAACGTGAAGGCCGTCCGACGGACAAGGAGACGCTGACCTCGCGTCTCATCGACCGTCCGATCCGTCCGCTGTTCGTCAAGGGCTTCAAGAACGAAGTCCAGGTGATGCTGACGGTCCTGTCGCACGATCTCGAGAACGATCCCGACATTGTCGGCATGATCGGCGCCTCGGCCGCCCTGGTCCTCTCCGGTCTGCCCTTCATGGGCCCGATCGGCGCGGCTCGCGTCGGTTACAAGGACGGCGAGTACATCATCAACCCGCCTTGCGACGAGATGGATGACAGCGAGCTTGATCTCGTCGTCGCCGGCACGCAGGACGCGGTGATGATGGTGGAATCGGAAGCCAAAGAGCTCTCCGAGGACGTCATGCTCGGTGCCGTCATGGCAGGCCACGCAGCTTTCCAGCCGGTGATCGACATGATCATCAAGCTGGCCGAGCGTGCGGCCAAGGAACCCTGGGACTACGCCCCGGCTGACCATTCGGCCGAGGAAGCCAAGGTTCGTGACCTGATCGGCGACGATCTGGCCAAGGCCTACACCATCGTCGACAAGACCGAGCGCTACAAGGCGGTTGGTGCGGCGAAGGACAAGGCGCTCGAAGCCCTGCTCCAGACCGAAGACCGTCCGGACGGCATCGACATGACGACCCTCAAGGACGTCATGAAAGCGGTCGAGAGTTCCATCGTTCGCGGTGGCATCATCAAGACCGGCAAGCGTATCGATGGCCGCGCCCTCGATCAGGTTCGCTCGATCGTGTCCGAAGCCGGCATCCTGCCGCGGACGCACGGTTCGGCCCTGTTCACGCGTGGCGAAACCCAGGCCCTGGTCGTTGCGACCCTGGGTACAGGCGAAGATGAGCAGTTCATCGATGCCCTGACGGGGACCTACAAAGAACGCTTCATGCTGCACTACAATTTCCCGCCCTATTCGGTCGGTGAGACATCTTTCCGTCTCGCTCCGGGTCGCCGGGAAATCGGTCACGGCAAGCTGGCCTGGCGCGCGGTGAAAGCCGTCCTGCCGACCAAGGAAGACTTCCCGTACACGATCCGCCTGGTCTCCGAGATCACCGAGTCGAATGGCTCGTCCTCGATGGCCACGGTCTGCGGTGCCTCGCTGTCCATGATGGACGCCGGCGTGCCGATCACCCGTCCGGTTTCTGGCATTGCCATGGGCCTGATCAAGGATCCGGAAGGCGTTGCCGTTCTCTCCGATATCCTGGGTGATGAGGATCATCTCGGCGATATGGACTTCAAGGTGGCTGGTACCACCGAAGGCGTCACCTCGCTGCAGATGGACATCAAGATCGCCGGTATCACCGAGGACATCATGAAGACAGCCCTGGCCCAGGCCAATGGCGGTCGTCTGCATATCCTCGAGGAGATGGGCAAGGCGCTGGGCGAAGCCCGCACCGAGCTCGGCGAGTTTGCGCCGCGCATCGAGACCATCACCATTCCGACCGACAAGATCCGCGACGTGATCGGCTCGGGCGGCAAGGTGATCCGCGAGATCGTGGAAACCACCGGTGCCAAGGTCGACGTCAATGATGATGGCGTGATCAAGGTTTCGTCTTCGGACGGCGCCTCGATCAAGGCGGCGCTCGACTGGATCCACGGCCTGACGGCTGAGCCGGAAGAAGGCAAGGTCTACAAGGGCAAGGTCGTCAAGGTCATGGACTTCGGCGCCTTCGTGAACTTCTTCGGTCCCAAGGACGGTCTCGTCCACGTGTCCCAGCTCAAGGCTGAGCGCGTGAACCATCCGTCCGACGTGGTCAAGGAAGGCCAGGAAGTCTACGTCAAGCTTCTCGGCTTCGATGATCGCGGCAAGGTTCGCCTGTCGATGAAAGTCATCGACCAGGAAACCGGCGAAGAGATCAAGAAGGAAGAGGAAGACGCTGAATAAGCGACTTTCTGTCCATCGGACTGATCAGAAGACCCCGCCGGCGCAAGCTGGCGGGGTTTTTCTTTGGCCGGCCTGTACGCTTGCCCCGGGGCAGCGGCTAGGCTCGAAGGCGATCGCCCGGTGCTGGAGACGCGACATGAACTGGACGCTTTTCGATTTTGTATTTGCCGGCGGCATGCTGGCCTGCTTGCTGCTCGGCAGCGTCCTGGTCCTGAAGACCCAGCGGCACTGGGCTGCGCGCCTGGCCGGCGGGCTGGCGCTCGTGGCGTTTTTCATGCTGGTCTGGAGCGCCGGGGCGGTCGGTATCATTGGCCGGTCCGACAATGACGCCAACCTGGCCTATCTCGCCTTGCCACTGCTGGCTTTGGCCGGAGCGATCATCACCCGCCTCCGTCCGGCCGGGCTCGCGGTCACCTTTGCGCTTATCGCGGCGTCTCAGGCCCTGATCGGATTTGTCGCCTTCATCGCCGGTCTTGGCTCGGACGGGCCGGCCTGGCCCATGGACATTATCGTCGCGACCCTCATCTTCACGGCACTCTTTGCGACGTCTGCGGCCCTGTTCCGGCTCGCCGCGCGGGCTCAGGCCGCTTCGAGCCTTGCGCGATAACGGCGGCTGCCCGGAATTTGCGAGCCGGTGTCCAGGGTGATGGCCACATCGCCCTCGCCGGTGGGAATGATTTCCCGGATCGCGTCGCGATTGACCAGCCAGGAACGATGCACGCGAACGGCGTCGATGCCCGCTTCGCCCAATTGCCTTTCCAGCTCGGTCAGGGTCGAGCGGGCGAGATGTTCGCCGCCGGCGAGGCGTATCTCGACATAATTACCGGCCGCCTGGGCAGCGCGGAACTCGTCGGCGGCAATGCGCAGGGTCCGGCCGCCGCATTTCAGGGTGAGCCGGTGGGTCTGACGCGCCTCGGCGCGCGCAACCTCGGCTTCCAGCCGCCGCATCTGCAGGGCCAAGGAGACGGCGAAGATAATCTGGTAGCCGATATAGGTGCCCAGGTCCTTGCGCGCCTCGTAGACGATCTCCCGCAGGGGAGCGTCATGGAAGAAGTCATAGCTTTGCCCATAGGCAAAGGCCCAGACGCCCTCGCGGATCAGCACCATGCCCGTCACATGCAGGGCCGTGAAGGCAAGGAAGCCGAGCAGGTGGACGGGCAGGGATGTACGCCAGCGCCCCGGTTCGAGGGGCGCGCGCAGGCCGAGCATCAGTACCGCCGGAACAATAAGGGCCGCCACCAGCCGGCTCGAGCCCTCGGTAACCCACGCGAAGAAGGGCGGGCCCATCCGGCCATCGCGGGCAAACTCGGTATCGATCGACATCGCGGCCACGAACCAGGACAGGATCAATGTCGCCCAGATGAACTGGCAGGCCAGCCAGAAGGCGCGCCGTTCGGCGGCTTCGGCCCGGCCGCGGTCGGAGGTCGGTGTTGTGATCATTCGGACATGCTCGCCCACGCCTCGCACGGGAGCAAGCGCGGGTTCAGCCGCTTGTCCCTGCTGTCCGCCGCCCGTCCCCGGGCTGCAGCGACTGGCCCCGTCGGCCTGCCGCCGGTCCCCGCTCGCTGGCGATCATCGATCCGCTCGGCGATGACGGCCGCAGACACGGAGTGACCCCATGATTTCGACACATCCCGCCCCTGCATCCACGTCGCCAGTCGGTCGCCACTACGGGCTCGACTGGTTGCGGATCGGGGTTTTCATCCTGCTGATCCTTTATCACACCGGGATGTTCTTCAATACCGAGGGCTGGCACGCCAAAAGCCTCAATGCCAATGACGCGATGGAGCCCTTCATGTGGCTCTCAAGCCCCTGGCGCCTGCCCCTGCTCTTCCTGATCTCCGGCGTCGCGATGCGCCTTTTGTCCGACAAGCTGGGTAGCGGCCGGTTTGCGCTGGATCGGACCTGGCGCCTGTTTCCGGTGATCCTGTTCGGCATGTATGTGATCGTGCCGCCGCAATCCTATTCCGAACTGCGGATTGCCGGCCTCATCGAGCCCGGCTGGTGGGCGTTTTACCGCCAGTATGCCGGTGAGTGGGCCGGGCCGTGGGCAGAGCTGCATACGCCGACCTGGAACCATCTCTGGTATGTCGTCTATCTGTTTGTCTATTCCCTGCTCCTGGCACCACTGATGCCGGTGCTGCGCGGGCTGGCGGATAGCCCGTTCATGCAGGCCGCTGGTCGGATCAGCGCGGCCGGCTGGCTGGGGACGACCGGATTGATTGTCCTGCCGCTCCTGCCCTTCCTCGTGGTTCGCTTCACGCTCTTTGCACACTTCCCGACCAGTCATGACCTGATCGAGGACTGGGCCAATCATGCCAACTCGCTGTCCATGGTGCTGATCGGCTATTTTCTCGCCCGCAATGACGGGCTGTGGCGCGGCGTTGACCGGGCCTTGCCATGGGCTGCCGGGCTGACGGCACTTCTGATCGCCTATCTGTTCTGGGCCTATACCCATCTGGAGATCGCCTTCGCCAGCCCGGTCCTGACCTGGGCGGCCCGCATGGCCCGTATCCTGTTCATGTGGACCATCATCCTGACCCTGCTGGGCGCCGCCCGCCGCTGGCTGGATCGTGACGGACCCGTACGGCGTTACCTGACCGCCGCGGTCTTCCCCTGGTACATCCTGCACCAGACCCTGATCGTGATGACCGGATTTGCCATCCGCGAGGCGGGTTTCGGGGTCTGGACAGAATTCGCCATCGTGGTCGCGGTGACGGCTGCCGGCTGCGTCCTCGGATTTGAGGTTTTCAGGCGGATCCCGGTCCTGCGACTGGTGATGGGGATGAAAGCGCTCGCGCCGGTGGTCGGTGCCTCGCCTGTGTCGGGAGCGGGAAGGTCTGACACATTACAAAAAGTTTAGGCGAAACAGGGCCGGAGCCGCCTATCTTCTCCGCCAGTGACATTATGTGGGAGCACAGCATGATGAAATCGGTGATGAAAGCGGGCCTGAAGGCCGGCCTTGGACTGGTGGCCGCATCGGCTTTCTGGGTGGCGCCGTTGTCAGCCCAGGAGGCCTACCGCCTGCCGCCGCAGGACATCATCGATATCGTCGACGCGGCACCTTCGCCCTGGACCTCGCTCTCGCCAGCGCGCGACACCCTGCTGCTGATGCATCGCGAAGCCCTGCCGCCGGTTGCCGAACTGGCCCGTCCGATGGAGCGCCTGGCCGGTCTCCGGCTCGATGCCACCCTCAATGGCCGCCACGGTCCGCGCTCCATAATCGGCCTGTCGCTGATGGATCTCGAGAGCGGGGAGGAGCGTCGGGTCAATCTCCCGTCGGACGCCGGTATCTCCTATACCAGCTGGTCTCCGGACGGCTCGCAAATCGCCTTTGTGATGACCCGCAATGACGAACTCAGCCTGTGGGTCGTCGATGTCGAGCGCGCTCGCGCCCGCGAGCTCATCGATAGTGGCATCAACGCCGTCTTCTCTCCGATCGACTGGATGCCCGATGGTGAGCATATCCTGGTCACCCTCACTGATCCGGACCGCGGTGCCATGCCGGAGCGCCCCCGTGTTCCGATTGGTCCGGTCACTCAGGAAGCCAGCGGCTATGAGGCGCCGGTGCGGACCTATCAGGACCTGCTGGCGGACGAGACGGACGCCGAACTCTTCGCCTGGCTCGCGACATCGCAACTGGCGATGGTCAATACCAATGGCCGGACCCGGGTTCGCGAGATCGGCGAACCGGGCCTGTATTATTCTGCGGACCCGGCACCGGGCGGGGACTACATCCTGCTCGGCGAGATGGAGCAGCCCTTCTCCTATCAGGTGCCCTGGTCGAGCTTCCCGGACCGCGTTTTCGTGATCGACCTGGACGGCGACGAGGTCGAGACCATCGCCCGCCAGCCGCTGGCCGACAATGTCCCGATCGGCGGCGTTATCACCGGTCGCCGCTCGGTCGGCTGGCAGGACAGTGCGGCCGCCCGCCTGACCTGGGCCGAGGCGCTCGATGGCGGTGACCCGCGGGTCGAGACCGATCAGCGTGACAGCGTCTGGGCGCTCGATGCGCCGTTTGACGGCGAACCGGTCGAGATCCTGCGCACCGAGGACCGCTATTACGGCACCCAGTTCACCAGCGAGGGCCAGCTCGGCTTCGCGGTCGAGTATGATCGCGATACCCGGGTCATTCGCCGCTGGCTGGTCGATTTCGCCGATCCTTCGGTGGCACCGCGCCTCGTCGAGGAGCGCAACAACCAGGACAGCTACGCCAATCCCGGCAGCCCGCTCACCGTGCGCAATCAGTTCGGCGAGAGCGTCATCGGCGTCCAAGACGGCTATATCTACATGGCCGGCGAGGGCGCGACGCCGGACGGCGACCGCCCCTTCCTCAACCGGGTCAGCTTCGACACGTTCGAGACGACCGAGCTGTGGCGCAATTCAGGTGAGAATTTCGAGGAGGTCATTGGCCTGACCTCTGATGACGCCTCCTCCTTCCTGACCAGCTGGGAAGACCCGGTGACGCCGCCGAATGTCCGCTGGCACCGCGCCGGCCAGGACACGGTCCAGATCACCCAGTTCGAGAATCCCCACCCGCAGCTCAACGAGATCAGCCGCCAGCTGATCACCTATGAGCGGGCCGATGGCGTGCCGCTCTCGGCGACGCTCTACCTGCCGGCCGATTATGAGGAAGGCGATACCCTGCCCGTATTGGTCTGGGGGTATCCGCTTGAATACAATGATGCCTCGACGGCAGGTCAGGTCTCGGGCTCGCCCTATGAGTTTACCCGTGTCGGCGGCACCAGCCCGCGCTTCATGGTGACCCAGGGCTATGCCCTGCTGGAAAACGCCACCATGCCGATCGTCGGCGATGATCCGTTGACGGTGAATGACACCTTCATCGAACAGCTCGTCCTGTCGGCCGAGGCGGCTCGCGACATCACCGTCGAGATGGGGTTTGGCGATGGCGAGCGCCTGGCGATTGCCGGTCACTCCTATGGCGCCTTCATGACCGCGCACCTTCTGGCCGCGTCAGACATCTTCCGGGCCGGAATCGCGCGCTCCGGCGCTTACAATCGCACCCTGACGCCGTTCGGCTTCCAGTCCGAGCGCCGCACCTTCTGGGCCGCACCGGAGACCTATTTCGAGCTCTCGCCCTTCATGCATGCCGACCAGATCAATGAGCCGATGCTGATGATCCACGGCCAGATGGACAATAATTCGGGGACTTTCCCGATGCAGTCCGAGCGCATGTACGCCGCGGTGAAGGGCAATGCCGGCACCGCCCGCCTGGTCATGCTCCCCTATGAAAGCCACGGCTATCGCGGCCGCGAGAGCATCCTGCACGTGCTCGCCGAAAGCATCGACTGGCTCAACACCTGGGTGATGCCGGTTGAGGACCCGATGGGTGGGGGTGAGGAAGACGACGATAGGGTGGAGTAGGATAGGTCAGCCTTTGAAGTAGGTTTCCCGGTGGTAGCGCAGAAACTCGGTATGTGGCCGAAGGTGCGCTGCCTCTGGAACTGAAACATATCCACTTGGATCGAAAAGTCGTTCGACTCCGTCCGGTAGCAAGCTCTTTGCTTTCAAGAGTTGGTAGTTATCGTCAATCGCGATTAGCCCACGATCAAATAGCCAGTGGGCCGTTCGTGAGAGAGCAACCCCATTTTGGATGGAGTCTGGGCCATCGTCTGCAACAGGGCGTATATGAGCGGCTTCGATCTCGGCGCGGCCACCGCCGTTGATGATTTGAAGACCTGTCACTGCACAACGCAGATCGTAGGTCGTTCGGACAGTGCGAGCAAAGGCTGCGTCCCGGAACTTTCGAGAAATTAATTGCTCGACTATCGGCCTCTTAAAGACGGCTGGCGGGTCCGAAAGTCCGGGCCTGTCAGTCCGTGTTCCTTCGAAGAGGTCATCGGAGAATCCAACGTCGCAAATCAGGCTAAATTCCTCATCCGGAATTCGTCTCACGGAAACACCAAAAGAGCCCTGATTGCCCGACCCGTCAGGTTTTTGGAGTTTTGTTTCCCAGTAAGTGCCATCAGGTCTGCGATGCGGCACGGGCTCCGTGAATTCCAAATAATTCGAAAGGTGAGCTATACAGTCGCCGGAACCGTCAGGCACGCTTTGTAAGTCCGAAACTTGCGCGACTGCTAGGTACGCCAAACGGCCGCCACCGGCGCGGGGTTCGTAAAAGAGCGCTAAGTCCCCGACCGCCTCACGCGCGGCTTTCACCAGACGTTTCGGTACAAAATAAGTCTTGCCCGACACTTCTGTATAGGCACTCGCTATGGACTGCATGAGGACGACTTTGGTCATCCGGCCAGGCTAGCGTGCTCGAACAAATAGTAAAGCGACAAGCAATTGAACGCGCTCGAAAAAACCCCGCCAGCATCCGCCAGCGGGGTCTTTCAATCCGATAGTGACGCCAATATCAGTCGTCGCCGTCCATGCTCGGCACCGCCACTGCGTGGAAGCCGGCATCGACGTGCAGCGTTTCGCCCGTGCAGGAGAAGCCGAGGTCGGACAGCAGGTAGAGCGCGGCGCCGGCGACGCCTTCCATCTTGGTGTCTTCCTTCATCATCGACCATTCGCGGCCGGTACGCATCAGGGCCTTGCCGCCGGAGATGCCGGCCATGGCAAGGGTGCGCATCGGACCGGCCGAGAGGGCATTGACGCGGATGCCATGCGGGCCGAGATCGCGGGCCATGTAGCGGGTCGAGGCTTCCAGCGCCGCCTTGGCCACACCCATCACATTGTAGGACGGCACGACGCGCTCCGAGCCGAGATAGGTCAGTGTCACCATCGAGCCGCCATTGGGCATCAGGTGGCTGGCACGCTTGCCGGCATCGACGAAGGAGAAGGCCGAGATGTCCATCGCCCGGCGCCAGCCCTCGCGGGTGGTGTTCTCGGTGAAGGAACCGACCAGCTCGTCCTTGCCGGCAAAGGCAATAGCGTGGACCAGGAAGTCGATCGTGCCCCACTTGTCCTTGAGCGCCGCAAAGCAGGCATCCATCGAGGCGTCATTGGTGACGTCGGCCTGCACCATGAAGGGCTCGCAGGGCAGGCTCTCGACCAGCGGACGGACCCGGCGCTCGAGTGCTTCATCCTGGTAGGAGAAGGCAATCTCGGCGCCCTGGGCGGCCAGTTGCTGGGCAATGCCCCAGGCAATCGAGTTCTTGTTGGCCACGCCCATGACAAGGCCGCGCTTGCCCTTCATCAGCTCGCCGGCCGGAAACACCGTATCGCTCATCGGGAAATCCTCTCCTGGATCAGATCACGTCTTGTACGACGCTTTAGATTTTTTCGAAAACGACCGTGCCGTTGGTGCCGCCGAAGCCGAAGGAATTCGACATCGCCGTCTTGATCTCGGCATCGCGCGTCTCGGTGATGATGGGCAGGTTCAGGGCCGCAATGTCGGGATCCATGTCGAAGACATTGATCGACGGGGCGACGAAGCTGTTTTGCATCATCAACAGCGTGTAGATGGCCTCGTGCACACCGGCGGCGCCCAGCGAGTGGCCGGTCATCGACTTGGTACCCGAGATCATCGGCGCGTTGTCGCCGAAGACTTCCTTGACCGCTTCCATCTCCTTGATGTCGCCGACCGGGGTCGCCGTGGCGTGCGGGTTGAGATAGTCGATCGGGTGCTTGACCGTTTCCATCGCCAGCTTCATCGAGCGCACGGCGCCCTCGCCGGACGGGGCGACCATGTCATAGCCGTCGGAGGTGGCCCCATAGCCGGTCACTTCGGCGATGATATTGGCGCCGCGGGCCTTCGCCCGCTCGTATTCTTCCAGAACCACGACACCGGCACCGGCACCGCCGACGAAACCGTCACGGTCCTTGTCGAAGGCGCGCGAGGCCTGCTCGGGCGTGTCGTTATACTTGGTCGACATGGCGCCCATGGCGTCGAACAGGTTGGAAAGGGCCCAGTGGATCTCCTCGCAACCGCCGGCGAACATGACGTCCTGCTTGCCCCACTGGATCTGCTCGGTCGCCGCACCGATGCAGTGCAGCGAGGTCGTGCAGGCCGAGGTGATCGAATAGTTCACACCGAGGATCTTGAACGGGGTGGCCAGTGTCGCCGAGGCCGTCGAGCTCATCGCCTTGGGCACGGCGAACGGACCGATCCGCTTGGGACCCTTCTCGCGCGTGATATCGGCCGCATTGACGATGGTGCCGGCGGACGGACCGCCCGAGCCCATGATGATGCCGGTGCGGTGATTGGAAATGTCGTTTTCTTCCAGGCCGGAATGGGCGATCGCCTGTTCCATGGCCATGTAGTTCCAGCCGGCGCCTTCCGACATGAAGCGGTAGACGCGCTTGTCGACATGCTGGGCGGGATCGACGGTCGGCTTGCCGCCAACCTGGCAACGGAAGCCAAGCTCGGCGAAGCTTTCCATGCGGCCAATGCCGCTTTTGCCGTTTTTCAGGGACTCGGTGACTTCCGCAGCATTATTGCCGATCGGGGAAATCACGCCGAGACCGGTGATGACAACACGACGCATGAGGCTCTCCTGGGTCAGGCCATTTCGCCGGGCTTGAACAGGCCCACGCGCAAATCCTTGGCAGTATATATGGTCTTGCCGTCAACTTCGACACGGCCATCGCCGATCGCCATGATCAGGCGGCGCTGGATGACGCGCTTCAGGTCGATGACATAGCGCACGGTCTTGCTCTCGGGCGTGATCTGGCCGGTGAATTTCACCTCGCCGACGCCGAGCGCGCGACCCTTGCCGGGATTGCCTTTCCAGCACAGGAAAAAGCCGACCAGCTGCCACATCGCGTCGAGGCCGAGGCAGCCGGGCATGACCGGATCGCCCTTGAAGTGGCATTCGAAAAACCAGAGGTCGGGCTTGATGTCGAGTTCGGCGATGATCTGGCCTTTGCCATGCTCGCCGGTCTCGTCGTCGATGTGGATGATGCGATCCATCATCAGCATCGGGGGCGCGGGAAGTTGCGCGTTTTCGGGGCCCCACATCGTTCCATTGCTGGAGTCGATCAGGTCGTTATAGCTGAAAGAGCTTTGGCGTTCAGTCATGTAGCCGATCAGTTGCGCCGCATGTGAAGGCGCTTGGCGATCACCGGGCTGGTCAAGAAAACCCGGCTATTTTCAGGCAGCCGGAAAGATCAGGGCAGAGCGGTATCATGCGCGACCGACGTGCTCAAGGCGGGGCTGCCGTCGGCATCCTCGCCGGTTTCGCCATCGAGCTCCTGCGGATACACGCCCCACAAGGTGTGGGGACGAACCCAGCCGCGAAAACCCTGCCCCTCGACACGGCACCAGCCGGTCCGGCAACGCTCGAGCGAAAGGATCACGCCGGCCTCGGCGACAGCCTCGATCGGCGAGCTGTCACTGTCGCGCGCATGCAGCGGCGTTTCCTGAAGCGTGTAGACCGAGCGGCGACCCGACAGGATGGAGCGGTGCATCCAGGTCACCTCGCCGTCGGGATCGCGCACGCGGCGCCAGTCCGGTGTCTCCGCAATCACTTCCATCGGCAGGCCGGCGCGCAGATAGCGCCAGGCAATCGGGTGCTGCGAGGACGGACCGGAACGACCATTGGCGACATCGACCTTGAGCGAAACAAAGCGCGGCACGGCCTGTCCGGACGGGGTGGCGGTATGTTCGCCATCCTGCGCAAGGGCCGGCGCAGCGCCGGGCGCGAGGCTCAGGCCGGTGAGCGCGAGGGCTGTGATGATGGCGCGGATCATGCGGAACTCCTTCACCGTCCAGCGTTGAACCGTTTCGGTGAATACGGGGTAAATTCCGCGCCGGCCTGTCAGCGCTCCCGCAATCGTGTTTCGGCATGGGATGAAATCTGCGACGGCCTTCCTATATCTTTTCCCAACGGGCGCGCCGGTACAGGCCGCGTGCCAGACATCTGGAGGGGATTCCATGAGTTTTCGTTTGGCCATAACCAGTGCCGCGGCCTTTCTGGCCGCCGGTGGAATAACTGCCGGCGCCGCGCAGGCCGCCACTGCCCTGCAGCAGGACGTGACCGCAACATCGACCGATATGGGCGATGGCATCCACATGATCTCGACCGGCATTGCCGGCAATCTCGCCATCCTGACCGGCGATGATGGTGTGGTGATGATTGATGATCAGCTGCCCAATACCGGATCGGTGATCGAAGGCGCCGTCGTCGAGATTGCCGGCGAAGGTGCGCCGCGCTTCATCGTCAACACCCACTGGCATGGTGATCATACCGGCGGTAATGCCCATTTCGCCGACCAGGGCACCACGAT
This sequence comes from Maricaulis maris, assembly GCF_036322705.1. Lineage (NCBI taxonomy): Bacteria > Pseudomonadati > Pseudomonadota > Alphaproteobacteria > Maricaulales > Maricaulaceae > Maricaulis > Maricaulis maris. Next base: position 3,126,200 of record NZ_AP027270.1, read on the forward strand.
TGCGGCCCACCACAATATCCGGAGCCGCCTCGAAGCCGCCGATAATGACTGGATCCAGCCGTCGACCCTGCCGATCCTGACCTTTGGGCAGGACCTCACCTTTCACATGAATGGCCAGACCGTTGAAGCGGTCCACGTGCCGGCCGCGCACACCGACGGCGACGCCTTCGTCTATTTCCGTGAGGCCGACATCCTGCACATGGGCGATACCTTCTTCTCGGGCCTTTTCCCCTTCATCGATCTGGACGCGGGTGGAACGGTTGATGGCTTTATCGCTGCCATGGAAATCGGTCTTGAGCTTGCCGGTGACGACACCCGCATCATTCCCGGCCATGGTCCGTTGTCCGGCAAGACGGAGCTGCAGGCGGCACTCGACATGCTGCGTGAGGCGTCATTCCGGGTGCGGACCCTGGTCGAGGGGGGGGCCGATCTCGAGGCTGTACGGGCCGCCGAACCCCTTGCCGACTTCGACGCTGACTGGAGCTGGCGCTTCATCACCGCCGAGCGCATGCTCGAGACGCTTTACAATGACGCCGTCAGCAATGGTCAGTCCTATTCGCGCTAGGGCGAGCCTGACCAAGAATTAAAGCGTTCAACAGCTTCCGGAGAGGTCATGTCGCCGATAAGGGGGGCATGACCTCGTCCACACCTCCCCCGCTCCCGTCAGGACCAACCACCCTGCACACCCGACTGCGCAAACAACTCGGCTTCGCCGCCGGGCTTGGCGTCGGCTTGCTGCTGTGGCTGATCATCGCCTGGGTGACCGGCAGCGTCCTGCTCGGCATCCTGTTCGGCCTCGCACCCGGAATCGCGATCGGACTGGGCCTGCAAATGACGGCCCGGCGCTAGGCTGCGCCGCTTTGGCTCCCACAACCCGGACACTGCGGGTCCTTGTCCAGCTTCACCGTCCGGCTTTGCATCGACAGGCCGTCGAACAGGTGGATGCGGCCGTCCAGGGTCTGGCCGGCGCCGCAGATGTGCTTGATCGTTTCCAGCGCCATCATCGAGCCGATCACACCGGTCAGGGCGCCGACCACGCCGACGCGTTCGCAGGTCTCGGCATCGGGCGGGGTCTCGGGCACCCAGCAGCGATAGCAGGGGGCGTCCGGGCGGGCGTTGAAGATCGAGACCTGGCCGTCCCAGCGGCCGACGGCGCCGGAGATCAGGGGCTTGCCGGTGGCCAGGCAGGCCTCGTTCACCGCATAGCGCGTCTCGTAGTTATCGCAGCCGTCCAGAACCAGATCGGCTTTGCCGATCAGGCGCTTGGCGTTTTCGGAATCGAGCGCCTTGATGATGGATCTGACCTTGGTGCCCGGGTTCAGTGCCCTCAGGGCGCGGGCGCCGGTCTTGGCCTTGGCGGTGCCGATATGGCGGGTCCGGAAGATGATCTGGCGTTGCAGGTTGTCGACGGTCACCGTGTCGGCATCGATCAGGCTGATCGTGCCGACGCCGGCCGCGGCGAGGTAGAGCGCGGCGGGCGCACCCAGTCCGCCGGCACCGATAATGGCAACGTGGGCGCGGGCGAGGGCTTGCTGGCCGGGGCCGCCGATTTCCTTGAGCACGAGATGGCGGGCGAAGCGATCAATATCAATTCCAGAGGTCATGCCCCCTTGGTGCCGCTATTGGCGCTGCGCTTCAAGGGGGCAAACCCGGTTGGCCGCCGGTTGACGGCGCTTTGCGGGCTTGTTCGCGGCGCGAACAGAGGCACTCTGTCGCCATGTCCGTACCCGCAAACCCGACCCTGCCCGCACCCGCCCTGTCCGAGCACCAGGAACGCCTGCTCGACTGGCTGTCGAGCGCCCGTCCGAACGTCTTCCTGACCGGCCGGGCCGGCACCGGCAAGACCACGCTGATGCGTGAATTCCTGCGACGCGCCGGACCGCGGGCGGCGGTGATCGCACCGACCGGGGTTGCCGCGATGCAGGCCGGTGGCCAGACCATCCACTCCTTCTTCCACTTCCCGCCGCGGATGATCGGCGCCCGCGATATCCGCAAGGTGCGGCATCGCCGGGTGGTGCAGGCGCTGGAAACTCTGGTGATCGACGAGATCTCCATGGTCCGGGCCGACATGATGTGGGCGATCGACAAGGCCTTGCGGCTCAACCGCGAGCGCAACGAGCCCTTCGGCGGGGTCCAGGTGGTCCTGGTCGGCGATCTCGCCCAGCTGCCCCCGGTCGTGCAGGGCGCCGAGGCGGAGTATCTCGAATCGACCTTCGGCGGGCCCTTCTTCTTCCATCCGGACAGTTTCCGCGATGCCGGCTTCTCCTATGTCGAGCTCGAGGAGGTCTTTCGCCAGACCGACAGTTATTTCGTGGATATCCTCAATGCCATCCGCGATGGCGACCTGACCTCCGACAAGGCGGCCGACCTGAACGACCGGGTCACCGGTCGCTCGGGGCTGGAGGCCTCGCTGTCGCATATCGTGTTGACGGCCACCAACGAGACCGCCTGGCGCATCAACCAGGCGCGACTGGAAGGCCTGCCGACCGCGCACAAGGCCTTCGAGGCGAAGGTCGAGGGCCAGTTCGACCCGCGCCTCTTCCCGGCCGAGGAGCCCTTGGTGCTCAAGATCGGCGCCCGTGTCATGCTGACCCGCAACGACCCGCAGGGGCGCTGGGTCAATGGCACGCTGGGGCAGGTGGAGGGTTTTGACGAGAAGGCGGTGCGGGTGCGCATCGGTGATGTCGTCCACGCCATCGAGCCGCAGAAATGGGAGCGCAACGCCTATGCCTTCGACCCGGAGAAGCAGGCCCTGACCAAGACCACAGCCGGTGCTTTCACCCAGTATCCGCTCCGTCTCGCCTGGGCGATGACCATCCACAAGGCCCAGGGCCTGACGCTGGACAAGGTCTATCTCGACCTCGCCCGCCGCCTGTTCGCCCACGGCCAGGCCTATGTGGCCCTGTCCCGGGCGCGCTCGCTGGAGGGGTTGGAATTGTCACGCCCACTGACGCCGAGCGACGTGATCTCTGATCCGCGGATCTTCGATGTCACGGCTTTCTGTGATCCGGCTCCGGCGAGTGTGAGCGCCTAGGTTACTTTTGAAACGAAACCTAAAACCGTCATCCCACGGTGACCGCGAAGCGGGCATCCGGGGGACCCTTGCTTCCCCGTCAGACGGGCGGACGAGGTCCCCCGGATCGCGACGTGGTCGCGCCCGTGGGATGACGGTGGTTGGATTGTCTGATCGAACTCGAAGCGAGAATCCCGCCCCTTAGTCCTCGAACAGCGCCGTCGACAGGTAACGCTCAGCAAAGCTCGCCAGGATCACCACGATCGTCTTGCCGGCCATGTCATCGCGCTTGGCGACTTCGAGGGCGGCCTTGAGGGCTGCGCCGGAGGAGATGCCGCCGGGAACGCCTTCCAGCTTGGCCGCTTCACGGGCCATCGCGAACGCGTCGTCATTGGACACGGTGACCACTTCATCGATCAGGCCAGTGTCGAGAATGTCCGGCACGAAGCCGGCGCCAATGCCCTGGATCTTGTGCGGGCCGGGGGCGCCGCCAGAGAGAATGGGGCTGTCGGTCGGCTCGACCGCAACGACGTGGAAGCCGGGCTTCTTCTCTTTCAACACCGAGGCACAACCGGTCAGCGTGCCGCCCGTGCCGACGCCGGAGACCAGGACATCGGCCTCGCCGGCCGTATCGTTCCAGATCTCCAGCGCGGTGGTCTTGCGGTGGATCTCCGGATTGGCCGGATTGGCGAACTGGCTCGGCATCACGGCGCCGGGCGTGGCGTCGACGATCTCCTGGGCGCGTGCGATGGCGCCCTTCATGCCCTTGGCCGCTTCCGTCAGCACCAGTTCGGCACCGAGATGCTTGAGCAGTTTGCGGCGCTCGATCGACATTGATTCCGGCATGGTCAGGATCAGGCGGTGACCGCGTGAGGCGGCGACGAAGGCCAGGCCGATCCCGGTATTGCCCGAGGTCGGCTCGACCATGACAGCGCCCTCGCCCAGTTTTCCGGCCGCTTCCAGCGCGTCGATCATCGCGACGCCGATCCGGTCCTTGACCGAGGCCAGCGGGTTGAAAAATTCCAGCTTGGCCAGGATGCGGCCCTTGGCGCCGTGGGCGGCGGCGAGCTTTTTCAGCTCGACCAGCGGGGTATTGCCAACCGTCTCTTCAATCGAGCCATAGATGCGGCCGCGGCCGGGTGTGTCGGTCATGTCAGATCTCCGTTTGCGGGCAATGTAGGGATCGGGCGTGCGAGCGCCAGTGACGAATGTGTCAGCCGGGTCGGTCAGGCCGTGCCGGTCGAGCCGAAGCCGCCCGTCCCGCGTATCGTCTCGTCGAGGGCGTCGGCGACCTCCCAGACCGCCTGGGTGACCGGGGCGATGATCATCTGGGCGATCCGGTCGCCGCGATTGACGACGAAATTGGCCTTGCCGTGATTGATCAGGTTGACGTGGATCTCACCGCGATAATCGGCATCCACCGTCCCCGGTGTGTTGACGCAGGAAATCCCGTGCTTGGCGGCCAGGCCCGAGCGCGGCCGAACCTGGGCTTCAAACCCGGCCGGCAGGGCGATGGCGATCCCCACGGGGATCAATCGCCATTCGCCGGGCGGGATGGAGACCGGGGCGTCAGCCGGGATGGCGGCGCGCAGATCCATGCCGGCGGACTGCGCCGTCTCATAGGCCGGCAGGGCGAGGCCCTCATAATGATCGAGCGGTTTGATCTTCACGGGCACGGTCGGCATGGCGGCGTCCTGTCTGACGAGTGATGGGACGCATCAAAGCCAAGCTGGCCTGATTTGGCCAGTGCCTGACGCGCTAGTCGAGCGCCTCGGCGATGCGGGCCGCCAATTGTTCGGCGATCCGGCCCTTCTCGGCCCGGTCCCAAGCCTCGCTCCCCGCCTCGGTGACCAGCAGGACGGCATTCTCGGCCCCGCCCATCACATCGCCCGAGACGTCATTGGCGACGATCCAGTCACAGCCCTTGCGGGCGCGTTTGGCGATGGCGAGGGCTTCGACGTCATGGGTCTCGGCGGCAAAGCCGATGACCAGGCCGGGGCGGCCCTCGCCCATCTGCGCTATCGTTTTGAGAATGTCCGGGTTCTCGACCAGGGGCAGGCTGGAAAAACTGGCCTTGTCGAGTTTGAGCTTGCGGTCGGACGGCTGCGCAGGGCGCCAGTCGGCGACGGCGGCCACGGCGATGAAGACATTGGCCGGCAAGGCGGTCTCGACAGCCGCAAGCATGTCCCGCGCGGTCTCGATATGGATGGTCTCGACGCCGTCCGGATCGGGTAGGGCGGTCGGGCCGGCGACCAGCGTCACCCGCGCACCCAGAGCGGCGCAGGCCGCAGCAATGGCATAGCCCTGCTTGCCCGAGGAATGGTTGGAGATGAAGCGGACGGGGTCGATCGGCTCCCGCGTCGGTCCGGCCGTGACCAGGACGTGGCGACCGGTCAGCAGGTCAGGCATTGAGGAGGCTCATAACGGCATCGGCAATCGCCTCGGGCTCGGCCAGGCGCCCGGGGCCAAACTCACCACAGGCCATCTCGCCCTCGTCGGGTCCGACGAAATGCACGCCGTCGCCCTTGAGGGTCGCCAGATTGCGCTGCGTGGCCGGATGCTCCCACATGCGCACATTCATCGCCGGGGCCATCAGGACGGGCTTGTCGGTCGCCAGCAGCGTGGTCGAAGCGAGATCATTGGCGAGACCGTTGGCAGCTTTCGCCATCAGGTCGGCGGTAGCCGGTGCGACCACGACCAGATCAGCCGAGCGCGAGAGCTCGATATGGCCCATTTCGGCCTCGTCGGTGAGGTTGAAGAGCTCGCCATAGACCTTGTCGCCGGACAGGGCGGAGAGCGAGAGCGGCGTGACGAATTCACTGCCCGCGCGGGTCAGGATGCAGCGACTGGCAATGCCGCGCTTCTTCAGTGTCCGGATCAGCTCCAGCGCCTTGTAGGCAGCAATTCCGCCGCCAATGATCAGAAGAATGGATTTGTCGGCCACGTCACGCCTCCGCTGGTCGTCCCGTAGAGGTAAACCGTCAGCGGTGAAATCCCAAGGGATGCATCACCTCTTCTCCAACCCGTCGCTGACCTTCACCCATGCCTATGACGGCGCAGGATGTCTGGAGGCCGAACATGCCAATGCGGCCGGCTGGCTCTGGTCGGCGGGCGGTCAAACGCAAAACCGCAACTTCTCGAGCAGCGATGCTGTGCGGGCGGGTGAGCCGACCAATGTGCAAAACCAGTATGGTGCGGTCTCTCACACCACCGGAAGCTCAACGACCAACTACACCTTGAGCTACGACACCTCCGACAATCTGTCGGGCGATGGCACGCGATCCTTCAAAATGTGTCTGTCCCGGTTTCTTCTGTCCCGGTTTCTTCCGGCAACGACACGCACCGGGGGCGTCGCGGTCAGGGCGTCTGCGTCGATCTGGCTTGCGAAGGCCGGGCCCCAACCCAGGCGTTCCAGCGCCGTGGGCTCGCGGCGCGCCGGAGTGCCACCTGGCAGGAAGGCGGAGTAGTCGCGGACCATGGACCTACCAGAGCGCGGGGTCGTCGAAGGCGGCAACGCAGCGGGCAGGGCCGCGTAGCGGCGTCAGCGGCGCCTCGGTCAGGGATTGCGCGATCCAGCCCTGCGGCTGGTTGAGCGGCTGGGGCGCCGGCAGGTCGGCCGCCGAGACAGGCTCGAAGCCCACGCGGCCGTAGAAGGCCGGATCGCCATAGGTGACCGCGATGTCAACGTCCTCCCGCCGGAGCGCATCAAGGCCGTGGGCGATCAGCCGCTGCCCTATCCCCTTGCCCTGATGTGCCGCTGCCACGGCCACGGGGGCCATCATGAAGACCGTGCGCGGATCGCCCTCGTAGGTGAGGCGCGTGAAGAAGACGCCGCCGACAAGCGTGCCGTCCTCCCAGGCGGTGAACACGCGCAGATCCCCGGCGGGCGTCTCCGCGATCAGCCGGCGTGCGAGGGCGCCGATCAGCGCGCCTTCCTCCGCGCCCTCCGAGGCAGTGAAGGTCGACGCGAAGAGTTCCACAATCGCCTCGGCGTAGGTGGTGTAATCCGTTGAAGTGTGCATGTCTCTATCCTCTCTGGTGCTTGGCGGGGTCAGCCCCGCTCCAGCACGAACATTTCGTAGCCGACCTGCCCGCGCCCGGCCTCGAACACGTCGATCTCGCGGCGCAGATCGTCGAGGACACGGGCTCCCGCGAGACGCGGCTCGAGGGCGTCGAGCCGCGCGGCGAGCGGGTGGTAGTAGGTCTCCATCCCTTCCGGCCCGATGTCGAAATGGCCGATGACGCGGTAGCCCGCGCGCTTCGCCTGCGCGACGCGGGTCGCGGGCGTCGCCATCGCGGGGTATTCCGCGGCCCAGAAGGCGCGGACCGGGTCGTCGGGCGCATCGGTCCGCCAGACCATGTCGGAGAACACGAGAACGCCGCCGGGGCGCAGGAGCGCCCTCCAGTCCGCCAGCGCCTTCTCCACGCCGAGGATATAGGCGCTGCCCTCGGACCAGATGACGTCCCAGGGACGCTCGGGGGCCAGAAGTGCGGCCATGTCGACGTTCTGCACCTCGATCCGGTCATTGAGGCCGCGCGCCGCGATCCGCGCCCTGAGCTTGTCGAGCGCGACCTCGGCGGTGTCGGTGGCCGTGATCCGGGCCGTGGACGCCTCGGCCAGCGTCATCGTCGCCATGCCAGGGCCGCAGCCGATCTCGAGGATCGTCTCGGGCGCGAACGGCACCATTGTGAGCGCCCGGCGTGTCACCTCGGCCGTTCCCGGGCCCCACCAGTCGAGGTCAGAGAACACCTCCATGAACCCGGCCATGTAGGCGTCGTGGGCGTTCATGTCCTTGGATACCAGCGCAACCAGCCCCGCCTCCGCGCTGGAAAACCCCTGAGACATGAGCCAGGCGCGGTGCAGATCGGGCGCGACGCGCTCGACCTCTTCGTGCCAGTCCTTGAGGCTCGACTGTCCGAGCAAAGCCGCCAGAAGGTCGCGCGATCTGCTCTTCTCGGCGATCTCCGCGTCCAGCACGGCCAGGCGCTGGCCCAGCATCTCGCGGTCAAGCTTGCCATCGAGGCAGGCCTGACATTCCTGCAAACTCAGCCCGCCCGCCTGCAGCTGCTGCATCAGCCGCAGCCGCTGTCGGTCGGCATCGGTGTAGACGCGATAGCCGTTGGCTTGGCGCTTACCCTTCAGCAGCCCGAGTTTCTCGTAGTAGAGCAGCGTCGCGCGCGATAGCCCCACGCTGTCCGCCAGTTCTGAAATCTGCACCGTCCGCCGCCTTGTCCGCTCACACCGATTCTCGATCGTCGATATCGCCCTAAGGTGTGAAGCTATAGACAGGTCAAGCCAAATGGTGCTGCCACCGGATGAGCGCCTGCGACGGGCGCGGCAGGCCGGGGGCAAAGGAAGGAAGAACCCGACTCACCACCAATCGTGCTCATAGGATACGAATAATCTCGACTGCGTGGACCAGCGCGGGGCCGAGGCACATCGGCATGCCGAAGGTCGTCGCTTTTTGGGATCGGGAACAGGACGAGGAGGCCCGGCCGCGATCGATGCAGCCGGGCCGTTGTTCCTCACTCGGCGGTCAGCTGTGCGACGGCGCCGGTCCAGTCCTCGAGGTGGTAGATGTGTGTGATGAGGCCGTGGAATAAACCGGGACAGACACAATTAATCCCCCTCTACCGCAGCGCCACCGGCGCAAAACCCACCATAAACCGCTTGCCGAGAGAGCGCCGTATCCGGTTCTTCAGGTCAAGGGCGGCGCAGCCGCCGCTTCGCGGTTTCACCCTTGAGCTGAAGAACCGGATACGGCCGGCTGGCTGACAAGCGATCCATGGGTCGCCCCGCGCGTTGGCGCGCGTCACATCCAATTCGACCAGCCACAGAAAGCGCAGGGCGTGCCGTCGCGCCATCCATGCATCCAGGAGCGGAAATCTGCGGAAGAAACCGGGAAGAAACCGGGACAGACACAATTAATCCCCAGGAAAACCGGGACAGACACGATTATCGCGTGTCCGCGCCAGCGACCCGCAGCTCAGTCGACCAGGTGCCGGATCTTGTGGGCGTCCGAGGTCAGGGCCGCGCGCTTGTCCATGATGTGGCGGTAGAAGGCCCCCATCGACAACTCGACATCATAATGCGTGATCCGGGACAGGGCGGTGATGTCCGCAGCCTTGAAGCTGCGGCGGTCGGCCATGGCCAGCTCGACGATGCGGGCGAACATGTTGGAATAGGCGGCTGTGTAGACGTGGGCCGGGAATTCCAGCTTGGCGTGGCGGGATCCCATGGTTTCAACGGCCTCGTAGTAATGCTCGTCAAAACGGGCCGAGAACAGCTCCTCGCAATGGGCCAGCATGCCGGCCCGCAGATAGGTGATGTTGTCGGAAATCTCGAAATAGTGCGCGACGTCGGGGTTTCCGGTCAGGTGGTCGAAAACGGTCTCCAGCGCCGTTGCGGCGTATTTGACCAGTCGCGGCTTGAGATGCTGCACGCGGTCAATCACATCCTCGTCGATGAGAAAGAACTCACGCTGCAGGCTGCGCGCCTCGTCATTCATGATGAAATCCCTTGCCATGGTCGGGATAAAGACAGGGCTTTCTTGCGATTTTGTGTAAATCGGATCAGAATTTTAACTAAATGCCGCGGTTAGCGCAGCGCCGAGGGCGGCGGCGCCGGTCAGCCAGGCGAGGCGCAGGAACCAGGGTCTGATCCGCGGCCCGCCACCGAGTGACAGCTTGCCCGCTTTCAGCAACGCGCCGACCTCGGCCCAGTCGTCGATGGCGTCAGGCAGCTTGCGCATGGCATCATGCAGGCGACCCAGATCATCACCAAGATCGCGGATGCGGCCCTCCGGACCCAGCTCGCGTTTCATCCAGGCTTCGACAACCGGAGCTGCGGCGCCCCACATGTCGTGTTGGGGATCGAGCTGGCGCGACACCCCCTCGCACTGGACCATGGTCTTCTGCAGCATCACGAGTTCGGGCCGCAGACGCATGTCGAACAAGTCGGTGATCTCGAACAATTGCAGCAGGACGCGCGACATCGGGAGCTGGTCCGCGGTCTTCCCGAAGATCGGTTCACCGACGGCGCGCAGGGCACTGGCAAACTCCTCGACCGAATGCCGGGCCGGGACATAGCCGGCGTCAAAGTGGGCGCGGGCGGCGGCCGTGTAATCGCGGGTCAGGAAGCCGTGCAGGATGAGCGCGAGGAAGCGACGCTCGGCGCGGCCGATCCGGCCCATGATCCCGAAATCAACCGCCCAGACCGTGTCATCGGTGCGGGCAAACAGGTTGCCGCCATGCATGTCGGCATGAAAGACTCCGCGGTCGAGCGCGGTCGACAGGAAGGCCCGTGTCAGCCGGGTGGCCAACGCCGCGCGATCAATGCCGCTGGCGGCGATGGCGTCGATGTCCGAGAGCGGAATCCCGTCAATCCATTGTGTCGTCAGGACCCGGCGCGTCGAGCGCGCCCAGTCGACGGTCGGGATATGATAGCCCTCGGCCACGGCAGCGGCTTCGCCCAGCTCCGAGGCTGCAGCGGCTTCCAGACGCAAATCGGTCTCGACGGTCAGCGAGCGCGATACGGTCTCGACGAATTTTTTCGGTTCCAGGCGGCGGGTGGCCGGCGCGAAGCGCTCGGCCAGGGAGGCGCCCAGGGTGAGGGTGCGGATGTCGCGGGCGATCCGGCGCTCGATGTCCGGCCGCACGATCTTGACCGCCACCACCGCGCCTTCCGGCGTCACCGCCTTGTGGACCTGGGCAATCGAGGCGGCTGCAACGGGCGGACCGAACTCGCTGAACAGGGTCTCGACCGGCTGGCCCAGCTCCTCGGCCAGGATGGCGCGCGCCTCGGCATCGCCAAAGGCCGGCATGCGATCCTGCAGGCGCGACAGGCCGCGCGCGAAGCGTTCGCCGATGACATCACCGCGGGTCGCCAGGATCTGGCCAAACTTGACGTAGGACGGGCCGAGCTGCTCGAGCGCGCGGGCCAGTCGCTCACCGGGGTTCTCGGCGAGGTCCCGTTGCCGGAACACGCGCATGACCGACCCGAACCAGCGTGCCGGCGCCGGATACAGTGACTGATACTCGGCCGGAAGGATGGCGTCATGCCGGGCTAGGGTCAGGGCGGCGCGCATCAGGCGGGCGAGGGAGGCGAAACTGCTGATCATCGATTGTCGGTTTAGTGTCCTTGATGCAGCTTGGCGAGCGTGGCGTGAAGTCGCGCTGACAATGAGCGGGTCGTCGGAGGACGTGCGGTGGGGTCACCGAGATGAAGCACCGGGTCGAGTTTGATCCCGAGCGGCAGGTCGCGATCATTCGCTACCGGGGTGAGCTTCGCGCTGAAGATCCGGCCGAGCTGATCCGGGAGCTGGTTGGCAAGCCGGGCTGGACGCCGCGCTGTGACCGTATCGTGCTCTATGATGAAGCCCTGATGGGCGAGATGACGGCCGGCGATTTCAAAAAGACAGCGGCCCTGTTGCAGCCCCTGATCGCGCGCCATTATGGCAGCGCGCCCAGTTTCTCGGCGCATGTCTGCGTGGATCCGCTGCAACGGGCCTCGCTCGAATACTGGATGGCGCTGGGTGAGGCGATCTACTCGCCGTCCATGGCCCTGTTCGATACCCTTGCCGAGGCCGAGGCCTGGATAGCGGCGCAGCGGGCGTCGCTCGACCGCTAGGCCCAGCCGACATGCAGCGCGGCAATGCCGCCCGAGAAATTGGTGTAGCTGACATTGCGGAAGCCCGCCTCGCGCAGCTCGGCCGCGAAATCCTCCTGGTTGGGGAAGCGGCGGATTGATTCCACGAGGTATTGATAACTCTCACGGTCCTTGGCCACGTAGTGACCGAGTTCGGGCATCACGTTGAACGACCAGGCATCATAGGCCTTTTCCCAGGCGCGGCTGGTCGGTCGGGTGAATTCCAGGCAGAGGAAACGTCCGCCCGGCTTGAGCACGCGGCGCATGTCCTTCAGCGCGGACAGCCGTTCGGTGACATTGCGGATCCCGGTCGAGATGGTGACACAGTGCGCGGTGCGGTCCGGCAGGGGCAGGCACTCGGCATTGCCGGTGACCCAGTCGATGCGACCCGCTTCCTGCGGCTTGAGACCACGCTTCACGCCGGCGCGCAGCATTTGCTCGTTGATATCGAGGACGATGGCGCGGGCCTTGCGCTCCGATCCGCGCCGCGCGGCAACAGCATCGGCCTTGGCCAGAAAACTGCGGGCCAGATCGCCGGTGCCGCCGGCAACATCGATCAGGATCTCGCCCGGCTGCGGGTTGGCGCGGGTCATCACCATGTCTTTCCAGACCCGGTGGATGCCCAGCGACATGAGGTCATTCATCAGGTCATAGCGCCGTGCCGAGCGATCAAAGACACCGCGCACGAGGGAGGCTTTCTCCTCGCGGGCGACATCGGTAAAGCCGAAGGAGACGGTATCAGGCCCGGAGGCGGTATCAGGGCCGGAGGCGGTATCCGGCTCAAGGGCGGCGGTCGGGCGGGTCTTGGTGGTGCTCATGGGGGCAACATAGCCGTCCGGGCCTGCCCGGCAAAGCGGCGCGAACGGTTCGTGATGTCGCAGTGCCGCCAAGGTGGCTGACAGCCGGATTTCCCTGTGGTCAAACAGCGGGTCTCCTGACCCGGGACGGACCGCGCCATGGCTTCGCCAGACAGGATGAAGGACACGCCAGATGCCTGAATTACCCGAAGTCGAAACGGTCCGGCGCGGCCTGGTCCCGGCCCTCGAAGGTCGCCGGATTCTCGCGGTCGAGGTCAACCGGCCCAATCTGCGCTTTGCCTTTCCCGACGGCTTTGCCCGGCGCCTGACCGGAACCCGGGTCGAACGGATTGACCGCCGCGCGAAATATCTCCTGCTGCGGCTCGATAGTGGAGAGACGCTGATCGGTCACCTCGGGATGTCCGGGCGCTTTTCGATCGAGGTGGAGGGCGCGGCCGTGCAGCCGGGCGATTTTGTCCATGCGGCGCCGGCCAACCCCAAGCATGATCATGTCGTGATCCGGGCCGAAGGCGGGGTCGTGGTGCGCTATAATGATCCGCGCCGCTTTGGCTATATGGACCTGTTCACGACCGCCGACGAAGCCACACACAAGGTGCTCGGCGCATTGGGGCCGGAGCCGCACGGCAATGAATTCTCCGGCGCCTATCTCGGCGAGGCGCTGGCCGGTCGGCGGACCCCGATCAAGGCGGCCCTGCTGGACCAGTCGATTGTCGCCGGACTGGGCAATATCTATGTCTGTGAGGCCTTGCACCGCTCCGGCATCAGTCCGCGCCGTGCGGCGGCCTCGATCCCGGGCGTCCGGGCCGAGCGGCTGGCCCGGGCGGTCCGGGCCGTGATCGTCGAGGCGATCGAGGCCGGCGGCTCTTCGCTGAAGGATTTCGCCTCGACCGATGGCGCGCTGGGCTATTTCCAGCATCGCTTCCGGGTCTATGACCGTCTCGGCGCGGCCTGTCCGACGGCCGGATGTGCGGGGTCGATCCAGCGTATTGTCCAGTCCGGACGCTCAACCTGGTTCTGCAGCCAGTGCCAGCGCTGACCGGGGACATCGCGGCCTGCATTCCCGCTATGTCGGCGCGATGATCCGGCTAGTGTGTGCTCACCATATTTGCCATAGCGAGACCCTGACATGACACCTGTTTCCCGTTTGAGCCGCCTTGCATCCGCTGCGCTTGGCGCCGTGATGCTGGCCGGTGGCGCCCTGCTCGCCCCCGCCGCCCAGGCCCAGCCCGCCGATTACTCCCAGGTCGAAGCCGACCCGGCGATCTGGCATCTCTCGGATGCGGACTCGGACGTCTATATCTTCGGCACCTTCCACATCCTGCCGCCGAGCCTGAGCTGGCAGACCGACGAGATCCGCACGCTGCTGGCGAGCGCTGATACCCTGTATCTGGAAGCCGACGTCCACTCGCCCGACGTGCAGGCCCGGATGCAGCAGCTGGTCATGCAATATGGCCTCAACCCGGCCGGCGTGACCCTGTCGTCCCAGCTCTCCGACAGTGCCAATGCGACCCTGGCCGAGCTCGCCCCGACCATCGGCTTCGCGCCGGCCATGCTGGAGCCGATGCGGCCCTGGCTGGCGCAGGTCGCGCTGGCGGTCGGACAGATGCAGGCGCTGGGACTCGATCCCAATGCCGGCGTCGAGACCAGCCTTCTGGCGCTTGTCGAGGGCAGCGGAACCGGGATGGGCTATTTCGAGACCGCCGAGCAACAGATCGGCTTCCTCGCCGGCCAGCCGGATGATGTGCAGGCGCGCGCCTTCGAGCAGGGCCTGCAGGACCTCGCCGAGCTGCCGGACATGCTCGACGAGCTGGTGACCGATTGGGCGACGGGAGATGTCGACGCTCTGGAAACGCTGCTCAATGAGAGCATGCGGGTCGAGGCGCCGGAGGCGTATGAGGTGCTCATCGTGCAGCGCAATGCCAACTGGATCCCGCAGATTGCCGAGATCATGGATGGTAAGGGGACGGTCTTTATCGCTGTCGGTGCAGCCCACCTGCCCGGCGAGGATGGCGTCATCCATCTGCTGCGCAATGAGGGCTTTACGGTAACCCGCCAGTAGACCGAAATCGGGCCGGGTGACTCAATCGGGTCACCCGGTATCGACGCTTGCCCCCGACTGCGTTATAGCGGCGCGGCTTTACCCGCGCGGGGCTTCCGCGCCGTCAGATGGAGCACCGAAATGGGCTACAAGACGATCCAGTACAAAACCGAGGGCCGCGTCGGCGTGATCACGCTGAACCGTCCCGAGGCACTCAATGCTCTGTGCGATGAGCTGACGACCGAGCTGGCCGCTGCGCTGGCCGCCTGCGAAGCCGATGACGAGATCGGTTGCGTGGTGCTGACCGGGTCGAAGAAGGCTTTCGCCGCAGGCGCCGATATCAAGGAACTGCAGGCGCGCGACATGGTCGGCCTCTACAACAAGGATCCGTTCGCGGAGACCTGGGAGGCCGTGGCCCGTTTCCGCAAGCCGATCATTGCCGCTGTGTCCGGCTATGCCCTCGGCGGTGGTTGCGAGATTGCCATGATGTGCGATTTCATCATCGCTTCGGAAACCGCCAAGTTCGGACAGCCGGAGATCAATCTCGGCGTCATGCCGGGCGCTGGCGGTACGCAGCGCCTGCCGCGTGCGGTTGGCAAGGCCAAGGCGATGGACATGTGCCTGACCGGGCGGATGATGGATGCCGAGGAAGCCGAGCGGGCCGGTCTGGTCTCGCGTGTGGTCCCGGCCGATGATTTCATGGACGTGGTGATGGAAGCGGCGGAGTCGATTGCAGCCAAGTCCCTGCCGGTCGCGATGATGACCAAGGAAACCGTCAACCGTTCCTTCGAGATCGGTCTCACGGAAGGCGTTCGCTTCGAGCGACGCGTGTTCATGTCCCAGTTCGCGCTTGAAGATCAGAAGGAAGGCATGGCTGCCTTCGCCGAGAAACGGGCTGCACATTTCAAGCATCGCTAGGCGGTCAGGCGCAGTGGGCAGTTGACGCCCTCGCGACAAGGGCCTATACGCCGCCGCTCACGGATTTAGCCGGGAAGACTGTCCCGGCCGCATAAAGAGGTTGATATCCATGGCCAACACCAACTCGGCCAAGAAAATGGTCCGCAAGATCGCTCGCCGGACGGCCGTCAACAAGGCTCGTCGTTCGCGCGTTCGTACTTTCGTCAAGAAGGTCGAGCTGGCGATTGCGTCTGGCGACCAGGCTGCTGCCAAGACCGCTCTGGTCGCGGCTGAGTCCGAGCTGATGCGCGCTGTCGGCAAGGGCATCTACCACAAGAATACCGGCTCGCGGAAAGTCTCCCGCCTGTCGTCCCGCGTGAAGTCGATGTCGGCCTGAGCCGACGTCTTTCACCGGACTTGAAATGATCAGACGCCCGGGGCTCTTGCCCCGGGCGTCTTTCGTTGTGCGTGGACTCCGGCGGGCCTGGCGATCGCCCGATCTGCGCGAGTCATATTCTATTAATTCATCTGCATACGGAGGGGTTGAAAGGCCGGGTTTATGATGATCCGCGACCTGAAACCGGTCCTCTTTTTGAGCGAAAAAGGGACCAGATGTATTGTCATAAATCTGTCACAAACCCCAAGCTTCGATCCGATCACGGATTTCCCGTGTCAAGCGAAGAATCTCCGATTTTGGGAGCTGAATCATGTTGACCAGAACCGGCCCCGGAGTAACCTTTGGGCTTCTGAGGGCGACCAATCCCATGCGGATGAATTTCCGGTAGC